>CAIMSF010000131.1 GCA_903844055.1 uncultured bacterium
GGTCCACGCCGCCGGCGGCCTGATGTACTACGACGGCGCCAACCTGAACGCGATCCTCGGCCAGTGCCGGCCGGGCGACCTCGGCTTCGACGTCATGCACATCAACCTCCACAAGACCTTCTCCACGCCGCACGGCGGCGGCGGTCCGGGATCCGGACCCGTCGGCGTCCGCAAGGGCCTCGAGGCGTTTTTACCCAACCCGCAGGTGAAGAAGCTCGGCGCGGACTATTACGTCGAGCGCGGCGCCGATTCGATCGGCTCCGTCTCCGGGTTCTTCGGGAACTTCAAGGTGTGGCTCCGGGCCTATGTCTATTGCCTCACCCTCGGAAAGGAAAACATGGGTGACGTCGGACGGTTCGCGACGATCAACGCCAACTACGTGCGGGTCGCCCTGAAGGACGACTACAAACTCCCGATCGACAGCTTCGCGATGCACGAATGCGTCTTCGACGGACTCGTCGACCAGTCGACCGGCGTGACGACGCTCGACGTCGCCAAGCGCCTGCTCGACTACGGCTTCCACGCGCCGACGATCTACTTCCCGCTGCTCTTCCATCAATCGATCATGATCGAGCCGACCGAGACCGAGTCGAAGCAGACGCTCGACGAATTCATCGCGATCATGAAGAAGGTCGCACAGGAAGCCAAGACCGCTCCCGACCTGCTCAAGAACGCGCCGACCACGACGCCGGTGACCCGCATCGACGAAGTCTATGCGGCGAAGAAAATGATTCTGACCTACCAGGATTTCATCGCCGAGAACGGGCGTTAAGAACGGTTCGCCATAGGGGGGAAAACCATGACATTATTGGATTTCGGTTCATTCGGCATCGGCATCATCGACGTCGGCATCGTCATCGTCGCGATCATCTTCGGCATCATCGGCTGGAAGAGCGGTTTTCTGCTCAAGGTCGTCCAGATGGCGTCCGGCATCTTCGGCATCATCGGCTCCATCATCTTCGCACGCCCGTTCGCCGGCGTCCTCGCGCAGTGGATCGGCCCGACCGTCAGCGCGAAGATCCTCGAGTACCTCAACGCGCAGACCGCGCAGTTCACCGTCCAGTTCACCTATGAGAACCGCCTGGCCGCGATCCAGGAAGCGTTCCCGAGCTTTCCGACGTTCCTTCAGGAATGGATCGCCGACGGCATCAAGGTGGAGGACATCGCCGCCTCGCTCGTCGACACGATCCATCCCGTCCTCGTCGACGTCGCGATGCTCGTGATCGCCTTCATCGTCCTCTTCCTCGGATCGATCATCGTCTTCTTCATCTTGAAGCTCGTCGTCAAGGGCGTCACGAAGATCCCGGTCATCCGCGAGATCGACAAGGTCCTCGGCGTCCTCTTCGGACTCGTCAAGATCTTCGTCATCATCCTCGTCCTGTTCTTCATCCTCGGCCTGCTCATGACGATTCCGGCGATCTCCGAGGCGCTCGCGCCGTTCCTCGAGAACGACATGGCGCTTTCGACGGAGCAGTTCCGCCTGTCGAAGTGGATCTACGACCACAACCTCTTGAAAGACATCATCAACGTGTTTCTGACCGTCAACGTCTGAAGCGCGGCGGGCGTCCCCCGGGGCGCCCGCTTTGTTTTCCCGCCGAGCACCTCGCTTCGCGTCGCGTCGGAACCGTGCTATAATATGAATAAAAATTCATATCTCAAGGAGGGTCCCAATATGGAATTCACCCGGGCGCTGGAAACGCGCCGTTCGATCCACAGCCTCACCCCCGCTCCCGTCGTCCCCGACGCACGCGTCGAACAACTCGTCGGACACGCCGTCAAGTACACCCCGAGCGCCTTCGACTCGCAGAGCCAGCGGGTGGTCCTGCTCTTCGGCGAACGGCACGCGCAGCTCTGGTCGATCGTCCTCGAGGCGCTCGGGAAGATCGTCCCCGCCGCCGACTTCCCGCGGTCGCAGAA
>CAIMSF010000132.1 GCA_903844055.1 uncultured bacterium
AAGACGGTGGTGACCTGATGAAAAAACTGATGGCTTTTCTTGCGGTCCTGATCGGCGTGTCGGCCGTGACGGCCTGCACGCCGACCGAGGAAGGCGACGACCTGTACGCGACCGTCTATCCGCTCGTCTACCTGCTTGGCAACATGACGGCCGGAACCGGCCTCACCGCCGCGATGGTTCCCGGCATCTCGTCCCATGACGCGATCGCCGACTGGTCTCCCAAGCAGATCATCGCGATGAAGAACGCAGGGCTGCTCGTCTATGTCGGCGCCAACCTCGACGCCCAGATCGACAACCAGATCACCGGCGTCTTCGAAGAGATGTTCGACGAAGGCCGGATCGTCAAGATCGAACACGAAATCCAGTTCATCGAAGGCGTCATCCACCATCACGACGACGAGGAAACCACGACCACGACGATGGAACCGGAACCCTCGACGCTCGGCTACGACCCGCATTTCTGGGTGAGTCCAGCGCGGATGCTTCTGGTGAACGACGTCCTGCTCGAGAAACTCCTCGAACGGTATCCGGAACACGCGACGCAGATCACCGCCAACCACGAGACCATCGAGGCGAACCTGACCGCGCTGTCAGCCGCCTACCAGGCCGCGATCGACGCCGGTTCGAAGTTCATGATGACCTCCACCAACCTGTACGGATATCTCACCGCCGACTACGGGATCGAGACGATCTCGATCTCGCCCGGCTATCACGAGGAGACCGAGCAGTTCACCGCCCAGCACAAGCAGGAGATCGTCGACGACGCGATCCTGCATGGCGTGCGCTACATCATCTATGAGAAGAACGCGAGTTCCCCCCTCTCTGAAGCCGTCATCGCCTCGCTCAACGAAGCGGGATTATCGTATGTCGTCGGAAAACTCGACTTCAACATCATGGACACCGTCCCCGAGGATGGGTCCACGTATCTGCAAATCATGTATCTGAATCTCGAAAGCATCACCACCGCGACCGCCCTCATCGTCGACGTCAACTCCGCGAGGTAACCCATGGACATCAGCAAACTCACAGAACAGGAAATCGTCCGCCGCGAAAAGGCCGCGGAACTCGTCTCGAAGGGGCTTGACCCCTTCGGCAGCCGCTTCGACCGTACGCACAACACCGAGACCTTCAAGGCCGCCTTTTCGGGCTTCTCGAAAGACGAGCTCCACGAGATGGCCAATCCCCCGAAGGTCAAGGTCGCCGGCCGCGTGATGACCAAGCGGGTCAAGGGCAAGGCGGGCTTCGCCCACATCCAGGACCAGTACGGCCGAGTCCAGATCTACGTGAAGTACGACGTCGTCGGCGAAGCCGATTACGACCTCTTCGAAAAATCCGACCTCGGCGACATCATCGGCGTCGAAGGCTCGCCGATGGTCACGAACACCGGCGAACTCTCGATCCGCGTCGACCGCTTCATCCACCTGACGAAGGCCCTCCGGCCGCTGCCGGACAAGTTCCACGGCCTCGTCGACGTCGAGGAGCGCTACCGCCGCCGCTACGTCGACCTGATCATGAACGACGAGTCGAAGAATACCCTGATCCTGCGCTCGAAGATCATCCGCGCGATGCGCAACTACCTCGACGACAAGGGCTATCTCGAAGTCGAGACGCCGATCCTCCATCCGATCCTCGGCGGCGCCAACGCCCGCCCGTTCATCACCCACCACAACACGCTCGACATGCCGTTCTACCTGCGCATCGCGCCGGAACTCTACCTGAAGCGGCTGATCGTCGGCGGCCTCGACTGCGTCTACGAGATCGGCCGGCTCTTCCGCAACGAGGGGATGGACGTCAAGCACAATCCGGAATTCACGACGATCGAACTCTATCTCGCCTACAGCGACCTCGAAGGCATGATGGACCTCTGCGAAGACCTCATCATCTCGATCGCCGAAAAGACGATCGGCACGACCGAAATCAAGTACGGCGAGACGCCGATCAGCCTCGCCCGCGGCTGGCGCCGCGCCCACATGGTCGACCTGATCAGGGAACAGACCGGCATCGATTTCTTCCGGATCACCGACTACGAGACCGCGAAGAAGCTCGCCCTCGAGCATCATCTGCGCGTCGAGCCGCAGCACTACGGCATCGGCCACATCGTCAACCTCTTCTTCGAGGCCTACTGCGAGGAGAAGATCGTCCAGCCGACCTTCGTCTACGGCCATCCGATCGAGATCTCCCCGCTCACCAAGAAGGATCCCAAGGATCCGCGCTTCACGCAGCGCTTCGAGCTCTTCATCGACTCGCGCGAATACGCGAACGCCTATACCGAGTTGAACGACCCGGTCGACCAGCTCGAACGGTTCGAAGCCCAGCTCAAGGAGAAGGCCCTCGGCAACGACGAGGCCAACGAGATGGACACCGACTTCGTCGAGTCGCTCGAGTATGGCATGCCGCCGACGGGCGGCATCGGCATCGGCATCGACCGCCTGGTCATGCTCCTGACGAACAGCCAGTCGATCCGCGACGTCCTTTTGTTCCCGCACATGAAGCCGCGCAATCCCAACAAGTGACCCGAAAACGCCCCGTCCGCGACGAGGCGTTTTTCATTCGTCCTCGATCCATGCATGGTATAATGAAATCAGACCAACATCCCCAGGAGGACCTCATGAAAGAGAGAACCATCCGCAAGATCGTCAATGGCGTGTCCGCCGTCGATGGCGCCGGCGTGCGGCTCGTCCGCGTGCTGTCGCGTCCGGACGTCCCCGACTTCGATCCCTTCCTCATGCTCGACGCCTTCGATTCGACCGACCCGGCCGACTATGTGAAGGGCTTCCCGTGGCATCCCCACCGCGGGATCGAGACGATCACCTATCTCATCGCCGGACGCATCGAGCACGGCGATTCCCTGGGAAACCGCGGAGCGATCGAAGCCGGCGGCAGCCAGTGGATGACCGCCGGAAGCGGCATCCTCCACCAGGAGATGCCCAAGGCCTCGCCGCGCATGCTCGGGGCGCAGCTCTGGCTCAACCTCCCGGCCAAGGACAAGATGACGAGGCCGCAGTACCGCGACGTCGATCCGGAATCCGTGCCGGTCGTATCCGCGGATGGTGCGATCGTCCGGATCCTGTCCGGAACGTATCGCGTGCGGCAAGGCGCGCTCGTCCCCGACTACGTCAAGATGACCTGGCTCGACGTCGAGCTTGCGCCCGGCGCGACGTTCACCCAGCCGGTCGGGACGGATGAAACGGCGTTCTCCTATCTCTTCGCCGGATCGTTCGAGACCCCGGACGGCAAACGCGCAAAGGCGCGGGACGCGGCCCTGTTCTCAAATGGCGACGTCGTCACGGTGACGGCCGGAGGGGAAGGCGCCCGCTTTCTCCATGGATCGGCCCTTCCGCTGCACGAGCCGGTCGCATGGGGCGGTCCGATCGTGATGAACACGCGGGAGGAGCTCCGCAAGGCGTTCGAGGAACTCGACCGAGGAACGTTCCTAAAGTCATAGAAAACAGGGAAGACGATGGCGTTCGTCTTCCCTGTTTTTTTATCGGCCGTTCAAAACGGCTTGAAGTTCAGCGGCAAAGAAACCAACATCCTGTCCGTCGACGAGCGCGTGATGCGCCGCGACCGAGAACGGGATCACGATCCGACCGGCGACATCGTGATATTTCCCCCACGTGAGGCGGGGAAAGGAATCGTCCGGATGACCCGGCATCGCATGTTCGACCGAAGTGAAGGAGATCCACGGCATGCTCGTGAGGAAGACGAGGTCGTCCACCCCCGGCTCGTCCGCGACATCGACGGCCTTCTTGGCGGCTTCGACGGTGTCGGCGGCCCGCCTCAGAAATCCCTCCGGGTCGTCCTCGTAGGGGACGGTGAGGAACCGGAACACGCCCTCGTCGGTCATCATCGTGAACGACGGGCGGACGACGTCGTGCAGCACCACCTCTTCGCCGCGGATCCGCAGGCGGAGGGCTTCGGTGCGGTTCGCCGCCTTCATGACGGCGTGGACGAAAGAGAGGAAGAACGGCTGTCCGGCCGTCTTGACCGACGGCAGGAAGCGCGTCAGGTCGAGGTCGAAACAGACGTTGAAGAAGGGTTGGCGGTAGGTCTTGAACAGCTCGTAGTGCTTCCGGCGGTTCCAGCCGGACAGTTCGATCGTCTTCATGACGTCCCCGCGGGGATCATTCGCCTTCCGGCTTGTGGTTTTCCCCGTCCGTCTGATCCGGTTCCTTGGTTTCGATCCGGGCGGTCCCGTCGGCGGGCTGGACTTCCTCGAGGGTGTCCCTGACGACATAATCTTCGATGTTCACGGTTCCTTGGAACATCTTCTTCGCCTGTAGGGCGGTGTGGTGAGCCTTGCCGTTGGCGATCACGAAGGCGAGCAGCTTGTCCATCTCCCCGACGTTTCCGACCTCCTTGTGATAGAGGGCGAGGCGGTAGTGATGGATCAGGCGGGTCGAGATATAGCCGTCTTCGCGGCTGAAGTGCTTTTCCATCGTCGCGCGGTAGGCTTCCGGGTCGGCGGACAGCTTGCCCATCGCCTCGAGGATCTCGAGGTAGTTGGCGGCGTAGTTCTGGTACTTGACGGGGATCGCGGTCTTGATCCCGCGGAGCCGTTCGACGGCTTCCTCGAAGGCTTCGGGGTTGCCGAGTTCGAACTCGGAATAGGCGATGAAGGCGACGATCAGGACGTGGTAGACGCCGTCGAGCTTCTTCATGTCGATCTGGTTGAAGGTGCGGACGGCGGCTTCATAGTCGCCTTTGTAATACAGACCCATGGCGTAGTACATGCCATAGATTTCCTTCACGCGGGCGGTCGGCGCGTTGTCGGCGCCCAGCTTGGCGAGACGGCAGGCCTCCTCGATGTCGAGGTCGTAATCGACGAGCATCGTGAATTTCGTGCCGAACACCTGCAGCGGCGCGTACACGCGGGTCCGGAGGACGGTCCAGAGGGTCATCACGACGAGCAGGATCCAGAGCCAGTATTCCTGTTTCCCATAGATCGCGTTGACGATGGCGGCGGTGACGCTCGCGATGCCGAGCAGCGCGAGGGCGAGGATGTATTTCTTGCGGTTGAACATGGGATTCACCCTTTCCTAGAGATCTTTGCCAAGGACGATTTCCTCGTCCTCGAACAGGTACATGCCGAAAGTCTCGGCGACGTCCATGAAGATGTCGATGATGCCGTACGGTTCGAACGAGGCGTCGCCGAGCACGTCTTTGACGACGCTGTCGACATAGACGCCGATGTTCTCGTCGATTTCGGCCTTCTCGTCGAGGTATTCCTCAAGCCGGTCGAGCAGGTCCTCTAGTTTCGCCTCGTCGTATTCCGCATTCTTTTCTTCCAGCTCATAACGGACGTCTTCGACGAAGAGGATGTAGTTCACGACGGCGTCGTATTCCAGAAACGCGTGGAGGTCGCCCTTGAACTTCGTCTCCAAATACAATTTGCACGAATCGAACTGCTCGTGCAGGAATTCGAGCCCGACGTTGAAGATGCGCTTGAGGTCGGAATCAAACTGCATCTTCTCGCCCTTGACCTCCTGGTAGATGCGGTCGAGGACCGCGTAGACCGGCAGGAAGCGGTCGTAGAGCATCGAATCGTGCTCCTTCAGTTCCATGTAGAACTCGTGGTTCTCGGCAATCCACGCCAGATATTCCCGAAACAGGTAGTCCATGCGATGCCTCCGTGGGGGTAGATAGAGATGGAAAAACCACTACGTCTAGTGGTTTTTCTGAATCGTCAGGCCTTGTTCGCGGATCCGAAGAGGATGATCTTTTCCTTGACGGACGCCTTGATCGCCTCGTAGCCGGGGGCGAGCAGCTTGCGCGGGTCGAATCCCTTGCCCTTGTGGTCGAGGTCCTTGCCTTCTTCGATGTACTTGCGGGTCGCCGCGGCGAACACGAGCTGGCATTCGGTGTTGACGTTGATCTTCGCGACGCCGAGCGAGATCGCATGTTTGACCATCTCGTCGGGGATGCCGGTGCCGCCGTGGAGGACGAGCGGAACGGCCGGGACGGCCTTCTTGATCCATGCGAGGCGTTCGAAATCGAGTCCCTTCCAGTTCGGCGGGTAGATGCCGTGGATGTTTCCGATGCCGGCGGCGAGGATCGTCACGCCGAGCGCGGCGATCTTGGCGCATTCTTCCGGATCGGCCTGTTCGCCCTTGCCGTGGACGCCGTCCACTTCGCCGCCGATCGGGCCAACCTCGGCTTCGATCGAGAGGCCTTTCGCCTTGCATAGGGCGACGAGTTCGGTCGTCTTCGCGATGTTTTCGGAAATCGGGAGCGACGAGCCGTCGAACATGATCGACGGGAAGCCCGCGTCGATCGCCTTGAGGGCTCCTTCGTAGGTGCCGTGGTCGAGATGGACGGCGACCGGGACGGTGATCTTGAGCGATTCGACCATCGCGGCGCACATCGCCACGACGGTCTTATATCCCGTCATGTACTTCGCGGCGCCTTCCGAGACGCCGAGGATGACCGGGGAGTTCATCTCCTGCGCGGTGGTCAGGATCGCCTTGGTCCATTCGAGGTTGTTGATGTTGAACTGCCCGACGGCATAGCCGTTGGCGAATGCTTTCGTTACCATTGCCTTGACGGAAACAAGTGCCATGTGGAGCCTCCGGAGGGTAGACGTCGATCGCGTTTTCCAGATTACATTATACAAAAAGCGGCTCCGAAAGTAAAGGCAAATCCCCGGACCGTCAAAGACGCAAAGGGATCGGCCGAAGCCGATCCCGAAGGTTTCCTAGATGCCCGCGACGTTCATCGAGGCGATTTTGATCGAGGGCGTGGTGATGCCGTAATACCCGGTCTTGAGGTCGTCGGCGACTGCCACGACGTCCTTCATCATCTGGATGAAGTTGCCGGCGACGGTCACGAGCGCGACGGGCGCGCCGATCGCGCCGTCCTTCACGACGAAGCCACTCGCCTGCAGCGAGAAATCGCCGGAAATCGGATTGGCGCCGGCGTGGGCGCCTTGGACGTCCTTGATGAAGAGTCCGTTCTTGCAGGATTTCACGAGTTCTTCCGGTTTGGCGGAACCCGGCAGGAATTTGAGGTTGACGGCGGCGACGGCGTTGCCGAAGCCGTTGCCGGTGGAGGCCACCCCGTCCTTCTTGGCGGTGATCAGGTTGTGCAGATAGGTCTTCAGTTCGCCCTTGTCGATGAGCGCCTTGTACCGCGTCGCGACGCCTTCGTCGTCAAACGAACGGCTGCGGCTCGATTTCTTCTGGAACGGGTCGTCGACGATCGAGACGAGCGGCGAGCCGACGACGCTGTTGAGCTTGCCTTTCAGAAGCGACATGTTCTTCTGCACCATCTCGGCGGAGAAGATGCCCTGGAAGGCGGAAAGCAGGGTGGCGAGCGCATCCGCGTGGAAGACGATCTCGTAAGCGCCGGTCGGAACCGGTTTCGCGCCGAGCGCGGCGACCGCGTCGGACACGATTTCCTTGGCGAGCTTCGTTGCGTTGAAATCCTTCGGATCGTTGGAGACGATGAGGTCGAAGGCGGTCCGCTGGTCGGATTCGTCCTTGACGATCGCAGAGCCGCCGAACATCGCCGAGTTGACGCTGTTCTCCAGTTTCAGGCCCTTGGTGTTTTGCAAGAGGATCCGGCGGGTCGTCTCGTTGTACATCGTCTCGACGATCGTGACCTTCGGGTCGGCCGCGTGCATCGCCTTGTCGAGTTCCTTGACGGCGGCGATCTTGAGGGCGACGTCCTGGTTCTTCAATTCCTCGTTCACGAGGCCTTCGAGCTTCTTGTATTCCTTGTCACCCGCGTAGATGATCGCGTCGTCGAGCGAGTCGATGATCTTCGCAGACTCGATGATCGCGTCGACGATCGACGGGATCAGCTTGTCGTCGAGGATCTCGGTGACGAACGTCCCCATCTTGCCGTTGTAGACGCCGCGGACGACCATGCTCGCGGTGTCGGCGATCTCATACTTGTCGAGCGCGCCGTCGAAGACTTCGATCGAGAGTTCGCTCCGGTTGGTCAGGAAGACGGAGACGTCGCTGCAGCCTTTTTCCTTGGCGGTCTGGAAAAGCAGTTCCAAATTCATCATCGTCATTTGCCTCCCTTTTTGCCGCCGACCGTGATCGAGGAGACCCGGAGGGTCGGTTGTCCGACGTCGGCCGGGATCGATCCCGAGGCCGAGCCGCACATACCGCGGGCGCGGTCGAGATTGCCGGCGATCATGTCGATGTTCCACAGGATCTTCGCGCCGTTGCCGACGAGCGAGGCCCCGCGGACCGGTTCGGCGATCTTGCCGTTGCGGACCATGTATCCTTCCGACACGGCGAAGTTGAAGTCGCCGTTGCCGGGATTGACGGACCCGCCGCCCATCTTCGCCGCGAATAGACCGTATTCGGTCGCCGCGACGATCTCGTCGAAGGTCGATTTGCCGTTGTCGATGAAGGTGTTGGACATGCGGGACGTCGGCGAGTAACGATAGGATTCGCGGCGCGAGGACCCGGTCGGCGCATGGTTCATGCGGCGGCTGTTCAGCTTGTCGACCATATAGGTCTTGAGGACGCCGTTCTCGATCAGGACGCGACGCTGCTGCGGGTAGCCCTCGTCGTCATAGTTGGCGGAACCCCAGCCGTGTTCGATCGTGCCGTCGTCGATCGCGGTGACGATCGGCGATGCGACCTGCTGGCCCAGCTTGCCGCAGAAGACGGAGGCGTTTTTCGCGACGGACGTCGCTTCGAGCGAGTGACCGCAGGCTTCATGGAAGATGACGCCGCCGAACTTGTTGTTGATGATGACGGGCATGATCCCCGACGGGCAATCCTCGGCGAAGAGCATCGTCTTGGCGGTGCGGGCCGCGTCCTTCGCGACCTCGCGGATGTCGAGCTCTTCGAAGAAGTACTCGTATCCCTTGGCGGCGCCGGGTCCCTCGCCGCCCGTCTGCATGACGCCGTCCTTGCCGGCGACGGCCTGGACGTAGATGCGGACGTGGGTGCGGCAGTCGCTGACGTAGCGGCCTTCGCTGTTGGCGATCGTGACGTTCTGGACGGAGTCGCCGAGATTGATCGCGACTTGCACGATCACGGGGTCGTACCCCTTGGCGGCGTCGTAGGCGGCCTTCATCAGTTCGACTTTCTTCGACCGCGCGACGTCGCGCGGACTGATCTTCGCCTTGTGGCGCTTTCCGACTTCGAGTTTTCCGAGCGGTTTCGCCTCGGTCTTCGTCTCGCTCGAAAAGGACTTGGACAAATCGGACGCCAGTTTCACGATGTCGTCCGGATTCTTGCTGTTGGTATATCCGTAGACGCTTTGGAACCCGAGGGCGAGGCGGACGCCGACGCCGAAGATGTTCGATCCGTTGGCTTTCTCGACCCGGCCGCCAACCAGCTGGATGTTCTCCGAAGTGGTGTCTTCGATGAACACTTCCGCGAAATCGGCGCCGGTCGAAAGACCCGTCGCGATCGTTTTTTCGATCAGTTTCTTCTGTAAGAGCATAGTTTGTCCTCCATCAATATTGTAAGGAATTATAGCACGCGCGGCCGCATGCGGACAAGACATTTCCCATTATTGAAGATGAAAAGGCGGCGCATCGGATGCGCCGCCGCGGTGTCATCGAGAGAGATAGAGCGCCGTATATTTCTGCTTCAGGTAGTCGACGTAGTAATGCGGGGCGAACGGTTCGCCGGTGACGTCGAGCAGGAGTTGCTCGGGCGACTTCGAACCGCCGAACTTGTGGATTTTTTCCTTGAGCCAGGCGTTGATCGGGCCCATGTCGCCCGCGCGCAGGATTTTGTCGATGTCGAGCTCCTTCGCCATGGCGTGGTAGATCTGCGCGGCGTAGGCGGAACCGAGGGCGTAGGTCGGGAAATACCCGATCATGCCGCTCGACCAGTGGACGTCCTGGAGGACGCCTTCGGAATCGGTCGGCGGCACGATGCCGAGATATTCTTTCATCAGCTCGTTCCACTTGGCCGGCAGTTCGTCGACGGTGAGCTTGTCCGAAAACAGCATCCGCTCGATGTCATACCGAAGCATGATGTGAAGCGGGTAGGTGAGCTCGTCGGCTTCCGTGCGGATCAGCGAGGCCTCGACCTTGTTGGCGGAGAAGACGACGTCGTCGACGCTCACGCCCTTGAGCTGGGTCGGGAAGAGCCGCTTCAGTTCGGACAGATGCTTCTGCCAGAACGGACGGCTGCGGCCGAACATGTTCTCGTACATGCGGGACTGCGACTCGTGGAATCCCATCGTCGTTCCCCCGGACAACAGGGTCCCGTCGTAGGCGGTGTCGATCTGCTGCTCGTAGGTCGCGTGGCCGAGTTCGTGGATCGTCGAGAAGACCGATCCGAAAAGGGCGTCGGGGCTGTAGCGGGTCGTCAGGCGGACATCGGCGGGAGAGGTGTTCCATGTGAACGGATGGACGCTCTTCTTCAAAAGGCCGCGGCTGCGGTCGAACTTCATCACGGAGAGCAGGTAGTTGCTGAAGGCCTGCTGGTTGTCGATCGGGAACTTCGCCTCCGCGATGGGGTCCTTGCGGTCGACCTTGACGGCGAGGATCTTCCGGACGAACGGCACGAGGTCCTTCTTGAGGACATCGAAGAACTGGTCGTAGGCCTTCATGGACATGCCTTCCTCGAACTCGTCGAGCAGGATGTCGTAGGGTTCGCCGGGCAAACCGTAATAGCCGACGAACTTCTTGTTCGCGGCGACGATGTCGGCGAGGAAGGGTTTGAATCCCGCCCAGTCGTTTTTCGCCTTCGCGTCCTCCCACGCCGGCTGGGCGAGGGTGAGGAGGCGTTGATAGGCGATGAAATCGGCTTGGGGGATCGTGACGATCTTGTCGAGCGCCTTCTTGGCGCGGCGAATCTCCTTCGCCGTGTCGGCGTCGAGCGCCGCGATGTCCTTGTAGAGGGCGTTGACGACGTCCTGGTATTCCTGGCTGGTGGCGCGTTTGAAGATTTCGCCGCCGATGACGCCCATGACTTCGGCGCGCGGGCCGAACGCGCCGCGCGGGGCTTCGGTTTCCGAGTCCCAGCCGATCACGTTCATCACGTACTGGTAGGCTTTCTGTTCCTTGACGAGGGTTCTGAAAAGTTCGAGTCGTTCCATGCCGGTTTCCTTTCGATGTTGTCGATTTGGTATTCCGGTATTATTATATCATTTTTCGCTGATGTGGATCGTCCCGCTGATCGAATTGGAGGTTTTGACCTGGATCGTGCGGGTCCGGTCGGTATTTTCGATGTTGACGTCGCCGGAGACGCTGTTGAAGCGAAGCGTGACGGGATAGAACTCGGTTCCCTCGAGGTCGCCGGACACCGTATGGAACGTCGCATTGGCGCAGGTCGTGTCGAGGATCTCGACGTCGCCCGACGTCGATCCGATCTCCAGATCGCCTTCGCAGACGGTGTGTTCAATCGAAAGGTCGCCGGAGACTTGGGAGATCGAAACAGTGCCGATGATCAGCCGTTCCATCCGCAAATCGCCGTTGACCGAGGCGATGTCGATCAGATCGATCGATCCGTCGACGATTTCGCCGTCGCCCGAGGCGGTGTTGATCTTGAGCTTGCCGGCTTTCACGCCGTCGATCTTGTAATCGCCGCTCGCCTGCTGGAAGACCACGTCCCCCACCGTCATGCGGCCGGGGATGCGGACGTCGAATGAGAGGGTGCCGCGCCGGAACCAGCCGCGGAACTCGTTCTTCTTCGGCCGGATCACGAACTCGTTTCCAAAGAAGCCGATCTCATAACGGTCGGCCGGAGCGTCGCCTTCGACGAACACGGCGACGTCGTCACGCGCTTCGGCGGTGATCGTGACGTCCTCGGAAGGGAGTTTGAACGTCAAATGGACCGTTCCGTTCGGCGGCACTTGGGCGAAGACGGGGGCATCGTCTTCCCGCTTGGACTCCTTGGCGTGCCTACTGCCGCAGGACTCCGTCAGGTCGGCGGCGACTTTGCGCGGGTTGCCGAACTTCGATTCGATGTCGGCTTCGGCGAGGCCGCTATGGAGCGCCTCATTGATCATTTCCTCGTGGTCCGCGAGGATGTCCTTGATTTCCGCTTCGGTGAACCGCTTCGACTCATTCAATGCGGTCTTTAAATCTTCTAAATATTTCTTCACTGTTTTTTCCTCCTTCGTTCAGGATCTCGTAGACCCCGGTGATGAAATGGTCCCATTCGTCGCGCAGATTGAGATAGTGTTCGAATCCGGACTTCGTCATCCGGTAGTATTTGCGGGGCGCGCCGAGATCGGATTCCTGCAGATACGTTTCGAAATGGCCGTCCTGCGTCAGCCGGCGCAGGATCGGGTAGATCGTGTTGTCGTTCACATCGAGGTGCTTGGAGACGTTGTTGATGACCATGTAGCCGTACATGTCCTCTTTGACGAGTTGCGAGAGGACGCACAGTTCGATGATGCCGCGTTTGAATTGCGCATTCATGGAATCCCCTCCTTCGGTAGCAATTATAACACACTACTGTGCGGTACACAATACCTAATCGAAAAGAAAAGTTGTCATTTCGACAACTTTTCTAGGTGTTTTACTTCGTGTTGACGATGCATGCGCCGACGAAATCGCGGAACAGGGGTTGCGGCCGCTGCGGCCGCGAGACGAATTCCGGATGGAACTGGCTGGCGACGAACCACGGATGGTTCTTCAGCTCGATGATTTCGCACAGTCCCGTCTCCGGATTGATCCCGGAGAAGACCATGCCCTGTTTTTCGAGCATTTTCTTGAACTTGTTGTTGAACTCGTAGCGGTGGCGGTGACGTTCCTGGATGTGCTCGGTGCCATAGGCCTTGCAGGCGAGCGTATTCTTCTTGAGGTCGCAGTGGTAGAGGCCGAGGCGCATCGTGCCGCCGAGGTTGATCCCGACGTACTGCTCGGGCAGATAGTCGATCACGTTGTAGATCGTGTCCGCATCGAATTCCGTCGAATTGGCTTCGGGAAGGCCGCAAACGTTCCGAGCGAACTCGATGATCGACAGCTGAAGGCCGAGGCAGAGGCCGAAAAACGGGATCCCGTTCATGCGGGCATATTTGATCGCCGCGATCTTGCCGTCGATCCCGCGGGTGCCGAACCCGCCGGGGACGAGGATGCCCTTGCATCCGGCGACCATCGAAGCGACGTTCTCGTCGGTCACCTCGGCGGAGTTGATCCAGCGGATCGTGACCTTCACGTTATGGGCGTAGCCGGCGTGCTTGAGCGCTTCGGAAACGGAGAGATAGGCGTCGTGGAGCGCGACGTACTTGCCGACGAGGGCGATTTCGACCTCGTCCTTGAGATTCTTGATCGTCTCGACGAGGCGGGTCCAGTCGGACACGTCGCACGGCGGCGTGACGAGCCCGAAATGGTTGCAGACGAGGTCGTCGAGATGCTGTTCGTGGAAATGGAGCGCGACTTCATAGAGGATCTTGACGTCGATGCACTGGATCACGGCTTCCTTCGTGACGTCGCAGAACAGGGCGATTTTCTCACGCATCGAGTTGGTGATCTCGTGGCTGGTGCGCAGCACGATGACGTCCGGCGTGATGCCGAGCGATCGGAGTTCCTTGACGCTGTGCTGGGTCGGCTTGGTCTTCAGTTCGCCGCTCGTCTCGAGGTAGGGGACAAGCGTATTGTGGATGTAGAGGGTGCTGTTGTAGCCGTAGTCGCGGCGCGTCTGGCGGATCGCTTCGAGGAACGGAAGCGACTCGATGTCGCCGACCGTGCCGCCGATTTCGGCGATGATGACGTCCGCGTCGGACGCCGTCGCGGCCGCTTCGAGGCGCGACTTGATCTCATTCGTGATATGGGGGATGACCTGGACGGTCCCCCCGAGGAATTCGCCCTTGCGTTCCTTGTCGATGACGGACGAATAGATCTTGCCGGTCGTGATCGAGGAAAGGAGGGACAGGTTCTCGTCGATGAAACGCTCGTAGTGGCCGAGGTCGAGGTCGGTTTCGGCGCCGTCGTCGGTGACGAAGACTTCGCCGTGCTGGAGCGGCGACATGGTGCCCGGATCGACATTCAGATACGGGTCGAATTTCATCATGAACACTTTCAAACCGCGGTTTTTCAAAAGGCGGCCGAGCGATGCCGCGGCGATGCCCTTGCCCAGGCTCGAAACGACGCCCCCGGTGACGAATATGAACTTGGTCTGCTTCATTTTTTATACCTCGCGAGCGATTTTTCCAAAATTGAAAAGGGTTCCCCTGGCGGAGAACCCCGATTTCAAGCGAGCTCTTTAAAATTATAACAAATCCGTTTTGAAAAGACAATCGCTTTCGGCGCTTTATTCCTCGTCGTACATGTCCTCGTAATCGTCCATGTATTCGTTGTATTTGTCGTCGTCGAACGTTTCCTCTTCGATCGGAGCGTCTTCCTCGATCAGTTCGAACTCGTTCTTTTCTTCGATTTCGTCTTCCTCTTCTTCCTCGTCTTCGTCGAGTTCTTCTTCGGCTTCGTCTTCCTCGAGCTCGTCTTCGTCCTCGGCTTCGAATTCGGCTTCTTCCTCTTCGCCCTCGGTATCCGGGAACTCCTGGTAGTAGGCGCCGTCCTTGTCCCACATGTCGATCGACTGGCGGACCTTCAGGTCCCACAGGTCGTCGCCCATGTAGATGAACTTCGCCGAGACGATGAAGTCGGCGTAAAACTGGCTGATGACCGCGGCTTTTTCCTCGTCGGTCATCTCCTTCGAATCACTCAGCGATTTGAACAGTTCAAGAAAGGTCATCGGGTTTTTGTTCTGCGACAGGATCCGTTCCGCAGTTTCCATCAACGACAATTGTTTGAGATCGGTCATGTTTCTTAGCTTTCCTCCGTTTTCATTTCCATTCGATCGACAGCCGGTGCCTTGAGATCGGCTCGCCTTCGGAGACGAGATCATACTCGAGTTCGAGGCGGTCGTTCCTCACCCGCAGCCGGCGGGTCGTCGCGGACATGCGGAACGTCGTCCCCGCGGTCTTGATGAGACCGGCGGTCGGGGTTCCAAGCATGAATGCGAAGTCCATTTCGGTTGTCCCCGTGCGGCGCACGCGCATCGCGGCGTCGTCGTAGTCGATCCGGTAGTTCCCGCCTGCCCCGTCGGGGAACGCGAGGACGCCTTCGCCCGACTGTCCGTCGGTGCGGAAGATCGCTTCGGTTTTGCCGTCCACGGTCATCAAAAACGTGATTTTTACGGGTTCCATGGGTCACCTGGTCAACGCTAACTTATTATATATTATAACGTTTCCAAAAACAAGTGCAAAATTTTAAATATTTTCGTGCGCAATTTCGGCTTTTTTAAGGTCTTCTTTGTACTTTTTCACGAGTTCGTCCGCATCTTTCAACATCGCGTCGACGGTCTTCCAGTCGCCCACGTTCGCACCGCAGGCCATCGGGTGTCCGCCGCCCTGGTATTTGGCCGCAAGTTCATTGATGGCGGGTCCTTTCGACCGGAGCCTTGCCCGGACGATCGCATTCTCGTATTCGGCGAACAGGATCCATACGGGGCAGTCCGCAAGGACCGAAAGTTCGTTCACGAGCGAGGTCGCCTCTTCGAGCGAGACGTCGTACTTGGCGATGATCTCCGGCTTCATGCGGATATAGGCGACGCCATTCGGCGTCTTCTCGAAATTGGTCAGGACGTATCCCTGCAGCTTCATCTGGTTCTCCGACCGGACGTCAAGGGTCGACAGGATGTCGGTGAAATCGAGGCCGAAGTCGAGGAGCGTGGCGACGGCCTTGAACGTGGCGGACGTGACCGAACGGTATTTGAAGCGTCCCGTGTCGGTGACGATGCCGGTGTAGAGGGCGCGGGCCGCCTTCATGTTCATCTTCAGGACGTTGGCGAACTCGTGATAGAACTCGAGGATGATCTGGGCGGTCGCCGGACGGGTCGTGTCGACGTACTGGTAATCCCCATATGCGTCGACCGGCAGGTGGTGGTCGATCTTGATGACGTATTCGCCCTTCGTGAACCGCTGGTCGGCGACGCGGTCGCGCGTCGCGGTGTCGACGACGATCGAGAGCGCGCCCTGGTAGGCTTCGTCCGGAATCTGGTCGACGTCGCCGAGGAACTTCACGTATTCGGCCGTCTCGCCGACGATGTAGATCGTCTTCTGCGGGAACGATTCCTGCAGGATGTACTTGAGTCCGAATCCGGCGCCGTAGCAGTCGCCGTCCGGACGCATGTGCATATGGATGATGATCTTGTCGTAAGCCAGGATCTTGTCGAAGATGTGCTGCTTGTCCATGTCAACGTTCCTCCGTAATGAGATCAAGTTCCCGCAGGACCTTGTCGGTGTCTTCCCAGGTGTCGACCGTGCATCCGCAGGCCTGGAGATGCCCGCCGCCGCCGAATTTCTTGGCGACGTCGAGGATCGGGATGGCGCGGGATCGCAGCTCGCAGAGAATCTTGCCGGTTGCGATGTCGTGGGTGAAGTTCGCCCAGATCGGCACTTCCTGGATTCCGGCCATCTGGTTGACGAGACCGCGCGAGACGGTGTGCGAGTCGACGTTATGGCGTTTCAGGAATTCGAGGTCGTTTCGGCGGTAGGCGACATTCTTCGCGGTCATCTCGATCGAATTGAAGAAGGCCGACTTGAGCTTCTTCATCTCAAGCGACTCGGCGTACATCCGGTCGTA
>CAIMSF010000133.1 GCA_903844055.1 uncultured bacterium
CGACGGCGGCGAGAAAGCGGTAGCTGATCAATCCGACCGGACTTACGTAGTCCAAGGCGATTTTGGAGAAGAGGAACGTGAAACCGAAAATCACGGCGAACCCGACGCCGGCGAGATGGGCGGTTCGTTTCATGGGTGGTGTGGTACGCGGCGGATCCCGCTGCGCGCCTGCTCCTTCTTCCTGCGATGACCGGATGTCGAAAACAAGTCGCTTTCGACATGATCTACCACCTATTATATCACGCCTGCGCATTCGCGCGACGGTTCGATGATCCGACGCGTCCGAGCCGATCCATCGATCCAAAACAGATCAAAACTCCGGCGAACGTGTTATACTGATAACGAACGAATCATACGTCGCGGACGACCGCCATGATCGGGAAAGAAGGATGTCAAGATGGAAATGGTTGGTTTGCTCGCGGAACGGATCGCCATCATGTTCGGCTTCATGGCGATCGGTTGGGTTCTCTTCAAGACGAAATGGTTGACGGAACAAGGCGCGAAGGACCTCAGCCAGATTCTCCTCCGCCTCGTCGTACCCGCGATCATCCTCCAGTCGTTTCAAGTCGAGCGGACGCCGGAGCACATCCGGGCGTTCCTGCTTTCCTTCCTGCTCTCGCTGGCGGCGATCGTCCTTTCGGCTCTGATCGCCCGGATCGTCTTCAAGGCCAAACGCGTGGTCGACCAGTTCGGGACCGCCTTCGCCAATGCCGGATTCTTCGGGATTCCGCTCGTATCGGCGCTTCTCGGGGATTCGGCCGTCTTCTATATCGCTTCATTCGTCATGATGATTTTCGTGTTCCAGTGGACCTACGGGGTGCACCTGTACACGAAGGACAAAACGATCTTCAGCCCGAAGAAAATCCTCACAAATCCCGTGCTGGTCGCCTTCGTGATCGCCGTCGCGCTGTTCCTTAGCGGCATCGCGCTGCCACGGGTGATCACATCCCCTCTGGAACTGATCACCCCCCTCAACACGCCGATCGCGATGTTCGTCATCGGCAGCTACCTCGCCCGGAGCCGGTTCGCCGACCTGTTCAAGGACAGGAGCGCGTATCTCGTCGCGGCGCTTCGGCTCATCGTCATCCCGGTGTTCACGATCGGGCTGTTGAGCCTGCTTCCGGCATCGATGAACGAGGTCCGCTTCGCCATCCTCATACCGGCCTCCGCGCCCGTCGGCGTCAACGTCGCCATCTTCGCCGGCCTGCTCAACCAGGATTACTCGAAGGCCGTCCGGATCGTCTGCCTCTCCACCCTGCTCAGCATCCTGACGATGCCCCTGATCGTGATGCTTGCGAATGTTCTTTGGTCATAATCGCACGGCATCTTGACATCGTTCGGAACATCCCATAGAATGGATACGAAAACAGGAGGAATCCCATGCTGAAGAAAATCTGTTCACTCGTGCTGTTGGCGCTTCTCATCCCGGTCATCGCAGGATGTTCCTATGACCAGGAAGATTATTATGAAGTCCATGTGATCGAAGCCCAAGCTTCGACGTTCCGGTATGTCAATCCCGACGAGGGAAGAGAACTGCACAGTCAGAACGAATTCACCAACGAGGATACTTATTTCATCTACCTTTACGCTCCGGCCGAAGACGAGGTGTTCACCTTCGAGCAGTTCTTCAGCGCGCTAGGCGAATACTATGTCTACAAAAGCATCGAAACCGGGAAATTCTATATCAAATATTCGGCAGAAATGGAAACCATCGTCTTCCAGTTCTACGTCGACAAGCAAGCTTTCGAGAATCCCGCTTGAGATCCGCTCCGATGATCCGGACCGGCCGAGACGATCCGTCATCGTCAAGGACCGGTCTTTTGTTTGAATTGGCACGACGGAATTCCCGCTCATGACCATTTCATTCCTTCCCATGTTTTGATATAATGGGTGCGTCATACGGAAAGAGGTGCGGTTTTTCGATGAATTTTTTTACGGAGTTTTTCAGCTGGAATTTCACCCGTTCGCCCGAGGGGTTGTTCTCCTGGCAGCATCTATTGATGGTATCCACCGTCTTCTTCATCGCCGTGTTCATGGCGGTCCGCCTCAGCCGCAAGACCGCCGGTGCGGATCGCGCGGCGAAGATGAAGGTCGTCGTCATCGCGGCGATCGTCCTCGACGGGCTCGAACTGGTCAAGCTCGTGAACTACTGCATCCTCACGCACAGCCTCCGGATCCTGCTCAACTATCTGCCGCTGTTCCTCTGCTCGATCCCGCTCATCGTCCTTCCCGTGGCCGCCTTCGCCAGGGGTCGGATCCAGCAGGCGGCGCTCGATTTCGTGATGATGTTCGGTCTGCTGGGCGCCGTGCTCGGAACCTATCTCGCCGGCAACATCTATTCGATTTTTCCGGTGCTGCATTTCGACCCGCTGATCAGTCTTGCGACCCACATGACCTCCGGATTCAGCGCGCTCTACATCGGACTCTCCGGATTGGGGACGCTTGAGAAGAAGAACCGCATGTCCGGGGTCCTTATCTTGGGCGTCTTCATGGCGCTGGCCTTCGTCGTCGACCAAATCGGCAAGGTCGCGCAGTTTCAGGACAACTACATGTTCCTTTCGCGCGCCGACGGCACGCCCTTCGCGATCCTCGAGAACCTCTTCGGAAGCGGCACCGCGCTCTATTCGATCTCCGTCGCGCTCACGATGTGGGCCTACATGGGAGCGTTCTTTCTGGTCGCGGAACTGCTGTCCCGCCGGCGTTCGTTCGGTCATTGCACCGCGCACCATGTCTGAAAAAGGGGGGGACGACATGACTTTTCTGGATATGACGAGACAACGGTTTTCGGTTCGCAAGTTTTCCCCCGATCCGGTCGAACCGGAGCGGCTCGACCGCATCCTCGAAGCGGCGCGCAACGCGCCGACCGCCCACAACAACCAGCCCCAGCGCATCTTTGTGATGCAGAGTCCGGAGGCGATCGCGATCGTCGACGCCTGTACGCGCGGACGCTTCGGCGCTCCCGTCGTCCTGATTCTGTGCTACGACGCGAAAGAGAGTTGGAAACGCAAGGACGGCTATGATTCCGGCGAAGTCGACCTCGGCATCGTCGGCACCCACATCATGTTCGAAGCCGTCGAACAGGGGCTCGGCACCTGCTGGGTCGCGATGTTCAACCCCGAAGAGGTACGCAGGCGGTTGGAACTCGCGGATTCGATCATCCCCGTCGCCGTCATGCCGGTCGGACATCCCGCACCGGACGCCGAACCGTACCTGTTCCACGACCAGCGCCGTCTTTTGGCCGACACCGTCATCCGCAAATGAAGCGCCGCCCGCCGCGGCGTTTTGTTTTGGCGTGATGAAATTTGCATTCCCCCTCCCCGGCGTTTCATAGTATAATGAAACCGACGGCGATCGAGGCCGTTTCGGAGGTGTCCGCATGGATCCCATCATCCCCGTCCTAAAGCGCCACGCCGACCGTTATCCGGCGATGACGGTCCAGGATCACGTGAAGCTCCTGTATCAGGCGACCTTCGGTCCGCGCCACTTCGCCGAAGGTCCCACGCTCGACGAAGTCCGGCGATATCTGCATCGCGAACTGGCCGAGACGCCTGCCGATCCGATGCGCGCGATCGTCGAGGACATCGGCGGGGGGTACGCCCGCGTCCCGCTCGAATGCGTTCATGCCGGGATGATTTCGACCGACGCGCTTGCGGAAGCGTTCCACCGGTCGATGCGACGTCCCCTCGATGGCGAGGCCGCCCGGCAGGCATTTACGGAGCGGCTCGCGACCCTCGCCGGACTGATCCGCGCCGGTGCGCTCGGACTTCCGGCGGATGTAGGCCTGAAGGACCTTTCCGAGTATCTCGCGGGAGGAATCCGGCCGATCCACCACAGTCCCGCCTACAATCAGAAGTATCATCCCCACTACCGCGTGATTCACGAAGACGATCTTCCCGAAGGAGTCAGGAAAATGGAAAACAAAGTGTACGTGAAAACGACCCGCTTCAAAGGCATCGAAGCCAATCCGTCGCTGCTCGGCTTCGGATGCATGCGCCTGCCGACCCTGGAAAAGGACAAACCCGACATCGACGTCGCCCGCGCGGAAAAGATGATCGATGAAGCCTACGCGCGCGGCGTGACGTACTTCGACACGGCGTATCCCTATCATCACGGACTCTCGGAGCTGTTCATCGGACAGGCGTTGAAGAAATACCCGCGCGAATCGTTTTACCTTGCCTCGAAGATGCCGGGATGGCTCGTCCATTCGCGCACCGACGCCGAAAAGTACTTCAACGAGCAACTGGCGAAATGCCAGGTCGAATACTTCGACTACTATCTCTGCCATGCCCTGGGCGAGGAAAACTACAAGCCCTATCTGATTCCCGGCGTGATGGAGTTCCTCCGCGAGATGAAGGCCGCGGGCAAGATCCGCCATCTCGGATTCTCGTTCCATGACGTCCCGGACGTCCTCGACCGCATCATCCATGCGCACGAATGGGATTTCGTTCAGCTCCAGCTCAACTATCTCGATTGGGAGTTCCAGGACGCCCGTCGCCAGTACGACATCGTGACGGGATACGGCGTCCCCGTCATCGTCATGGAGCCGGTGCGCGGCGGATTGCTCGCGACGCTGAGCGAAGAAGCCGTCTCCATCCTGAAGGCGGCCGAACCGGAAAAAAGCGTCGCTTCCTGGGCGATCCGCTATGCGGCATCCAAACCCAACGTCATGGTCGTGCTGTCGGGGATGTCGAACGAGGAACAGGTATCGGACAACCTGGCGACGATGGCGGCGTTCCGTCCGCTTGAAGCCAAGGATGAGGATGTCCTGCATCGCGCGCTCGAAGCGTTCCTGAAGAACCGCACGATCCCGTGCACGGCCTGCCGTTACTGCATGCCCTGCCCGAACGGCGTCGACATCCCGCGGATCTTCCGGGTCCACAACGAGTTCGCCCTGCATCGGCACAAGCGCGGGTTCGTCGACGACTACGAGGAGATTTCGCCCGAACATCGCGCCGAAGCCTGCATCTGGTGCGGCGAATGCCTGACCCACTGCCCGCAGAAGATCATGATCCCCGAACGCCTGGCGGAGATCGCCGCGCTGTACAAAGGCATCAAGAAGGAAGGCGGCATGGGCATGCAGATCGTGAACTGCTACCGCGAAAAGATGCCTCCCTCCCGCTTCATCGGCCGCAAGTACGGCGATCAAGACCGCGACACTCATGGCGGTTTTGGCAACAAATGGGGCGAATGGTTCGCTGACGGGTTGTTCGCACCGCTCGAACGGCTTGCGATCGATACCCCGGAAGGCGGGTCGTACATCGGCCTGATGCGCTGCGTCCCGCAGTTCCAGTATTGGATCGGCGTCTTCTGTCCCGCCGGCACCCCGGTTCCGGAGGGGTATCATGGCATCGACTTTCCGGCGATGGATCTATCCGTGTCATGGGTCAAGGGGAAACAGGAGAACGGGGAAGTCTATGGCGCGAAGGTCCACGACGCAAGCGTCGCGGCCGGCCGTGCGATCGGCCTCGAACAGGTCAAGGAACCCTGGTATTTCGAACGGTATTGCGAACCCCGTTTCTGTCATCCGGACGCCGCGGGCGACATCATCCTGGATTATTGCATCGAAATCAAAACCGCTTCGGCGAAATGACGGGGAAAGGTATGGTCGAATGAAGAAGATTCTCGCATTCATCCTTCCATTGCTCGTTGCGTTCGGCTTTGCCGGTTGCCGCGGGGCGACGACCACTTTGCTTTCCGATCCCGAGACGCTCGTATTGGCTTTCGTTCCGGAGGATGCGGACGATGCGGCCGTGTCATCGGGCATGAACCTCCTCGAGGCGATGATCGAACAACGACTGACATTGACCGGGTATCCGATCGACGTTTCCGTCATGATGTCATACGATGAGGCGGCGATCGTCGCCGGGATGGAATCCGGTTCGATCCACGTCGGCATTCTTTCCGCCGAATCATACGCCATTGCGACCATCGCCCATCCCGCGGCGGTCGACGTCGTCCTCGCCTCCGCGTATGCGGCGAACGAAGCCCAAGTCGACGGCGTGCGGGTCGTCACCGATCCCGACGCCGTCATGGCGGCGGTAAACGCGTCGGGGTATCGCGGCTCGACGCGGGCTGACATCCGGATCGGAACCCTCCATGCGATGCTGCTGGTGCGGTCTGCCGATGAGGATGCATTCCGCTCCGAAGGCATGTCCTGGCTTGCGGGAAAAAACGTCGCGGTTCAGTCCTCGACTTCGCGGTACGGGTTCATCGAGCCGCAATTCATGCTCAGTCGACATGATTTGTCATTCGTTGCGAACAGCCAAAATCCGAATGCGGAGGCGGGGGAAGTCGGTTATACGACCGTCACCGGCCATGCCAATGCGATCATCGCCCTGATGGACGGTACCGTCGACGCCTGCTTCACCTATCTTGACGCGCGGACCGACGATGCCGATTTCAGCCTCTGGCAAGCGATGCACCCCACCCTTGACCGTTTCGCGGAAACCAAGGCCGTCGCGCTGTCCGAGGGCATCTACGCCACCGCCGTCACGGTAACCAATACGCTCAGCGTCGGTCTCCGTAACGCGCTCCGTCAGGCCTTTTTGGCGATTTCCTACGATCCCGACGGCGTCGCGGCGCTCGCCTTTCTGTCGGACCGGGGGTATGTCGTCGTCCACGACGCGGATTTCGACGGCGAGCGGGCACTCTACCGATTCCGCCACCCGGAACTCCCATACTAACAAAAAATCGGACAAATGGTCCGATTTTTTCGATGAATGGCGATTCTACTCTTTCTTGTTGGTGCGGATGCCGAACGGCAGGTACAGCGGGCAGCGTTCGACCGCGGCGGTCGCAAGCGCGATCGCGGCGGGAATCAGGAGCCACCAGAACGGAATCGCGATGGCGAGGAAGACGAGCACGATGCCGACGACGAGACGAATGAGGCGATCGACTTTACCGATGTTCTTTTTCATGGATGGTCACACTCCTTTACACCCTCATTATAATGCCGCGTGCGCCGAAGGGTCGGTCGGACGCTCGCGGACGCTCAAAAGTCTTTAAAACGATGCGGAGCCCATCAAAAAACGCGGTTCATCGTTGGCACAAATGGTATAATGAAACTACCGGAGGTATCACAATGACTGGAAAATTCTCGAACTATCTGAAAAAACGCAAACCGGCGCTCCAGGAACTGGTCCGTCTCCTCGGTGAAAAGTACGCGTATGCGAGCGTGCTCGCAACGGACGTCGCCGGCACGAACATCATGGTCGACCGTTCCACGACGTCGGTCAATCCGAGCGGACTCACCGAATGCGGCTTCGTCGTGAAAGTCTTCGACGGAAGCGCCTACGTCGAGTATTCGACGAACGAAATCGACGCCAAGCATCTCGATGACGTCGTCCTGGCCGTCGACGGTCTCGTCGCCGCGCAGACGACCGTCCCGTCGGTGTCCGTCGGACTTCTCAAGGAGGAACCGATCGTCAAGCGGTTCAGCCGCAAGAACGTCGGAAAGGACCTGTCCGCCGAGGAAATCATCGCCCTGTTGAAAGGATTCGTCGAAACGACCATCGCATCCGACCCGTTGATCGTGAACGCCCGCGCCAGCATCGAAACGACCGAAATCTCGAAGATGTTCCTATCGAAGGCGAAGGATCTCGAACAGTACTATACCTGGTGCAATCCCCGTTCCTTCGTACTCGCCCGCCGCGGCGAGGTCACGAAATACGCCTATGACGGCTTCGGCGACAACTCCGTCGAACGCGCCCTCCGCACGCTCGGGGATCTGATTCCCAAGACTGCGAAACTCGCGATCGAACTGCTCGACGCCGTCCCGCCGAAACCGGGTTATTACGAAATCGTCACCGATCCCTCGATCACCGGCCTGATCGCCCACGAGGCGTTCGGACACGGCGTCGAGATGGACATGTTCGTCAAGGACCGCGCCGCCGCGAAGGACTACATGGGCAAGCGCGTCGCCTCGCCGCTCGTGAGCATGAAGGACGGCGCCGCCTCGGCCTTCTCCGTCGCCTCCTATTTCTTCGACGACGACGGCGTCCTCGCCGGCAACACCAAGATCATCGACAAGGGCATCCTCGTCGGCGGCATCTCCGACGTCCTCTCGGCGCTCCAGCTCGGGAAGGCCCCCACCGGCAACAGCCGCCGCGAATCCTACAAGCGCAAGGCCTACACCCGGATGACGAACACCTTCTTCGAAAAGGGCAAATCGAAGCTCGACGAGATGATCGCCTCCGTCAAGGAAGGCTACTTCATCGCCAAGACCAACAACGGCATGGAGGACCCGAAGAACTGGGGCATCCAGTGCACCGCCCACTATGGCCGCGAGATCAAGGACGGCAAGTTCACCGGCAAGATCGTCTCGCCGGTCGTCATGTCCGGCTATGTGATTGACCTGCTGGAATCGATCAACGCCGTGTCGAACGACTTCGACGTCATCGGCAGCGGTTCCTGCGGGAAGGGATACAAGGAATGGGTCCGCGTCAGCGACGGCGGTCCCTGCCTGAAAGCGAAGGTGAAGATCGGATGATCAAGCAACTGACAGCCGCCCTCAAGGCCAATCCCGCACTTTCGGGCTGGCTTGTGAACGAAACCGCCACCCTCTCCTCGCAGGCCTTCTACGTCATGCAGAAGAAGGAAACGACCCGCCGCGTCGAGACCCGCGAATACCAGGTCACCGTCTATCACCGCCACGGCGAACAGAACGCGTTCGTCGGCTCTTCCTCGTTCGCGGTGAGCCGCAAGCATTCCAAGGCCGAACTCGCGAAGAAGATCGAGGAAGCCGTCTTCGCCGCCCGGTTCGTCAAGAACAAGGCCTTCGACCTCGTCAAGGGCGAAGGCAAGCGCACCTGGAAGGAAAAGCCGGAATCCGCCGACCCCTTCGCGATCATCGACGAGATCGCCAACGCGTTCTTCGCGGCCGCGACCCCCGTATCCAGGTTCAACGCGCTGGAAATCTTCCACGCCCGCCAGACGATCCGGATCGTGAACTCCGAAGGCGTCGACGACACGAAGACGCTCGCGAAGATCGACGTCGAGGCGATCCCCTCCCACGACGGTCCCGAGCGCAAGGTCGAACTGATCCGCATGTTCACCTACAAGAAGGTCGATCCCGACCAGGTCCGAAAGGACGCCGAAGCGGCGATCGCCGACGTCGCGCTGAGGTATGATGCGCGCAAGATCGAAAACGTCGCGAAGGCGGATGTGATCCTGTCGGGCGACGACGTCGAGGACTTCCTGCGCGAACTGGTCGCCGATTTCTCCTATGACGGCGTCTATCGCAAGAACACCGACAAGAAGATCGGCGATGCGATCCAGTCCGAGATCAAGGGCGATGCCCTGTCGATCGGCTGGACGCTGTCCTCGAAAGCCGACGCGTTCGACCGCGACGGCGTCCTGCTCGCCCCGGTCCGCGTCGTCGAAGCGGGCAAACTCGTGAGTTACTACGGATCCAATCAATACGCCCAGTATCTCGGGCTGAAGCCGAACGGCGTCTATGGCACCATCGAGGCCGCCCCCGGCAAGACCACGATCGCCAGGATGAAAGCCAAACCGCATCTCGAGATCATCGCCCTCTCCGGCATCCAGATCGACATCTACAGCGGCTACATCGGCGGCGAAGTCCGCCTCGCCGTCTGGTTCGACGGGAAAAACCGCATCCCGGTGAGCGGCTTCTCCTTCAGCGGCAACATCGACAAGGCGCTCTCCGACCTCGTCCTTTCGAAGGAAACGGTGCAGGGCGTCCGCTACCACGGCCCCAAGTGCATCCTCCTGAAAGGGATGGACGTCCTGTGACGACGAACCCCCGCCGTCTGATCCTTCGTCACGAAGGCTCGTCTTCCGCCGGGGGACGCTACGTGCTCTACTGGATGCAGCAGGCGCAGCGGGTGCACTACAACCACGCCCTCCTGCGTGCGATCGAACGTGCGAACGAGGCGCGTCTGCCGGTCCGCGTCGCCTTTGTCCTCTTCGCCGGGTTTCCGGAAGCGAACGTCCGACATTTCACCTTCATGCTCGAAGGCCTGAAGGAAGTCGGGCGCGAGTGCGTCCGCCGCGGCATCGGCTTCGAACTGCGGCGCGGCGAACCGGTCGCAGAAGTGACGCAATTGCTTCAAGACGCTGCGGCGGTCGTCTGCGACACCGGGTATCTCTCCCACCAGCGCGCCTGGCGCGACCGCTTGACGGAGGTCGTCCGGTCCCGTTTTCCGCAGGTTGCCCTCGAGGAAGTCGACACCGACGCCGTCGTGCCCGTGCGGGCCGCCTCCGACCACGCCGAGTACGGCGCGTACACGCTGCGCCCCAAACTGTTGCGCATGCATTCGTCCTTTCTCGATTTCGCGGGCTTGCCCGCGGTCGCGGTGGCGCACCCGCCCATGCCCGAACCGGATGATTCGATGCCTGCAGGGATCGATGCGTCGGTCCCGCCGGTCACGGCGTTCGCAGGCGGCCATGCGGCGGCATCCGCCCACTTCGAACGA
>CAIMSF010000134.1 GCA_903844055.1 uncultured bacterium
GGCCGCTTCGACGAGCGTCGCGGTGTTGCGCGCCTCGGTGATCGGGATCGACACCGAGGTGATCGGGGTGTCGAAGACGTAGCGGGCGTCTTCCTTCAGGCCGAGGCGGTCGAAGTCGGTGAAGGCGTCCCATTTGACGAGATTCACGAACATCGAGATGCGCTTGTTCTCGCGGTAGGCGCGGACCCCGAAGAGGTTCACGACGTTGACGATCCCGATGCCGCGGATCTCGAGGTACTTCTTGAGCAGGTCGGGGGAAGAGCCGATGACGATGCCCTTCTCCTTCTGGTACACCTCGACGATGTCGTCGGCGACGAGCATGTAGCCGCGGCGGACCAGTTCGAGGGCGACCTCGGACTTGCCGACGCCGGACTCGCCGGTGATCACGACGCCGACGCCGTTGATGTCGAGGAGGACGCCGTGGATCGTCTGGCGCTCGGCGAGCGCCGCCTGCAGGAAGGTGAAGAGTTCGCTGTAGAGCGAGGACGTCTTGAAGGCGCTCTTGAGGACCGGGATCCCGTACTCGTCGCCGAGCGCGATGAAGAGTTCGGGAACGACGACGTTCTTCGAGAAGACGAAGGCCGGCGGCTGCTTCTCGAACAGCATCCGCGTGCGGCCCTTCTGGTCGGATGCGGACAGTGAACGGAAGAAGGTGCCTTCCTTCGAGCCGAGGACCTGGATGCGGTCATGCTCGTAATAGTCGAAGAGGCCGGCCAGTTCGAGGCCGGGCTTGGAGAGGTTCGGATTGGTGATGGGGCGGTCGGCGCCGCGCGCGCCGGCGATGACGTCGAGCTTGAGGCCGGCGATGACGTCGCGGACGAAGAGTTTCTGTTCCATGGGAATCCTTCCTTCTATGTGCGCTTGGCGCGGCCGGACAGCGTCCGGACCGCCCCTGAATAGACGAACTTGACGAGGAAACGGACGATCGTGAAGGCGGCCACGAAGGCGATCGGATACCAGTACGTGTAGAACGAGAACGCCTGCGGGAGGATGACCAGGTCGGCGAGGTAGAAGAAGACGAGGTGGAGCAAAAAGAAGATCAGCCCCGAGGAGTAGAGCACGATCTTGACCTGGTGCTTGAAGAAGTAGCGACGGATCGCCGTCTCGTAGGCGGTGAAGGCCGCCGCGAGGCCGGCGTAGACGAGGACGCCTGATGCCTCGGCGAGGCCGACGACCTCGAGGAACAGGAAGAAGAGGATGAAGTTGACCAAAGACCCGACGACGAGGTTCAGCGGCAGGGAGGTTGAATACTCCGACGCCAAATCGATCCGGATCTGTCGCGGTCCGGACGGTTTGGCTTCCTTCTTCAATTTTTCGATCTCCTTATGGTTCTCCTGCTTGACTTCCTCGATCAGTTTCTCGAGGTCCTCGATGCCCTTCCGGAGGTCTTCGTCGGTCTTTTTCATCGTCGGGTTTCCTTTCGCCCACGGGCGAGTTCTCTTCTATCATATCATAATTGACCGAAATCTTCGAGAACTACGGTAAAACGTCAAGAAAGGCGGGGGCTCATAGGCCTCCCGCCAGGACTTTCTTGAGATATTGGCCGGTGTAGCTTTGCGGACACTTCGCGACTTCCTCGGGGGTGCCGATCGTGACGATCTCGCCACCCTTGTCGCCGCCCTCGGGTCCGAGGTCGATCACGTGGTCGGCGACCTTGATGACGTCGAGATTGTGTTCGATCACGACCACCGTCGCGCCGGCGTCGACGATATCCTTCAATACCTTCAAAAGATTGACGATGTCGTGCGAGTGGAGGCCGGTCGTCGGTTCGTCCAGGATGTAGATCGACTTGTCGGTGATCCGCTTGTACAACTCGCTGGCGAGCTTGACGCGCTGCGCCTCGCCGCCCGAGAGCGTCACGGAGGACTGGCCGAGCTTGATGTAGCCGAGGCCGACGTCGTTGATCGTCTTGAGCCGCGTGTGGATTTTCGGGATGTTCTGGAAGAACGGGACGGCGTCCTCGATCGTCATCTCGAGGACGTCGGCGATCGACTTGCCCTTGTACTTGACGTCGAGCGTCTCCTGGTTGTAGCGCTTGCCGTGGCACTGGTCGCACTGCACGTAGATGTCGGGCATGAAGTGCATCTCGATCTTGATCACGCCGTCGCCTCCGCACTGTTCGCAGCGGCCGCCCTTGACGTTGAAGGAGAAGCGGCTCTTGTCGTAGCCGCGCGTCTTCGCCTCGTTCGTCATCGCGAAGATGTCGCGGATCTCGTCGAAGACGCCCGTGTAGGTGGCGGGGTTGGAGCGCGGCGTGCGACCGATCGCCGACTGGTCGATGTCGATGATCTTGTCGAAGACGTCGTAGCCTTCGATGTCGTCGCAGAGGCCGGCGGTCTCGCTGCGCTTGGTGATGCGGTTGGCGAGTCCCTTGAACAAGACTTCGTTCACGAGCGAGGACTTGCCCGATCCGGAGACGCCGGTCACGACCGTGAAGAGCCCGACCGGGATTTCTACGTCGATGTCCTTGAGGTTGTTCTGACGGGCGCCCTTGATCGTCACATATCCGCGCTGCGGCACGCGCCGCTGTGCGGGGACGGGGATCGAGAGTTCGCCGGAGAGGTACTTGCCGGTGATCGACTTGGGACACTTCTTCATGTCCTCGGGGGTGCCGGCGAACATCACCTCGCCGCCGTGGATGCCGGCGCCGGGGCCGATGTCGACGACGAAGTCGGCCGACTCGATCATCTCCATGTCGTGCTCGACGACGATCATCGTGTTCCCGATGTCGCGCATGTCCTTCATCGTGTCGATCAGCCGGTGGTTGTCGCGCTGATGCAGGCCGATCGAGGGTTCGTCGAGGACGTAGAGCACGCCGGTGAGCCGCGAGCCGATCTGCGTGGCGAGCCGGATGCGCTGCGACTCGCCGCCGGACAAGGTGCCGGCGGAGCGCGAAAGCGAGAGATATTCCAGTCCGACGTTGGACAGGAAGCGAAGCCTCGTCTTGATCTCCCGGAGGATCGGCCGGGCGATTTCGCGGTCGCGGTCCGAGAGGTGGAAGGAATCGATGTGGGCGAGGTGACCCTCGATCGTCATCCGCGTGACTTCCTCGATGTTCTTCCCGTCGATCCTGACCGAGAGGGCCTCTTCGGAGAGGCGCTTGCCGTGGCAGCGTTCGCACGGAATGTCGTTCATCATCGTCTCGATCCAGTCGCGGATCATTTTCGAGGTGGTCTCGACGTAGCGGCGTTCGAGGCTGTTCACGACGCCTTCGAACGTCTTCTTCTGGTTGTGCTCGAACTCCGATGATTTCGAGAGGAAC
>CAIMSF010000135.1 GCA_903844055.1 uncultured bacterium
CGAGGGCGAACGCCTGGTCGAATTCGATCAGCTCGAATCGCTCGGAAACGATCGGCCGGATCGTTCTCGCGGCGACACGCTTAATCAGCGTTTCGAGATCCTGAACATTCGCCTTCGCCGCGAGGAAGCGGAACTTCTTGCTTCCCCACGACAGGAGCGATCCGAACAGGATCGTCTTCAGGACCTGCTTCATCGATCCGCCGACCAGGACGAATACTCCGTGACCGGCGAGGATGCGACGGTATTTCGACAATGGTTGATAACCATTGATGGCGAGAATCACGTCAAACCGTTCCGTCGATTTCGTCACATCCGTGTTCTTGTAGTCGATGAATGCATCCGCGCCGAGCGACCGGATCAATGCTTCGTTCTTGGTGCTCCCGACGGCGGTGACGACGGCGCCTTCCGCCTTGGCCAACTGCACCGCGAAGGTACCGACGCCGCCGGAGGCGCCATAGACGAGGATCTTCTTCCCCGCAAGCGTCATCCCGCTCTTCCGAAGGGCCTGGAGGGCGGTGAGGCCGGCGACCGGAAGAGTGGCTGCCGCTTCAAACCCGACCTCATCCGGAATCTTGACGAGCGCCCGCTCGGGGACGCAGACGAATTCGGCGAACGCTCCCGATCCATAGGGCGAGAGGTCGGCGAACACGCGGTCGCCTTCATGGAACCGCGTCGCCGCCGAACCGCGGGAAACCACGGTCCCGGCCATGTCGGCGCCGAAGATCTGTCCCGGCTTGAAGGGAAATCCCATCTTGATCGGACGGTAGTCGAGCGCGTTCAAGGACGACGCGGCGATCTTGACGAGGACCTCATTGTTCTTTGGTTCAGGGGTCGGAACCTCGGAGAGAATCAACGGAACCGGCCGATGCGACTTGTCGTAGACGACGGCCTTCATTTCCCGTCCTCCGTCACAGAGCAGGCGAAGACCTCGCCGATCGCGACGCCGAACGCGTCGGCGATCCGGAAAGCGAGTTCGAGCGTCGGGGCGTATTTCCCCGCCTCGATCGCGACGACCGTCTGCCGGGAAACGCCCGCCTTCTCGGCGAGTTCGGCTTGGGTCATCTCGTTGGCGAAGAACCGGAGCTTGCGGATGTTGTTGGTGATGGCGTAGTGTCTTGCCATCTTAGCAGCCCTTACGGTACAGGTGCAGCTTGACGAACCCTTCGACGATCGATCCGACCGAGAACGCGCCGTAGAGCGAGAACAAGAGCTGGATCGCCGATCCACTGACCGCAAGCAGGACCAGGCCGAGGATCAAGCCGAAGCCGGCGAATCCATACCCGACAGAGTTCGACTTGAGTTCGATCGTCTTGTCGCGCTCGTCTTCGACGGTTTCCCGCTTGAGGATCGTTTCGACCTTGCCTTCTTCGCATTTTCCGTGGTCGCGCTCCTCGACGACGGCGACGGACACCGCGAAGACGATGTGGAAGACGATCTGGGTCACGATCGTCGCGCCGATCCCTATGCCGATCGTGACGAGCGTCGCGATTGCCCAAAACTGCAGGTTTTCAAGGATGACGGGATCCGCCTGGATCCGGAGGATGGCGAAGAGGGTGAAACCGGCGAGCAACA
>CAIMSF010000136.1 GCA_903844055.1 uncultured bacterium
CATCCCGGTGCCGGCGCCGGCTCCCATCATCCCGCCCCAGAGTTCCTGGTGGAGCGTGACGTTGTTGGGATCGACCGCCATCTGGTCGACGCCGCCGTTTCCGGAATAGCCGACTTCGGCGTAGAGGATCGGTTTCTGGAAGGCGAGGAAGCCGTTCTTCTGCCGCGTCGGCAGCGTGGTCGTATGGTTGTAGATGCCGTAGCTGTGGACGTTGACGTAGTCGATCGAGTCAAGCTCGAAGACGTTGTAGACGCCCGAGAGGAACGAGTCGCCCTTCACCGAGGTCGTGACCAGATGGCCGAAGGGGTCGATTTGATGGAGATATTCCGCCATCTCGTCGTGCCAGGCGGTGCCCGCCGTGGCCGTATACTGTTCGATCCAGTCGACTTCGTTGAAGAGTTCCCACGCCATCAGATGGTCGCTGTAGCCCCACCGCGCGACGATGTAGGACAGCTGGTTCTTGAAGGACGCCTTGGCGACGTCGGAGGTGAAGAACTGGCCCGGGCTGTCGAGGATCTCCCCATAGGGGTTGGCCCCGTACTTGTCGGTGTACCACGTGTTGTCCGATCCCGGCCACATCGGGTTGACGGTCTCGGAGAACATCCCGTGGTGGAGGATGCAGAGTTGGACGTAGATGCCGTTGTCGCTCGCGAGGTCGAGGGTGTTGTCGAGGCTCGTCATGTTGGTCTGGCGGACGTCGTAGTCGAAGACATCATTCCAGAAGATCGAGAAGCCCCAGGCGGCCATCCAGACGCGGGCGTAGTTCATCCCGACGTCGCCCATCCTGCCGAACCAGGAGACGTAATCGTAATAGCGGCGGTCGCGCGAGGTATACCAGGCGACGTTCTGTCCGACGGGGATGTAGGAACCGCCGTTGGTATAGGCGAAGTGGCGTTGGTTCGTTTCATCGACCTTCACGTAGCCGCGGTAGTCGGAAGACGAATCTGCTTCGACGGTGAATTCCTTCTCGAAGGTCTGGATCACGGCGCCGTCGACCTTGACGTAGAGGTCCGCGGAAAACGCGCCGGACTCGCCGGAGAGGTAGCGGAGGCGGAACTGCGGGTCGTTCTCGGCGATGTAGCCGAGGACGATCGCGACGTCCCCGGGCAGGATCGTGACGTTCCCCTCGAGGTTGTTCGAGCGGTTGACGGTGGTTCCGAGGGAGATCTCGCGGTACTCCTGATACCAGAACGCCGCGACCTTCTTGACATCCCCGGAGGGGGCGGTCACGTAGGCGTAGATGTCGATCTCCTGATAGTCGTAGACGTTGTCGAGGGCGCCTTCGAGCAGTTCGAGATCGGCCTTGGTGAGGGCGAATTCGATCTTCTCGCCGGCCACCGGGGCGGGTGTCAGGACGATGAAGTCATCGAAGCGGCAAGCCGCCTGCTTGACGGAGAGGACGGTGACCGGAAAGCCGAAGACGGCGCCGTCGAACGTCACTTCGACCACCTGCTCGCCGGCGACGTCGGGGTGCCAGGAGGTGACCATCGCCGCCGTGAGGGCGACCGTCTCGAGGAGGTGGCCTTCGGCGTCGTAGACGGCGATCGATCCGCCGCGCAGCGACAGCTCGTCGCCAAGCAGGTAGATCGTCTTCCTCGGGGCGGTCAAGACATAGGAGTCGACCACGGTGACGAGGCAGGATGCCACGGCGTCGCCGGCCGCGGCGGTGATTTCGGCCGTTCCCGCGCCGATGGCGGAAACGAGGCCTTCGGCGGACACGGTCGCGACGGCTTCGTCCGCGGATGAGAAGACGACGCCGGTTCCGGCCGGCCGGACGGTCCACGACAGCTGCGCCGAGGCGCCCGCGGCGAGCCGTAGGGCGGATGGCGCGAGTTCGATCGTGATCGGCGTTTCCCCCGTCGTCGGGGCGGTCGTCCCCGCGACGCAGCCGAGCGTGGCCGCGGCGAAAAGGACGGACAGGACGATCAGGGCACATTTCTTGATGGACATGGAAGCACCTTCGCTTTTTCGGATTTTCAACGGGCGACCTGCTGCGCGGAGCGGCGGTCGATGATCGTCCCGGACACCATCACGCGGCCGTAGACGCGTTCGGGGTCGCCGATCTTCTTGGTGATGATGCGCGCGCAGGTCCGCACCATCTCCTCGACGTTGTTGTCGACGGTGGTGATCTGCGGTTCGGAGATGGTCGAGAAGATCGAGTTGTCGAAGCCGACGACGCTGACCTGGCCGGGAACGTCGACGCCGCGGGCCTTGAGTTGGAGGATGAGGGCGTGGGCGACGCGGTCGCAGTTGCAGACGAACGCCGAGGGGAGCGGGTCGGGCAGCGTAAGCGGGATGAAGCGGCCTTGCTCGTCGCGGTCCTCGATCACGTGGGCGGCGGGCAAGGGGATGTTGTTTTCGATGAGCGACTTGTAGCAGCCGAGGAAACGGTCCTGGATCGAGGAGGTCGAACGGATCGACCCGACGTAGGCGATCGACCGGTGGCCGAGGGCGGCGAGGCGGTTGGTCAGCTGGTAGGCCGAGAAGAAGTTGTCGGAGACGACGCAGTCGGTCTTCGAGTGGTTGACGTAGAAGTCGAAGAAGACGATCGGGACCGTCACGGTCTCGATCTTCTTCAGATACTCGCCGTGCATCTGGCCGAGGACGATGATGCCGTCGACCTTGTTCTCGTTGTACAGGCGCGGCAGGACGCATCCGTCCTCGTTCTGGTAGGTC
>CAIMSF010000137.1 GCA_903844055.1 uncultured bacterium
CGTCCCGGACGCGGCGGTCCCCGGGGCGTTCTTGAGGAGATGTTCGTTCGAGCGGACCAGGAAGTCGTTGCGGTTGATCGCGTAGACCGACCGCTTGATCTTTCGCGATGATCCCTCGAGGATCGGCACGTCGGATGCCATCACGTATCCGTTCCGACCTTCGAACACGGCGGGGACGAGGATCCCTTCGGCCGTAAGCGATTGGAACACCGCTTCCGCCTGCTTCGCGGGGATGTTGTAGAAGGCATGCGCCATTTGCGCATCCGCGAAGACGTTCATCGTCGTGAAGCGGACGAACGCGGTCCGCAAGGCTCGCTCCATCGTCCACTGCTTCAGATCGACTTCGGGGAATTCGTTCTCGATCAGATACCAGCTTCTCTCCCAGTCGTTGTCCTTCTGGTCCTCGAAGACGATGAAGGCCGACTGGAGCTTGTGCAGGACCGGGGTGATGTCCTTGACATACATCCCGGTGATCTCCTTGATCATCCCGATCGTCATCGGACCTTCGTGGTTCAGGAGGTCGTAGAACTTCCACTCGAGCGGACCCATGTGGTCCGGCTCCTTGCGGTAAATCGCCGCGAACAGCGGCAGCTCGTCGAACCGCACGTAGGCGATCCCGTTCTTCTGGAAGCGGCCCTTGACGATCTGCCGCCTGGCCCGCAGTCGGAAGTTGTACTGGGTGTCGTCGAAGGCGGCGCGGTGCTGGAGGAACGGCGCCGTCCCCGGTGTGATCCAGTAGTCGGTCGGGACCGGCGACATCATCTGGAACAATCGGTCGTATTCATCGTTGGTCTTCACCGGATCGGCGATCCGGGAGCGCTCCAGGCGGAGCCAGAGGACATTATTGTCCTTGACCATCGTTTTCCCTCCCTTCGATCGGACATCCGAGTTCGAGGCGGACTTCGCCGCGCTCGACGTCGTCGTTCTGATAACACGAGAGGTCCAGGCCGACGATCGAGAACCCGTTCTTGCGGTAGAGTTCGAGCGAGGCGGTGTTGCACGACTGCGTCTCGAGGATCACCATCCGGCAACCCTTCTCTTTCGCCAGCCGTTTCGCATGCGAAAGGAGCAAGCTCCCGTATCCCTTGCGGCGCCAGGCATCCGCGACCCACAGTTCGGTGACGCGCAGGCGCTTGTTCCAGGTCTCCTCGTTGACTTCGAGGGCGGCGATCAGATCGTTCTTGTCGAACGCGCCGTAGGCTTCGGCGTGTTCGTAATAGGGCGGATAGAACTCCATCTCGTAGGACTTGTTCTTCGGCGCGGGAAAACGCGTCGGGACGAGCCGGATCTCCGTGACACCGCCGATCGCGTCTTGTTCGATGCGGAGGTGCTCCCAGGTGACGTACTGGATCGGGATCCTGAATCCCTGGTATCGTTCTTTCGGCAGACTGACGATCGGCTTCATGCGGCGGGTTCCTCCCGTTTCGAAAGGCCGCGGTCGACCCAGTACAGGCAGTACCCGATCAACACGACGGAAAGGGCGACCACGAGGATCGGCAGCGGCCCGTATTCCGCGACGTTCATGAAGAAATACGGATACCGCGAGGTCGCTTCCTCGCTCAGATAGAACGTTCCCCCGAGCGCCGCGTAGACGATCGTATAGACCCAGTAGAGGGCGGGAAACGCCATCCACCGGAGCGGATCATAGGTTCCCACATCGCCGCGCCGGTCGAACAGGAGGAAGTCGCCGAAGACGAACAGCGGCGTCGAGACGTGCACGAGGAAGTCGCGCAGGGTGGTCGGGTCGTAGCCGTCGCTCGTCAAGAGAAACGGCCTGAGCATCAGATTGAACACGAGTCCGGTCAGCACGATCGCGACCGTCGCCTGCCCCTTCAGGAAGCGCAGGACCTTCGACTCGTTCGTCTTCCCGAGGAGTTCCCTGACGACGAGGACGCCGAAGAGGCCGACGCAGAGGAGGTTCGACTGGTTCGTGAAATAGGACAGGGAGGAGACAGGGTCCTCCGTCTGATAGAGATAGAGGCCGACGCCGAGGGCGGAGCCGAGGGCGAGGACGCTCCGGTAGAGGATGCGTTGCCACTTCATCGAATTCATCATTTCACCCCTCTCGCGACCAGCGCGAACGATGTCCGAGGATCGAACGGACGCTCGTCGAAA
>CAIMSF010000138.1 GCA_903844055.1 uncultured bacterium
TCCGGTTCTTCATGTCCATGTCGAGCTCGGCGACGGTGCGGCCGTAGGCGGACAGGAAAAACAGCGGATCGTACCCGAAACCGGAGGACCCGCGGGGCGTCTTGGCGATCTCGCCCGCAAGGGTGCCCTCGTAGAAGCGGTGGGTTCCGTCCGGTCGCAAGACGGCGATCGTGCAGACGAAGCGGGCGCTGCGGCGTTCGACGCCGGAAAGCGCCGACAGCAGTTTCTCGTTGTTGGCCGCGGCGGTGCCTTCGGCGGAATAGCGCTGCGAATGGACGCCGGGGGCGCCGCCGAGGGCGTCGACGAGGAGCCCGGAGTCGTCGGCGACGGCGAGGGTATGGAAACGGGTCAAGACGGCTTGCGCCTTCAAGAGGGCGTTTTCCGCGAAGGTCGCGCCCGTCTCCGCGACGTCGGGGATGCCGGGGTGGTCGAGGAGCGACTCGACATGGAATCCACAGGGGGCGAACATGGCCCGGTATTCATCGATCTTGCCTTGGTTCCGGGTGGCGACGATGATCGTTTTCACCGCGACCGTTCCCCCTTTCCGGTTCTTTCTCGTTATTATTAGTATATCATGACCGGGAAGCCGGAATCACCCGAAAACAACAAAAAAGACCGTTTCCGGTCTTCATTTGTTGAGCCATTGGATGAATTTCTCGATGTTCACGTTCGAACCGACGAGGAGGACCTCGTCGTTGGTCTCAAACGGCGTGGTGGAACTCGGGATCATGATCTTCTCGTTCCGGCGGACCGCGACGATGTTGACGCCGAACCGCGAGCGGATCTCGAGTTCGAGAAGGTGCTTCCCGATGATCTTCTTGGCGGCGGTGACGGTGACGAAGCTGTACTGCTGGTCGAGTTCGATGAACTCGAGGAAGTTGCCGGAAACGAGGATCTTCGCGATCCGCCGTCCCGTCGATTGTTCCGGCCAGATCAGGTGGTCCTGGTCGACGCCGAGCTTTTCGACGACGCGGGCATGGTATTCGCTCTGGACCTTGACGTAGACGTCCTGGATGCCGAGGTCTTTCAGGATGAGCGTGGTCATGATCGAGTTGTCGACGTTGATGCCGGTCGCGACGACGACGGTGTCGTAGTTGGCGATGCCGACCTCGCGGAGCGCGTCGACGTCGGTCGAGTCGAGGCAGACGGCGTTGGTGACGAGCTTGGCGACCTTGTCGATCTTTTCGATGTTGCGGTCGATCACGAGCACGTCGGCGCCGAGATTGACCAGTTCTTCGATGAGGGCGAGGCCGAACCGCCCGACGCCGATGACGGCGAATGATTTCTTTGTCATAAGATCACCCTTTTCCATGTATGCTATCATTATACCTTTTTTTCTCGTAAAGTCAAACGAGGCATTGGGACGCCGTGCGTTTTCTCTTTGCACGGGAGCGCGGATGCGTTATAATAGAACCACGACAACCTGCGGAGGAACTGCGATGACAAATCCTTACGAAGACCTCTTCAAAACCGCCGGGCAACCCGCGTCCGCCCAACCCGCGACGACGCCGCCGGCCGAGGCGGAGAGCGACGACCCGCTCGACGATCGGCACAAGACCGACAAACTGAACCTGCGGCTCCTCGTCATCTACATCCTCGGCCTCGTCCTCGTCAACGTCGCGATGTATGCGATCTTCTTCCTGGCTTACCCGGATCCCGCCGCGATCCAGGCGGGGATCGTCCCTACCGACGTCAACTTCATCCCTTCTGCGAGCGGCCTCGATCAGGACTTTCCGCATGCGGTGATCCTTGCCGGCCGCTTCGAGAACCAAAATGGCGTCCGCCTCGGCAACGTCTACGCCGACTTCACCTTCTATGACGTCGACGGGAACATCATCGGCACGTCATCCTATTCGCAGGACGGCATCGATCCCGATCAGGCGCTGTTCGTGAGCGACGTCCTCTACTTCGACGTCGCCGTCGATTCGATCGACTACGACTGGGGATTCGACATGTCCTCGGGATTCTATCTCGCCGTCAACGCGATCCATACAATCTCGATCGCATTGATCTTCGTGATCCTCGACCACGCCCACTTCGCCGACCGCTGGCGCCGCACCAGGAAGCAATGGACCCAGGCGATCGGCGGGATCGTCATGGGCGAACTCATGGTCTACATCGCGCTCGTCGTCTCGAGCGTCGTGATGGAGCGGCTCGGGCTTTCGACCGGATCGGAGAACGAGGCGACGATCGCCTCGATGTTCGAGGCGGATCCGGTGGTTCTCGCCACCCTCTTCCTCACCCTCTGCGTCTTCACGCCGATCGTCGAGGAGACGATCTTCCGCAAGGTCCTGTTCGGGTTCTTCCCGAAAAGAATGGGAGCGACCCTGCCGATCCTCCTCTCCGGACTCGTCTTCGGCCTCATGCACGTCGCCGCCAACGGCGATTTCCTGCAGGCGATCCCCTATGTCATGATGGGCTTCGTGTTCGGATACGTCTACTGGTCGTCGGGCAGGAACATCTATGTCGTGATGGGGGTCCACTTCCTGAACAACTTCATCTCCTTCCTGATCTACGTCGCCGCCCTCTACGGCTTCATGGGATGATCGAAAACAAAAGTCGGCCGTTGCGAACGGTCGACTTTTTTTCTCGGTTATCGGACTTGTTCCTTGAGGACCTTGCCGGACTTGAAGGTCGGTGCTTTGAGACGGGGGATGTCGATGATCTTGCCGGAGCGGGGATCATGGCCGGCGCGGGCTTTGCGTTCCTTCACTTCGAAGGTTCCGAAGCCGGTGAGGATGACTTTTTCACCTTTCACCAAGGCTTCCTGGATGGCCAATACGGTCGAGTTCAACGCTTTTTCGGCATCCTTTTTGGTGAGGTCGGACAGTTCGGCGATGCGTGCCACTAATTCGGATTTGTTCATTTAATCATACCCTCCTTCACTTTCTTTGGCTTCATTATAAAATCGCAATGGGGAAATTGCAAGCCATTCGTTAGAATTTTCTCTAAATTTCGCCCAAATTCGGCTATTCGCGCTTGCGCAGGATCAATTTGATGGGGGTTCCCTCAAAATCGAATGCCTCGCGGATGCGGTTTTCCAAATACCGCTGATAGCTGAAATGGAGGGCTTCGGTGTCGTTGACGAACAGGACGAAGGTCGGGCATTTGACCGTGACCTGCGTGACGTAATAGACGCGCAGCCGGACCTGGTTGTGCTCGTGCGGCGGGAAAAACATCATCGCGTCGGTGATGACTTCGTTCATCACGGAGGTCGAGACGCGGCGCGTGAAGTTCTCGTAGACGCGCCGGATCACCGGGAAGAGCAGATGAACGCGGGTCTTCTTCTTGGCCGAGAGGAAGACGATCGGGACATAGGCGAGGAACTGGAACTCCTCGCGCATGACCTTGGTCCATTCCTCCATCGTATGGTCGTCCTTCTCGACGGCGTCCCACTTGTTGACGACGAGGATCATCGCCTTGCCGCTGTCGAGCGCGAAGCCGGCGATGTGCTTGTCCTGTTCCTGGATCCCGGCGACGGCGTCGATCACGACGATCGCGATGTCGGTGCGCTCGATCGCCTGCATCGCCCGCAGGGCGCTGTACTTCTCCACCGACTCGAAGATCTTCCCGCGTTTGCGCAGGCCGGCGGTGTCGATCACGACGTACTTCTCGCCGTCCTTCACGAACTCGGTGTCGATCGAGTCGGTCGTGGTGCCTTCGACGGGCGAGACGATGACGCGCTCGGCGCCGAGGATGGCGTTCACGAGCGACGACTTCCCGACGTTCGGACGGCCAATCACGCAGATCTTGGTGCAGTCGACGCACTCAACCTCGGGGACGGCGGGCGGGAAGCGGGAGGTGACCTTGTCGAGCAGGTCGCCGATCCCGATGCCATGGGCGGAAGAGACGGCGACGACGTCGTCGGCGCCGAGCTCGAAGAACTCGTAGGTCTCGTCCATCAGGCGGCGGTCGTCGACCTTGTTGACGGCGACGACGATCGGCTTCTTCGAGGAGTTGAGGATCTTCATCACGACATAGTCGTCGGGATGGACGCCGCTTGAGACGTCGGTGACGAAGATGACGACGTCGGCCTCCTCGATCGCGATCTCGGCCTGGGCCTTGATTTCAGCCAAAAAGGGCGCATCGCTGATTTCGATGCCCCCGGTGTCGATCAAATTGAATTTTTGGGTCAGCCACGTCGCTTTCGCATAGATGCGGTCGCGCGTGACGCCCGGCGTATCGTCGGTGATGGAGATCCTGTCGCCCACGATGCGGTTGAAAAGCGTCGATTTGCCGACGTTCGGCCTTCCGACGATCGCTACGGTTGGCAGCATGTCGATCACCCTTTTTGGTCCCGGGATTCCCGGGAATTACTTTTTGAACTTGGCGAAGAGGTCCGCGAGGGACTGGTTGCCGGAAACGTTCTCGTTCAGATGCGATTCGAATTCCTTGCGGTCGGACTTGTAGGCGGCCTTCTTGAGGGAGACCGTGAACTTCCATTCCTTCGGGAAGAACTGCAGGACTTCGAGGTTCAGGACGTCGCCGACCTTGATGACGCTCTCGACGCGCTCGACGCGGTCTTCGGAAAGCTCGCTGATCGGCAGGAAGGCTTCGATGCCCTGGACTTCGACGAGGGCGCCCTTTTCCTGGATCGTCTTGACGGTGCCGGAGACGAGATCGCCCTGGCGGACCTTCAAATCGGCCCACGGATTGTATTCGAGGTGTTTGCGCGAGACGGAGAACTGATGCTTCTCCTCGTCGATGTTGGTGATCTGGACTTCGATCTGGCTGCCGACCTCAAGTTCGCCGGCGAGGTTCTTCGAGGGGTTCCAGGAGTAGTCGAAACGCGAGAGGAAGCCGCGCATTTCCTTGTCGACTTCGATCAGCATGCCGAACTGCATCTTCTTGAAGACGGTGCCGACGACTTTCTCGCCGACCTTGTGGTTCTTCGTGAAGGTGGTCCACGGGTCGTCGGTCATCGCCTTGAGCGAGAGCGAGATCTTGCGGCCGGCGAGCTTGATGACCTTGGCCGTGACGACGTCGCCGACCTTGACGGCGTCTTCCGTCTTGGCGGTGCGGAAATGGGAGAGTTCGCTGATGTGGCAGAGACCTTCGGTGAAGGCGCCGATCTTGATGAACGCGCCGAATTCGACGATGCGCTCGACGGTGCCGGTCACGACGTCGCCGACCTGCAGGTTGGCGATCTCTTCCTTTTCCTTGGCCTTGAGGAGGCCGTACTGGACCTGCTTGCGCGAGCCGATGAACTTGTCGCGGCCGCGTTCGTTGCGGATCTCGATGATCTTGACGCGCTCGGACTTGCCGACGAGGCCGCTCTTGATCTCGGCAAGGGCTTCGGGGCCGACGTTCTTGAGTTCGACGAGGGAATCCGGAACGAAGATCTCGATGCCGTAGTAGTTGCAAAGCAGACCGCCCTTGACGGCTTCGCGGACCTTGACCTCGACTTCGGCTTCGACCACGAGTTCGGCCTTGTGGGCTTCGCGCTGGGCGACCTTCTCGGCGCTCTGGACCTTCTTCTCGACGTCGAGACGGGAGAGCAGGAGGATGTTGGAATCATCCCCGAAGCTGATCTTGGTGACTTTGACTTCGATGTCATCGCCGACCTTGACGACCTCGGCGCAATCCTTGATCGGCTTGGTCGTCAGATGATCTCTATAAATCGTCCCTTCGAATGCGAAACCGACGTCGACGAGGACGGTGTTGGGTTCGACCTTCAAAACCTTTCCGACGACGACGTCGCCGACATGCAGTTCTTTGATTTCCATGTTGTTATCCATTGTGATTTTCTCCTTTGACTATATCTCCCGAAATGATTTTCGTGAACATGTCGTAAATGGTGTCGGCGACGGCCTTGATGTCAAGATGCGACGTATCGAGGTACACGGCGTCCTCCGCCTGCTTCAACGGGTTGTAGATGCGGGTCGAGTCGATCCGGTCGCGGCGCTCGATGTCCTTCTGTATTTTCAGAAGGTCCGATTCGCGTCCGTTCGCGAGGTTCTCCTCGTGACGCCGCCGTGCCCGTTCCTCCACGGTCGCCGTCATGTAGATCTTCAGGTCGGCGTCCGGCAGGACGACCGTTCCGATGTCGCGCCCGTCCATCACGACGTCCGTGTCCCGGGCGATCTGCTGCTGGATGGCGACGAGCTGGTTGCGTACGTTGATGTGGCTCGCGACGATCGATACGCTCGAGGTCACGGCGGCCGAGCGGATGCTCGCCCCGACGTTCTCGCCGTCCAGGTAAAGGACGGAGTCGACGAAGGTCATGTCGGTGTCCTGAAGGAACCCGAAAGCCTCCGGGTCGTTGAGTTCGACCTTGAGTTTCAGAGCCTTGTAGGTCGCCGCGCGATACATGGCGCCGGTGTCGATGTAGACGTATCCGAGGCGTTCCGCGAGCATTTTGGCGACCGTCGATTTGCCGGCTCCCGCCGGTCCGTCGATCGCAAGCGCGTGTCGTTTCATCGTATCGCTCCTCAACTTTTCATATTATATCATATTTTCAGGCAATTCCACCAGAAAATGCAAAAATCATTGTTCCGTTTTTCCGAATTTGCTGAGATTCCAGAGCTGTTTGATCTCATGCGGTTTGAGCTTGCGCCAACCGCCCGGCTTGAGCCCCTCGCAGGTCACCGTGCCGAACCGTTCGCGGCGCAATTTGAGGACCGGATGGCCGACCGCCTCGAACATCCGCTTGATCTGGTGGTACTTGCCTTCGTGGATCACGATCGTCAGGTGCGTCGAGGTCTTGTCCTCGTCGTAGCGGACGTCGCGGATCTTCGCCGGGGCGGTCTTGACGCCGTCGAGCTCGATGCCGCGGCACAGCGTGGCGGAGGTCTCCTTGCGGATCAGTCCGGCGATCTTGACGCGGTATTCCTTCTCGACGTGGAACCGCGGATGGATCAGGGCGTTGTTGAAGTCGCCGTCGTTGGTCAACAGGAGCACGCCGGTCGTGTCGAAGTCGAGCCGGCCGATCGGGAAGATGCGTTCCTGCGCGTGGATCAGGTCGACGACCGTCTGGCGCTTCTTGTCGTCGTCGGTCGTCGAGACGACCCCGGCCGGCTTGTTGAGCAGATAATAGACCTTTTCCTCGCGGGTGAGGACGACGCCGTCGATGGCGACCTGGTCGGTCGGTTCGACCTGCGTGCCGAGGACGGTGACGGGGACGCCGTTCACCGCGACGTGCCCGGCGGCGATCAGTTCTTCCGCCTGGCGCCGCGAGGCATAGCCGGCGGCGGCGATCACTTTCTGTAGTCTTTCCATGGGAACCTGCTTTCTAAAGAACGCCGGGGATAGTTTGGATCTACCCCCGGCGACGGATCATTCTTGTTCGGTTTCCGCCGCGGCTCCGTGATTGGCGAGCTTGACGGACAGAAGCACGGATTTGATCCGGCGTTGCTTGACCTTGAGGACTTCGAAGGTGAGCACTTCCAGATCCTCGCTGACGAGTTCGGACAGGGCGTTGTACTGCTGGTTGACCGATTGCGTGATCTCCAGCTTCTCGCCGACTTCCGGGATGTCCTGGAATTTCTCGAACAGCCAGCCGCCGACCGATGTCGCCTCGCTTTGCGGGGCTTCGCCGAGTTCGAGGTCGTCGAAGAGGCGCTTGAGGTCGAAGTCGGCGTCGACCACGTACGCGTTCGGACCGCGCTTCACGACGTTCTTCTCGACGTCGTCGTGTTCGTCGTAGATTTCGCCGACGAGTTCCTCGAGGGCGTCCTCCATCGTCACGATGCCGTCCACGCCGCCGTATTCGTCGACGACGACGGCCATGTGGTTGTTCTCTCCCTGAAGCAGTTCGATGAGGGCGTCGACTTTCGTCGTCGCCGGCACGAAGAGCGGCTTGCGCAGGACCTTCTTGACGTTGAAGCTGCGGTTCTTGATCAGCTTCGTGAAGAAATCGCGTTCGTAGAGGATGCCGATGATGTTGTCGGAGTTGCCGTCATAGACGGGCATCCGGGAGAACTTGTGCTTGAGGAACGTTTCCGTGATCTCGTCGATCGACTTCTCGATGTCGATCGCGACCATATCGACGCGCGGCGTCATGATCTCCTCGACGGTGATGTCGGAGAGGTCGAGCACGCGCTGCAGCATGTCCGCCTCCTCCTCGTCGATCGAACCCTCTTCCTCCATCGTGTCGATGATCGTCTCGAGTTCGTCCTCGGTGACCGTCGGCTTCTGCTCGCCGCCGTTGTCGAGGCGCTGGATCACGCGGCTGTTGAGCTTGCGGAACGGGAAGGTGATCGGCGTCATGACCCTGATCAGGAAATAGAGGATCCCGCTGATCTTGAGGCAGACTTTCTCGGGATTCATCTTCGCCGTGCTCTTCGGGAGGATCTCTCCGAAGACGAGGATGAGGATCGTCATCACGACGGTGTTGACGAGCGAGGTGACCGTCGTCGCGTTGGGAAGCGATGCGAAGAGCGGGGAGAAGAACATCACCGCCACGGAGGTATTCGCGATGTTCACCAGGTTGTTGCCGACGAGCAGGGTCGTCAGCGTGTGGTCGAAATGTTCGGCGATCCAGTAGGCTTTCTTGGAACCGTGCGCGTTTTGGTCGACGAGCGACTTGAGACGCACCTTGCCGACGGCCGAGAAGGCCATCTCCGCCATCGAGAAGAACGCCGATAGGGCCAGGAGAACGAGCATCAGCGCAAAAAGCGGAATGTTGAACACATCCCACATGCCAGCGATGGTGAAGCGTAAATGCTCGATGCTCAAAACCGATCAGCTCCTCGGAGTCTGCTTCTCACTTGGCGCGGCTGTCGTACTTTCCGGTGATGGTCGATACGAGGATCTTCTCGCCCTGGTCGATGAAGAGCGGGACGGTCAGCTTGAGGCCGGTGTTGGTGAGGGCTTCCTTCTGCGCGTTGGAAGCGGTGTTGCCGCGGGCGGCGCCGGCGCATTCGACGACTTCGAGGACGACCTTGTCCGGCATTTCGATGCCGAGCACCTCGTCTTCGAACATCATGACGGTGATGTTGACGCCTTCGGTGATGTAGAGCAGTTCGTTCTTGATCCGATCGGCATGGATCTCGATCTGCTCGTAGGTGTCGTTGTTCATGAAGACATGCATGTCGCCCGAAGCGTACAGATACTGCATCTGCGTCTTCGTGACGTTCGCGGTGTCGAGGTTGACGCCGCCGTTGAACGTCTTGTTGATGACGCCGCCGGTGCGCAGGTTGCGCAGCTTCGTCTGCATCATCGCGCCCGACTTCGCGGTCTTCAGATGCTGGAACTCCAGCACCATGTAAATGTTGTTTTCGAACAGGATGGTCATCCCGTTCCTGAGTTCGTTCGTGTTGATCATGGCCGTGCCCTCCAGGTTGCTCAAGCGATTGCTCGTTAAAATTGACATAAGTATTATATTACAAAAATCAATTATTGACAACAGATTTCTCCGGCACTATAATATGTCGTAGTTTCCTGAGACAAGGATGTGATTCCATGTTCCTCGCCACCTTCTGGGACTGGGCGCTGCCGATTTCCGTCGGCCTGCTCGCCGGTATCCTGATCGCCACCCGCAAGCAATACGACTATTCCAAGATCGTCACCCTCGCCCCCGAGGAGTTCCGCCAGAACATGCGGCGCGGCCAGCTCGTCGACCTCCGCAGCGAAGCCGCCTTCACGGCGAAGCGGATCAACGGCGCCCGCAGTTTCCCGAAGCGGACCCTGTTCGGGCAATTGAACAAGCTGCGCCACGACATGCCCGTGTTCCTCTACGACGACATCCAGGGCGCCCTCGTCAAGGCCGTCGCCAGGAAACTGATCCAGAAGAAATTCCAGCCCGTCTACGTCCTCCAAGGCGGCTTTTCCGCCTGGACCTTCGCCGTCAAGGAAGACTGACCCGCCATACAAAACGAAAAGGGATGCTTAGCATCCCTTTTTTTCATCGCGCAAGCCGTCCTCCGAGCGACGCGCAGACGGCCTCGACGGTGTCCTCGAACCGCACCGGGTCGACGGTGAACCAGTCGACGGCCATCCGGTTCGAAAACCACGTCATCTGGCGCTTGGCAAACTGCCGCGAATGGATCTTGATCTGTTCGACGGCTTCCGCGAGGGACAGTTCCCCGTCGAGGTGGCGGTACAGTTCGCGATAGCCGATCGCCTGGACCGCCTGCGTGCGGACGCCGCGGTCGTACAACGCGCGGACTTCCTCAAGCAGCCCGCGGCGCATCATTTCATCGACGCGTTCGGCGATCCGCCCGGCGAGGATGTCGCGCGGCATCGAAAGGCCGATCATCGTCAGGTCGGGATAGAACGGCGTCTTCCCTTGCTCCGAATCGAGGTCCGACGGCGCGGCGGAATCGAGGATGTCGAGCATCCTCAGGATGCGCCGCCGGTTGGCCGGTCCGATCGCTTCGGCCCGCGCGGGATCGCGACGTCGCAACGTCTCATACAAGGTTTCGGTCGATACGCCGGCGACCGCCTCGTCGCGTCTTTGGTCGCGTCCGGCGCCGGCGAACCGGTAATCGTAGAGGGCGGCCTGGACATAGAGACCGGACCCGCCGACGACGACCGGGAGGATGCCCTTGCCGTGCAGCTCCGCGATCTTCCCGCGGACCCGCTTCTGGTAGTCGGAGACGGAGAAGGCTTCTTCGGGATCGAGGATGTCGATCAGATGGTGGGGGATTCCGCCGGTCTCTTCCGGCCGCACCTTCGCCGTTCCGACATCCATCCCGCGGTAACACTGGAACGCGTCCCCCGAGACGACCTCGCCGCCAAAACGGCGGGCGATCGCGACGCCGAGCGCGGTCTTGCCGACGGCGGTCGGCCCGACGATGCCGACGACCGGCTTCATCAGAGCACCCGCTTGAACCATTTTTCGATCTCGCGCAGGGCGATCTTGACGACGATCGGACGTCCGTGCGGACACGTATAAGGTTGGTCGCAGCGTTCGAGATCGGCCATCAGGGTCCGGACCTCGTCTTGGTTGATGTAGCGGTTCGCCTTGATCGAACGCTTGCACGCGAGCGATTTGGCGAGACCGTCGCGGACCGCGGCGGTCGAAAGGGTCTTCTCGTTTCGGATCGTCTCGGCCATCAGTTCGATCGATTCGGCTTCCTCGCCGCGCGGCAACCAGGCGGGAACGCGCGTCGCGACGATCCTTCCGTCCGCCTCCGCATGGACCTCGACGCCGAGTCTCGCCAGTTCGCTTGCCATCGCGGGAACGGCGACCGCCTCGGATGTCGACCAGCCGATCTCGGTCGGGACGAGGAGCTGATAGGTCGCCTGCACCGGCGAGCCCATCGCCTTGGCGTAGCGCTCGTAGCGAATCCGTTCGGCGGCGGCGTGCTGGTCCACGAGGTACAAGCCGTCGGCGTTTTGAAAGATGAGGTAGGTGCCGGCGTACTGTCCGACATAGTCGAACGCCGGGAACGGGCGTTCGCCCTGCGAAGGCAGGTACGCGGCGGCGGTCTCGCGGATGTCCGAGGCGTCCCCGGACTCCTGCGCGTCGAAGGAAAACGCGGGCTGGACCGGCGCCTCGGCCGACGCATCGGTCCGTACGGCGGGCTGGATCAAGGGCGTCTTTGCGAGCGCGGCACCGACGGCGGAGGTGACGAGGCCGAGCAGGGCGGCCTCTTCGGAGAATTTGACTTCGAGCTTGGTCGGATGGACGTTCACGTCGAGCAGGGACGGGTCGGTCGCGATGTCGATCGCGGCGATCGGGTAACGTCCGTGCGGGAGCGTCTGGCCGTAGCCGTCGACGATCGCCTGGACGACGCGGACGCTTCGGACGACACGGCCGTTGACGGCGACCGTGACGTAGGACTTCGAGGCGCGGTTAACGAGCGGGTCGGCGACGAAGCCGCTCACGCGGTAGTCGCGGTCGCGTCCCGCGAAGGGCTTCATCCCCTTGGCCGCGGCCACGCCGTAGACGGTGGCGAGGACTTCGAGCGGCCGGTTGCGGCCGTTCGTGCGGATCAGGACGCGGGCGTCGTTTTCGAGTGTGAAGGCGACGTCCGGGCGGGCGATCGCGTATTTGTCGACGAGTTCCACGATGAAGGCCAGTTCGGCTTCGGCCGAACGGATGAACTTGAGTCGGGCGGGGGTGTTGTGGAAGAGTTTCGTGACCGTCACGGTCGTCCCCGGAGCGGCGGCGGAGAGGCCGCTTGCGACCGGCTTGCCTTCCTTCCAGACAACGCGCCAGCCGGAGGCGCCGCCGGTCGAGGTGACGAGTTCGACGTGCGAGACGGCGGCGATCGAGGGGAGCGCTTCGCCGCGGAATCCGAGGGTCGCGATCCGGAAGAGGTCGCGCTCTGTCCTGAGTTTGGAGGTCGCGTGGCGTTCGAAGGCGAGGACGGCGTCCTCGGGATCCATCCCGCAGCCGTCGTCGGCGACGGTGATGGAAGCGAGGCCGGCTTCCTTGAGGACGACGCCGATGTTTTTGGCGCCGGCATCGAGCGCGTTTTCGAGGAGTTCCTTGACGACGTTGCCGACGCGTTCGACGACTTCGCCGGCGGCGATCATGTTCGATAGATGCGGGTCGAGCCGGATGATCTTGCCCATGGCGGCCTCCTTTCGATCGGATTCAGCGTTTGCGGTTGAGTTCGGCGACGACGTCGGCGAGGAGGTTCATCGCCTTGATCGGCGTGAGTTCGTTGACGTCGAGCTGCTTGAGTTGCTCGACGATCGGCGTGTACTCGAAGGGAGCGGCGGTTTCGGCCGCCTCGGCCTCCTCGAAGTTGAAGAGCGTCTTCTCCTGCGGCTTGATCACGTTGTAGCCGTGGTTCTTCTCGAGTTCGGCGAGGATCGCGTCGGCGCGGGCGACGAGCGCCGCGGGCAGTTTCGCGAGCCGGGCGACGTGGATCCCGTAGGAGCGGTCGGTCGGGCCGTCCTCGACCTTGTGGAGGAAGACGATCCCGCCCTTTTCCTCGCGGGCGAGGACATGGACGTTGTGGAGCGCCTTCAGGTCGTCCTCGAGATAGGTCAGTTCGTGGTAATGGGTCGAGAACAGGATCTTCCCCTTGATCTTGTGGTGGGCGTATTCGATGATCGCCTGGGCGAGCGCCATGCCGTCGTAGGTGGCGGTGCCGCGGCCGATCTCGTCGAACAGGATGAGCGACTGCGCGGTCGCGTTCTGGAGCGCGTAGTTGACTTCGAGCATCTCGACCATGAACGTCGATTTCCCGCCGGTGAGGTCGTCGGCGGCGCCGATGCGCGTGAAGATCTGGTCGAACAGGGGCAGCCTGGCGGCGTCGCAGGGGATGAAGCAGCCCATCTGCATCATGATGACGCTGACCGCGAGCTGCCGCATGTACGTCGATTTGCCGGACATGTTCGGACCGGTGATGAGCAGGATCGTGTTCTTCTCGGGCATGACGACGTCGTTCTTGACGTAGCGTTCGCCTTCGAGCATCTGCTCGACGACCGGATGGCGGCCGCCGACGATCTCGATCGAACGGGTCTCGACGATCGTCGGCCGGACGTAGCGGTGGTCCGCCGAAACGATCGAGAACGCGAGGACCATGTCGATCTCCGCGATGATGCGCGCGATCGCCTGGAGCTCGGCGGTCCGTTCCCGGACGGCGTCGCGCAGCTCGACGAAGAGGTCGTACTCCATCTTCACGGCGTCCTCTTCGGATCCGACGATGAGCGTTTCCTTCTCGCGCAGGGCGGGGGTGACATACCGTTCGGAATTGGCGAGCGTCTGCTTGCGTTCGTAGCCGAACTCGTCCTTGACCAGGTCGAGCTGGCCTTTGGTGATTTCGATGTAGTAACCGAACACGCGGTTGTAGCCCACGCGCAATTTCTTGATGCCGGTGCGTTCGCGCTCGGCGCGTTCGAATTCCGCAAGCCAGTCGCGGCCGCCGACGGCGTCGCCGCGGAGCCGGTCGAGGAGCTCGGAGAAGCCGGGACGGATGATCCCGCCTTCCTTGACGGAGAGGGGCGGATCGCTTGTGATGGTCCGCTCGATCCGATCGGCCAAAGACGACAGGTCGCCCATCGGCGCGACCAGTTCGGCGGCGTAGGCGTCGTCAAGGCGTTCCATCCCGTCCTTGATCGCGGGCATCGCCCGAAGCGATCTCGCCAGGTTCACGAGGTCCTTCGCGTTCGCCGTGCCGAACGAGAGCCGCCCGACGATGCGCTCGAGGTCGTAGACGGACTTGAGCCCTTCGCGGATTTCCTCGCGGGCGACGAACCCCTCGATGAAGGCGTCGACGAGCGAGAAGCGCTTCTCGATCTTCGTGCGGTCGAGGAGCGGCCGCAGGATCGTCTGCTTCAGGTAGCGCGAGCCGATCGCCGTCTCGCATTGGTCGAGGAGCCAAAACAGGCTCCCCTTGCGGTTCTGGAAACGATAGGTTTCGAGCAGTTCGAGGTTCTTCATCGAGTTGGCGTCGATGCGGAGGTATCCCGCGGCGTCGAAACGCTGGATCTTCTGGAGATGGAGGAGTTCGGCCTTTTGGGTCCGGACCATGTAGTTGACGAGCCGGCCGAACGTCTCGAGCGAATCCTTGTCGTAGACTTCGGCGGCGAGCGGCCGGTACAAGGCCGGCAGCGCGACGTCGTCGGAGACCGTCACGGTGACGGGGTGGTCGGCGAACTGGCGGCGCAGGAGCCGCTGGCTGAACCGCGAGCCGACGACGATCTCGCGGGCCTGCAGGTTCAGGATCTCGTTATGCATGAGGTCGGCGTCGCGGGGGGTCGAGACGAGGCAGTTCTGGCCGGTCGAGAGGTCGGCGTAGGCGAGGATGAAGCCCGTCTTCGTTTCCGTGACGGAGACGATGTAGTTGTTCGATTTGGCATCGACCGTCCCGGCGCCGACGATCGTGCCGGGCGTGACGAGCTTGATCACGTCGCGCTTGACGAGGCCTTTGGCGAGGGCGGGATCCTCGAGCTGCTCGACGACGCAGACCTTGAAGCCCTTCGCGACGAGCCGTTCGATGTAGAGGTCCGCCGCGTGGAACGGCACCCCGCACATCGGCACGCGCTCCGCCTGCCCGGCGTCGCGGCCGGTCAGGACGATCTCGAGTTCCTTCGAGGCGATCGCGGCGTCCCCGAAGAACATCTCGTAAAAGTCCCCAAGTCGAAAAAAGACTATAAAGTCCATATAGTCTTTTTTGATATCGAGATATTGTTGCATCATGGGGGTGAAGCCGTTCGTGTTCTTGTCCATGCGTGATTACACCCCGATCCGGCGGTATGCCGAATTTAGAATAGGTTGGCGATGAACGGGGGGAGGGATCCGGGCGTGAGGATGAAATAGTAATACGCGACCAACCCGGCAAAGCCGAGGACGGCGGCGCCGACGACGATGGCGAAGATGGTCCAGAACGCCTTCGTACGGCGCCGCTTGTTGTACTTGCGGATGATCTGGTTGATCTTCTCGTCGAGCAGCCCGCGCTCTTCATCGGAGAAATCCAGGCTTTCCGCCTGCGGGACCGGAATGCTCTTCTTGACGGGTTCGACGGCCGGGACGACGGCGGGAGCGGGTCCTTCCGGCTTGGCTTCCGGTTTCGGCTCCGGCTTGGGTTCCGGTTTCGGATCGGCCTTGGGTTCGGGTTTCGGTTCGGCCTTGGGTTCGGGTCTCGGCTCCGGTTTGGGTTCCGGTTTCGGCTCGGGCGCTGGTTCGGCCTTCGGTTCCGGCTTGGGTTCCGGTTTCGGCACCGGCTTGGGTTCCGGTTTCGGTTCGGGTTTGGTCTCGCGGACGGGAGCGGGCGGTTCGACTTCCTCTTCCTGGACGACGACAGCAACGGGGGCGACGGGCGCGGGCGCCGGCTCCGGCTTGACGTCCGCCTTGACCGGGGCGACGTATCCCTCGACCGGGATGTCCTGGTCGTTTTGGACGAAATCGATGCCGTCGATCACGACCGCGTCGAGATCGGCCGAGAGCGGGACCTGGTAGTTGTGGGCGTCGCGGGTCACTTCGACGTGATAGAGGTTGAGCGAGAAGACCATGAATTCGACCATGTCGCTCTTCTTCAGGTCGATCGAGATGTTGAAGCCCTTCTCCTTCGCGTAGATCTCGAGTTCGAGGACGGACTTGCCGTTGATCAGCTCGACTTCGGCGGGTGAGAGGCGGAACCGCTTGGCGAGGATGTCGACGAGCTGGAACTTGTTGATGCGGCGGGGAATCTTGACGCCGTACTTCTCGCCGATGCCGCGGAGGTCGCCGAGCGTGCAAGAATGCACGAGGACGTCCTTCAGGATCGCGAGGTTGACGCCGTCGAGATATCCGGCGGGTTCGTAGAACAGGACGCCGAACTTCGCCATGAAGTCGCGGTAGGCGATCTTCTCGAAGTCGACCGCGTATTTGTATTTGAGCTTGTCGAGGTCGGAGACGAAGTTGTCCTTGATGCCGTAGAGGTCGCGGTTGAGGAACAGGATGTTGAAGAAGATCTCCTTGTAGCGCGCGGCGTCGAACTCAAGCGAGTACTCGTCGACCAGTTTCTCAAGCAGATAGAGCGAATACTCGTGGTATCCGCGGAGACGGTACTTGAGTTCGTCGGTATAGGTCTGGTAGACGCTCGTCTGGAAGACCTTCGGGTAGATGGTCTCCTTCAGGACGAACCGGTGGATGTACACCGGCACCTTGATCTTGTGGGCCGCGATGAGCGCGGCGAGATCTTCCGCGGGAATGACGGACAGCGTCTTCGAATAAGCGAAATAATCCTCGTTGGTTTTGAATTTGGCCACGGTTTCACCCTTTGTTTGCGTCTTATTTATATACTACTCCATTTTCATGCGCAAATCAAGCGTACGACGTGAAAAGATATCGCAGTCTCGCGATTTCCAAGTGTTTTTATGGAGTCAGCCGTCCGGCTGCGCGAAGAAAAAGGCGGCCACCCGGGCCGCCCGTCGTTCAAATCCGCTTGATTCCGTCGTTGAGGATCCCCGCGACTTCCTGCAGGGCGTCGTCGAGTTCGTCCACCAGCGAGAGGTATTCGGCGACGGCGGGAGCGTCGGCCAGGTCCTCGAGCGCAGCGTCGTATTGAGCGCGAAGCCGCGCGGCGAGCTCCGAGCGACCGTCGAAAGCGGCGGCCACCAGACGTTTCTGAAGTGCCAGTAGAGCGCCGTATCTGGAGATCATTCCATCATCCGAAGCGATCGCTTCGGCCAGCTTTTTCAGACGCTCGACGAGATCCGACCCGCGGATCATCGCAAGCAGGCGCTCACCGGCCAAGGTGGATCAGCTCCCCGCCGAGGCTCCAGGTCTTCGCATCCGTGACGAGGACGTCGACGACCGTCCCGATCAGTCCGTCGGGACCGTCGAAATGCAGGATCTTGTTGTGTTCGGTATGGCCGGTGAGGTGTTTCGCACCGGTCGTGGACCGGCCTTCGACAAGCACCTTCGCGATGCGGCCGACGAACCGGCGGTTGCCTGCCAGGTAACCTTCGTTCACCGCCAGGTTGAGGCGCTGGAGGCGTTCGTCCTTGACCGCGCGGGGCGTGTCGTCAAGGTATCCGGCGGCCGGCGTCCCGGACCTTGGCGAAAAGACGAAGGTATACGCGCCTTCGAATCCCGCCTTCGCGACGAGGTCGAGCGTCATCTGGAAATCCTCTTCCGTCTCGCCGGGAAACCCGACGATCAAGTCGGTCGTGACCGACACGTCGGGGATCGCCGCCCGAAGCCGCGCGAGAAGCGCGAGGTATTGGGCCGCGCCGTACTTGCGGTTCATCGCGCGCAGGATCCGGTCGGAGCCCGACTGCACCGGCAGATGGACGTAGGGCATCAGGTTTCCGCCCTTGGCCAGGACGCCGATCAGCTCGTCGGAGAAATCCTTGGGGTGGGACGTCGTGAAGCGGATTCGTTCGATCGGCAACAGGCGCAGGCGCTCGAGCAGAGCGGCGAACGTCTCGTGCCGGTCGGAGAAATCGAGACCGTAGGAGTTGACGTTCTGACCGAGCAGGGTGACCTCGCGGACGCCTTCGCGCGCGAGTGCGTCGACTTCCCCGACGATGTCATCGGGACGGCGGCTGCGCTCCTTTCCGCGGGTATACGGGACGATGCAGTAGGTGCAGAACTCGTCGCAGCCGAACATCACGCTGACCCAGGCGCGGAAGCCGTCCTGGCGCCGGCGCGGCACGTTCTCGACGATGTCGCCTTCGACGGAGCGGACCTCGACGACGCGTTCGTCGTGATAGGCGCGGTGGAGCATCGCCGGCAGGTCGTGGAGGTTGTGGGTGCCGAAGACGACGTCGACCTGGTCGTAGGTCTTCAGGATCTTCGCGACGACCGCCTCTTCCTGCGGCATGCATCCGCCGACGGCGATTTTCATGCCAGGATGCCGTTCCTTGTAGATCTTGATCCGTCCAAGTTCGCCGAACACCTTGTTTTCGGCGTTTTGACGAATCGCGCAGGTATTGAACACGACCAGGTCGGCGTGCTCGGCGTCTTCCGCGGGAACGAAACCGCATGTCGCGAGCAGGCCGGCGATCTTCTCGCTGTCGGCCTCGTTCGCCTGACAGCCGTACGTATCGATCAGATACGTCTTGCCGGCGGCGAATCCCGCCAGTCCGGCGGGCAGTTCGTACGCACAAAAGGCGGAAGCGGTCTTGGACCGTTTCCGCGCTTGGGCGAGATCTGGTTTGATGGGTTCCGGTTTGCTCACGATGACCTCTCGGTTATGCCGATTGCGCGATGCGGATGGATTCGATCTTCTTTTGGACGAGATCGAGGAACACGGCGTTGAATTGGAGCGGTCCGGATGGTTCGGGGACGACCGTCTCGGGGACGCCGGTCAAAAACTTGCGGATCCCCTGCGTGGCGAGTCCGCCGATCACGCCGTAACGGACCCCCGTCATCCCGACGTCGGTCACATAGAGGGTGCCTTTCGGCAGCTTCACGGCGTCGGCCGTGGGAACGTGCGTATGGGTTCCGATCACCGCGTCGACGCGGCCGTCGAGGTAGAGACCCATGCAGATCTTCTCGCTCGTCGCCTCGGCGTGGAAGTCGACGATGACGTAGTCGCTGTCCAGGTCGGCGAGGATCTGGTCGATCTTCGTGAAGGGATTGTCGATCTGGTCGCGCATGAAGACGCGGCCGAGCAGATTGATCACGGTGACTTTCTTGCCGTTGAAATCGATCGTGATCGACTCGCGGCCGGCGGCGCCGGCGCCGTAGTTGGCGGGGCGGATGATGTTGGGCAGCTTCAGGACCTCGGCGGCGTCGCGGCGCGTGTAGGCGTGGTTGCCGAGGGTCACGACATGGACGCCCGCGGCCATCAGGTCTTTGTAGATGTCGGCGGTGATGCCGTTTCCGTCGGCGATGTTCTCGCCGTTCACGATCACGAACTGCGGCTTGTACGCACTCTTGACTTGTTCGAAATACTGGGCGAACGCCTTGCGGCCGGGGGCCATGTAGACGTCGCCGACAAACAGGACTCTCATGTCGACGCTCCTTCTAGAAAGCGAGCCTCCCTGAAAAGGAAGGCTCGTAGGGGTTTATTTTGCGACTTCTTGCGCGCGGGTTTCGCGGATGACGGTGATCTTGATCGTCCCCGGATAACTCATCTTCTCTTCGATCGCCGTGCGAATCTCGCGGGCGACGGCGAAGGTTCTCGCATCGTCGACCTCGTTCGGCTTGACGATGACGCGGACCTCGCGGCCCGCCTGGATCGCAAACGACTGTTCGACGCCTTTCACGGCGTTGGAGATCTCTTCGAGCTGGGTCAGGCGCTTGATGTAGTTTTCGAGCGATTCGCTGCGGGCGCCGGGCCGGGCGGCCGACAGGGCGTCGGCGGCGGCGACGAGCACGCCGATGACGGTTTTCGCCTCGGTGTCGCCGTGGTGGCTGGAGATCGCGTCGACGACGGCGGGATTCTCGCGGTAGCGGGTGGCCAGCGTGATGCCGATATCGACGTGGGATCCTTCGACCTCGTGGTCGACGGCTTTGCCGATGTCGTGCAAGAGTCCGGCGCGCTTGGCGAGGACTTCGTTCTCGCCGACTTCGACGGCGAGCTTGCCGGCGAGGAAGGCGGTCTCGATCGAGTGGCGCAGGGCGTTCTGGCCGTACGAGGTACGGAAATGCAGACGTCCAAGCAGTTTGACGATGTCGGGATGGACGCGGCCGACGCCGGTTTCGAAGACGGCCTTGTCGCCCTGGTCGCGGATGAACTGGTCGACCTCGACGCGGGTCTTCTCGACGATCTCCTCGATGCGGGCGGGATGGATCCGGCCGTCCTGGATCAAGGTCTCGATCGTCTTCTTGGCGATCTCGCGGCGGATCGGGTCGAAGCCCGAGAGGACGACCGCTTCCGGCGTGTCGTCGATGATGAGGTCGACGCCGGTCATCGCTTCGATGGTGCGGATGTTGCGGCCTTCGCGGCCGATGATGCGGCCTTTCATCTCGTCGCTCGGGAGGTTGACGACGGAGACGGTGGTCTCGGTGGTGACGTCCTGGGCGTACTTCTGGATGGCGTTCGCGATGATGTTCTTGGCGGTCTTGGCGGCTTCTTCGCGGGCCGTTTCCTCGGCGTCGCGGAGATACTTCCCGATCTCCTCGTTCATCTGCGTCTCGACGCGGTCCATGATGATCGATTTCGCTTGTTCTTCGCTCATGTTGGCGATTTCAAGGAGCTTGGTGTTCTGTTGCTGGATGATGCTTTCCAGGCGGGTGTTCTTTTCCTCGAGAGCGGCTTTCTTCTCGTCGATGGCTTCTTCCTTGCGATCCAGATTCAGTTCGCGCTTGTCCAGGTTCGAAGAGCGGCGTTCCAGCAGGTCATCGCGTTGATTGAGTTTGTTTTCAATCTCGGCGATCGCCGACTTCTTCTCCCTGATGACTTTATCGGTCTCCGAATTGAGGGTGTAGATTTCCTGTTTCGCTTCAAGAAGCTTCTCTTTTTTCAGTTTATCCGCTTGCGCGACGGCGTCGTCGACGATACCCTGTGCTTTGTTGCGGGCGGTCTGGAAACCTTTTTCCACGATCACCACGCGCAGGATGAAGCCGGCGATTCCGCCGAGGATCAGGCCAACCACGCTGGAAATAAGGAATGTTCCTAGGTCAAACATTGCATTACCTCCATGTAGTTTTTTTGTTCGCGTGCAGTTATATCATCGGGTTCTCCGCACGGTTTCCCACAAACCCCGCGGTCGCCCATCAATATACGTTTGATGCTTGATACCTTTTCCATTATACCGTAAATCGCGTCCATAGTCAAAAAATATTTACCGCCGGGGCAGGGAATCGACGTCATCGACGCCCAAAAAAGAAAAAACCCGTTTCGGGTTTTTTTCGATCATTCCTTGTCCGGCGTCTTCGTCGAGGTGGTGGGCTTGTACTTGGCGCGGACGATCGCCGCGATCTCTTCCATCACGACGGGATTCTCCTCGAGGTACCGCTTGACGTTCTCGCGTCCCTGACCGATCTTCTGGTCGTTGTAGGCGAACCATGAGCCGCTCTTCTTGATCACGTCGAGTTCGACGCCGAGGTCGACGATTTCGCCCGAACGGGAGATGCCCTTGCCGAAGATGAGGTCGATCTCGGCGACCTTGAAGGGTGCCGCGACCTTGTTCTTGACGACTTTGACGCGGGCCTGGTTGCCCACGATGTCGTTGCCTTCCTTGATTTGCTCGCCGCGGCGGATGTCGAGGCGGACGGAGGCGTAGAATTTGAGCGCGCGGCCGCCGGGGGTCGTTTCCGGGTTGCCGAACATGACGCCGACCTTCTCGCGGATCTGGTTGATGAAGATCGCGATGCAGTTGGACTTCGAGAGGACGCCCGAGAGCTTGCGCATCGCCTGGCTCATGAGGCGGGCCTGGAGTCCGACGTGGGAGTCGCCCATCTCGCCGCGGATTTCCGCTTCGGGGACGAGCGCCGCGACCGAGTCGACGACGAGGATGTCGACGGCGCCGCTGCGGACGAGCGCCTCGGCGATCTCCAAACCCTGTTCGCCGGTGTCCGGCTGCGACAGGATGAGGGAGTCGATGTCGACGCCCAGGTGCTTCGCGTATTCCGGATCGAGCGCATGTTCCGCGTCGATGAAGGCCGCGTATCCGCCGCCCTTCTGGACTTCGGCGATCGCGTGGAGCGCGAACGTCGTCTTGCCGGTGGATTCGGGTCCGAAGATCTCGATGATGCGGCCCTTCGGATAGCCGCCGACGCCGAGCGCGGCGTCGAGCTTGATCGAACCGGTGGAGATCGATTCGACCTGCATGTTCTGGCGTTCCTCGCCGAGGATCATGACGGCTCCCTTGCCGTATTCCTTTTCGATTTCACGAAGTGCGAGTTCCAGATTCTTCTTGCGTTTTTCGTCAGCCATGGTCGTTCCTCCGTAGTGTAGGTCAGTCAAATGATACGCGCGCCGGCCGGGTTTGCTCGTCAGACCGAAGCGAAGATGGTCTTGCGGTTCTTCCAGAAGTAATCCGCCCCGGAAACCAGGGTGAGCGCGACGGCGCCCGCCATGAGCACGATCCCGACGACGTTGAGGGCGGGATGGAGCTGCCAGGGAAGCACGAGGAAGTAATAGATGGTGGCCGCCATCGTGAGGGCGGTCTTGGCCTTGCCGAGGCCGGAGGCGGCGATCACGGTGCCTTCGCCGACGGCGACGAGGCGGATCGACGTGACGACCAGTTCGCGGGCGAGGATGACGATCGGCACCCAGAACGGCATCCAGAGGTCGACCAGACCGCGGGCGGAAGCATCCGAGAGGATGATGATGGCCGTCAGGACGAGCAGTTTGTCGGCGAGCGGATCCATGAACTTCCCGAAGGTGGTGACCATGTTGCGCTTGCGGGCGATCTTGCCGTCGAGATGGTCGGTGTAGGACGCGACGACATAGATGACGCCCATCGCGACGTAGGTCCACACGCCGAAGGCTTCGGCGAACAGGTAGACGGCGATCATGACGGGGATCAGGATGATCCGGAGCATCGTGAGCTTGTTGGGCAGATTCATCTTATGCACCTCGAAACCATTATATCACGAATCATTCTTTTTTCACCCCGGAAAGCGCAATTTTCAAAAAAAAGCAGACCCTATGGGTCTGCGATTCTGTCATTCGGCTTCCGGCGGGAGCTTGATGTTGGTGTAGACGTCCTGCACGTCGTCGAGTTCGTCGGTCATGTCGCGGAACCGGTAGAACTTGCGGAGGTCCTCCTCGTCGAGTTCGACGAGTTCGTTGGGCAGGTAGGTGACCTTCTCTTCGAAGACGTCGCAGGTCGGTTTGGCTTTCAGGAGCGCTTCCTTGATCGATTCGAGGTCGGTCGGTTCGCCGATCACGGAGACGGCGTCGTCCTCGGTCTTGATGTCGCGGACCTCGAGGCCGGCTTCCATCACGGCTTCGAGCGCTTCGTCCTCGGTGATGCCTTCGGCGGTCACGAGGGCGACGTACTGGTATTGGTGGATGACGCTTCCCGCGATGCCGATCTTGGCGCCGGATTTGGTGAAGATCGACCGGACTTCGCCGAAGGTGCGGTTGACGTTGTCGGTCATGCATTCGACGATGAGGGTGCATCCGCCCCAGCCGAAGCCTTCATAGCGGATCGGCGTGTAGTCTTCGCCCGACGACCCTTTCGCCTTTTCGATGTTGCGCTTGATGACGTCGGTCGGAACCTGCGCCGCCTTGGCCTTTTCAATCGCCTTTTTCAGGGCGAGGTTGGAATCCGGATCGGGGACGCCGGCCTTCGCGGCCATGTAGATTTCCTTGCCGAAACGCGAATAGACTTTGCTTTTCAAAAGCGAGGTGCGCGCCATCGCTTCTTTTCTGACTTCATGGGCTCTTCCCATTGGAATATACCTTCGATTCTCTGGATTTTCCCGACATGGCGGGAATGGGGGTTCAACGATCTGTTTTGAGTAGGGTCTGGTCGGGACGCAACTCGACGCGTCCGTCGCGATAGAGAGTGCCGAGCGCGCGTTTGAAGGCGCCTTTGCTCATATGGAACGCGGCCTGGATCTCTTCAGGGGCCGATGCGTCGGTGAAACGCATGCGGCCGGCATGGGCTTCGAGATAAGCGAGGATGACGTCGGCGTCCGGCTGAAGCATCAGCTCTTTTTGCTGGATCAGCGTGCCGACGGCTTCCCCGTCGGGATTGAGTTTGAGGATGCGGACGGAAACCGTCTCGCCGAGACGGTATTTCTTCCGGGTGTTGTTTTCGTGGACGAAAATCTCGTGTCCCGATTCGGTGTGGAGGATGATGCCCTCGACGACGAAATGGGAGACGATCGCGTCATAATACTGGTCGGGTTCGAGCGGCGTCGTCGGGCGGAGGATCGTCGCGACGGCCTTGCGGGCGACGACTTTCGCGAACAGGAGGCCTTTCTTCACCTTGACGGTACAGAAGAGCTTGTCGCCGACCACCGGCCAGGCGTTGACCGACAACGGCAGGTCGTCTTTGGACAAGAGCAGGTCCTTGGCGATGCCGTTGGCGAGAAAGACGCCGTATTCGTGGTTGATCGAGACGACTTCGAGGAAGGATGCGGTACTGGTCGTCGCGAACGGTCTTTTGATTGACGCGGTCGGACGGCCGAGGTTGTCCGCATACAGGAACACGGTCAGCTCCTCGCCGGGCAGATAGGCGCGTTCGGCTTCCTTCTTGTGCAGGAAGATCTCCTCTTCGCCGTCCGTGAGCATGTAGGCGAGGTCCGTCTCCCGGACGACCTTCAGGCTGTTATAGTTTCCGAGTTCCATGGGATCGCCTCCGGTTTCGTGATCGCCGGCATGCAGCCGGGTCTTGACGCCTCGGCGCCGGTCAGGGTGCCAAGGATGGTGGTCATGAGCCCCAAGGGGACGAGCGCGATCGGATGTTCTTCCGGCGCGGAGGCAGCGAAAAGCGAAGGAGGTTCCTCCGTCGCCTGATATTCTTTCGGGGTGAGGCCGCAGTGCAAACGATCGGCAGCCATGCGAAAAGACGGGACGGCCGAAGGGCCTTCCGCACCGTGGGAAAACGGGGAGAGACGCCGATCGTTGGTTCCGGGGGCCGCAAGCGGCGCTTCGGGATCGAATTGTCGGGATGCCGAGAGGAGCAAGTCGTCCATGTTTACACCAAAAAAAACATTCTGCTGAATGCTGCCTCCATTATATCAAATAAACCAGGCGATGTCCACCGCAAACGGGGTCGAACGGACCGCTTGGACGGAATTTTCGGATTGCCGCGCATTTCACCGAATCTTCACATCCGCGACACCGAATCTTCAACCTCGCACGGTAGAATGATGTCGTACCGTGAGAACGGCACAACGGTTTCTTCATTTTCCCACCCGCGCTCCCCCCGCGGGCCTCCTGTCCCCTCCTTTTTTCCCGATAGATTGAAAAACGCCCCGGCCTGGTCAGCCGGAGCGTTTTTCGTCTTGTGCGCGTCTACCAGACGACGCGATTTTGCTTCTCCTTCTCGAGGATGGAGACCGACTCCTCATGGAATCGGGCGATGTAGTTGCGGAGCGTGAAGTTGTCGTAGAGCCAACCCTTGCGGCAGGACGGCAGGATATAGCTGGACACGAGATCGAGCAACTCGCGTTCCTCGTATCCCTGGATCGCGAAGACGAACTTGTACTCGCGGTTGACGACGACGTACTGCTTGTACATCCCGGCCAGCCGGAAGTCGCCGAAATCGTTGATCCAGAACTGGAAACCGTATCCGTAGCGGTCGCGCGGACCGCCGGCGTCGACGGTCGGGACCTGGAACGAGGTCGCTTCCCGGACATATCCTGCTGAGACGATCCGCTCGCCGCGCCAGACCCCGTCGTTCAAGAGCAGGTGTCCGAACTTGGCGAGCGAGATGGCGTCGAGCCTGAGGCCGGTGGCCCCGGCGGTATATCCGCCGACCGTCTTCCAGACCGGCTTGGCGATCTCGAGCTTGTTCCAGAGGGGGATCTCCAGAAAGTCGTTGAGCGCCATCCCGGTGAGTTTCGTCGTGATCGCCGAAAGCAGGTAGGATGCCACGTTGTCGTAGAAGAACTTCGTCCCGGGTTCGTCGACGACCGGTATCTGGAAGCATGCCTGAATCGGATCCTTCGCTTCCAGGAGCGTCTCGTAGGCCCATTCGCGGTGCCCCGTCGTCATCGTCAGCAGATGGCGGATCGTCATTTGTCCATAAGCCGGAAGATGGTTTCGGATTTCGGGGAAATACTTGAGGATGCGGTCGTCGAGCGACAGCATCCCGCGGTCGGCGAGGATCCCGATCGCGATCGAAGTGAACGATTTGGAACAGGAATAGGTTTCTTCCGCGACGCCGGGGCCGAAACCCTTGGCATAGGCGTCGAACACCTTGTTGCCATCCTTCACGAAGACGATCGAATGGATGTCCAGCCGGTCGTCCTTGATCTTGTCGAAGAGGTCGACGAGCAGGCCTTTTTCGACGTTGGCGTCGCGGCAGGACGCTTTTTCAAAGTCGGAATGGGGAAAGTTCATGTTGTCCCTCCAGATATTGTTTTCTTCCATTGTAGCATCCCCGCCGGGTTGCCGCAAGCACGGGCCGGAATTTCGAAAAAAAAGACACGTTCACTGTGTCTTCTTCGCCTGTCTGGCACGATAGCGTTCCTCTTCCGAAAAGATGCACCCGCAGTACTTCTGCATGTAGATCGGAAGGGTCCGGGCGATCCGCTGGCCTTCGCGGAACTGCGGACGGAAATCGACGTAATGGAACGGCACGCCGACTTCCATGGCGATCCGATTGGCGACGTCGATCAATCGCTCATGCTTCTGGTAGGGAGAGATCAGAAGCGTCGTCGAAAACGCATCGTAACCGCCCCGTTTGGCCTCTTCCGCGGTCTTTCTGAGGCGTTCCTCGTAACACCCGGCGCACCGGTTGTCAGGATCCTTCAATGCCCGTTCGACGAACGGCCGCAGGCCGTAGAAATCGTTCCAGACGACCGGCAGGCCGATCGACGCGGAGTAGGATCGGAACGCCTCGCGCCGCGCCTCGTATTCGGTGAAGGGATGGATGTTGGGGTTGTACCAGTAGGCGGTGAGGTCGGTGCCCGCCTCGCGGAGCGTCGATACCACCATCACGCTGCACGGGGCGCAGCAGACATGCAGGAGCAGCTTCATGGGAATCCTCCTAGAGAAGCATCAGTTTCCCGATGGCTTCCTTGTGATTGAGCCGGGCGGCGGCCTCGAGCAACAGACGGCCCGCCTTCGGATCGGCGTTGACGAACGAATTGCCCTCGAGGAGCAGGCAGCCCTTCTCGAAGAGCGCGTCGGCGTTCTCGCGATCGGCCGCGGCGCGGTCGAGCCACTCCTTCGCGGCCGCAAAATCCGCCTCCTTGAGCAATCGGTACATCTCGACCATCGCCTTCGTGAGGCCGGCCTCGGCGGCCGACTCGAACCAGTAGCGGGCGCGCCGCAACGAAGCTTCCGTCCCGCGGCCGAGCCGATGGATCAAGCCGAGGTAGTACATCGCGTAGGCATGGTTCGACGGATTGTGTGCCGGATCCTCGACATAGGAGACGAACAACTCGCGCGCGGTGGTCCAAGCCTGATCGGCTTTCTTGCCTTTGAGTTTGCGGTCCGGCAGTTCTTCAAAAAGCATCGAGGCGTATTTGTACTTGGCGCCGAGGTTGCCCGCCTCGATCGCCTTCTTGAAATGCTTCTCGGCCTCATCGAAATCCTTCGGGACGCCGACCCCCTTGTCGTGGAAGATGCCGAGCCAGTAATGGGCGGGCGCATACCCGGCCTTCGCGGCCGTCTCCATGTAGTTGAAGGCGAGCTGGGCGGAAGCCCCCTCGACGAGATTGCGGTAGTTGAGGAGTCCCAGATCCATGGTCGCCTCGGGCTCTTGCAGACGGGCGGCGTCCATGTACCAGCGCTTCGCCTCCTCGTTGTCGACGGGCATGCCGAGTCCGAGGCGGGCGGCGTCGCCGAGCCGCGTCATCGCGAGTGCGTGACGTTCCTGCGCGGCTTCCTTGAGCAGGCGTCTGGCCTCGTCGCAATCGGTCTTGACACCCTGTCCGTACAGAAGGGCGACGCCATAGCCGTATTTCCCGACGGCATCGCCGCGGTCGAGCAGCATCTTGTAGTAGAACGCGGCCTTCTCATGGTTGACCGTCGTGACGTCGGACCCTTCGCGGTAGTCGTTCGCGACCGACCGGAGGCTATGGACATCGCCCGTCTTCGCGAGCAGTTCGCGGTAATAGAACGCCATCTCGCGGAGATGCAGACGCGACTTCTTGAGCAGCCACGGGTGCTTCCCGGCGGCATAGATCTCTTCGAGGGTGCGCATCGCGTCGGCGTTTCCGCCGGTCGCGCCGCGGTCGAGCCAGCCGAACGCCGGTTCGGGATTCTTCTTGTAGGCGGCATCCATCGTCATCAAGAGACCGAGCTGGAAACAGCCGGCCGCATCGTTCTGATCGGCGGCTTTCCTGAACCATTCCTTCGCCTTCTCGGGATCCTTCTTCGTCCCGACGCCGTTCTTGTAGCAGAGCCCGACGGCGTCGTAAGCCTCGACGTCCGACAGCTTCGCGGCGCCGAGATACATCTTGAAGGCCTTGGCCTTGTTCTTGCGCACGCCCACGCCGGTCTCAAAGAGGCGGGCGAGCGCCAAAAAGGCGGGCGCATGGAGAAACGCCTTCGCTTTCTCGTAATTGACGACGGCGGCCTTGTAGTCGCCCTTGGCGGCGAAATATTGGCCGAGGTTGTGGTATCCGACCGGATTGTCGAGGTCGGCCGCCTGCTTGTAGTAGGTATAGGCGAGTTCGCGGTTGACGGCTCGGCCGATGCCGAAGAAATAGGCGTCGCCGGTATCGTTCAGCGTTTTCGGATTCGCATTGTCTGCCATGTCAGTACCCCCGGAGGCCGACGAGTTCGGCCGCCGCTTCGGCATTCTTGGCCTTCGCGGCCTGCGCGTACCAGGAAGCGGCCGCCACCGCCGAGGATTTCACGCCGTCGCCCGCCTCGCACTTGCGTCCGACCGCGAGCATCGCGGTCGCATCGCCGAGCGCGGCGGCGCGGAGGGCAAGGTCGTAAGCCGCCTTGGCGTCCTTCTTCCAGCCGCGTCCGGTCTCGGCCGCCTTCATCAAGAGCAGGAGGGAAGAGGCGTCGCCTTCGTTGCCGGCGATCTGCAGATACGGGATCGCCCGTTCGGGCCGGTCCGTCTGGAACAGCTCGCGGCCGATCTGCGCGACATCCTGGGTCGTACGGGCGTCGGTCTTGCTCTTGGTGCCGATCAGACGGAATTGGTTCATCGCGTCGGGAGAACCGAGCGCGAGCGCCTTGTTGAGCCATGAAAAGGCCGATTCCGGGCTTTTCGCGACACCCTTGCCTTCCAGATAGGCCATCCCGATGCGGTAGGTGGCGTAGGGATTCTGACGCTTCGCGAGCTCGACGTAGGTGGCGAGCGCCTTCTGCTCGTTCTTGGCGACGCCCTTGCCGGTCTCGAGGCATTCGGCTTCCTTGAGTGCGGCTTCGGGATCGCCCTTGGCGGCGCCGGCGGCGTAATAGTCGTAGGCCTTGCCGAGGTCCTGTTCGACGCCGCGTCCTTCTTCGTAGCAGCGGCCGCACATGTACAGGCTTCTGACCTCGAGTTCCATCGCCGAACGGCGGAAACAGTCGAAGGCGTAGGCCGGATCGGGTTTGCCGGCGTGCTCCCCAAAGGAAACCATCCCGAGATAATACAATGCCTCGGGATCGTTCTTCTTGGCCAGTTTGCGGAAGATCGGGAGCGCCCGTTCATATTGCCGGACCTCGTATGCCTTGATCGCTTCGATGATGATCGCGTCGCGTTCCATCGGACCACCGTCCTTCCCTTTGATTATAACATAGAAATCAACGTTGCGAGGGGTCTCCCATGATGTTTTTGAGGGTCGTCGGACGGATGAGGGAACGCGTCAGTCCGCCTTCCCGGTTGCGGGCGCGCCAAAGGCGCCCGTGTTCGGGCAGCAGGTCTTCGAGCATCGAAAAGGCCAGCTCCCCGGCCTTCTTGGCGCGGTCGGGATCGGTCAGGGCCAGATTCGCCGTGACGCATGCGACGATCCAGTCGCAGGTCGCGAGGACCTCGTCGCGCACCGTCGAGGGCGGCGCGGAGGAGGCCGAGCGGGCGACGAATTCGCAGAGTCCGAACACGTCGTCGGCGGCTTCCGCCCCGTAGGCGGAGCCGGCGAGCGCGCCGGCCAGGATCGCCCGTTTCGCCGCAAGGTCGCGTCCCTCGGACGGGTCGACGAACATGACCGACTTGAACGCGGTCGTGCCGTTGTAGACGTAGTCCTTCTCCAGCCCCGGGTACGTCGACAGGTCGACGATGCAGCGGCCGAGCCTGCCCTTGCCTTCGGGAGCGAGATGCCGGTCGATATGACGGATCACGGCGGTCTCGGAGGGGGCTTCCCCCCATGCGCAGCCGGCCGCCTGGAGCATGCCGGGCCAGGAGAACGGGAGATACTGGAGATGGCCGAAGTCGCCCCAGTCGGTCTGGATCAGGCCGAGCCCGTGGTGCTTCTTCATCGCCGCGGCGGCGCTTTCGGTCGTCGCGAGCATGTCCGCCCGGCGACCCGCGAAGCTGTTCCAGGTCGACGTCCCCGGCGCCGCGCAGAAGCGGACGCCGGTCTTCGCGATTTGCTCCGCATGCGATTCGAACGGATATCCGCGGTCATAGCCCCAGTCGATGAAGATCACGTCTTGCGGAAGCTTGGATACCGCTTCCGGATGGTTGACGAGGACGTCGCCCCACATCATCGGGGTCTTGCCGTGCCTGCGCGCCTCGGCGCACAGTTTGGCGATGAACTCGACGTAGACGGTCTCCTTCCCGCGTCGTTCGCACGCCTCTTTCGCCTTGCCCTGCCCGAGTTCGAACGGTTCGTCGCCGTCGATGTTGACGTACGCCGACTTGCAGCGCGGCAGCATGTCCCCGTACAGTTTCTTCACCAGTTCGAAAGCGTCCGGGTCGAGCGGGTTCAAGGTCGACGGCGGGAACGGATAGCCCCAGGCGACGAACCCATCCTCGCTTTCCGCCAGCTTGCGGAATTCGGGACGGGCGAGCCAGGCCGACATATGCCCGAAGCCGTTCAGGTTCGGGACGAAGTCGATCTCGCGGGCGGCGCAGTAACGGTCAAGCTCCTCGTACTCTTCGGGGGTGAACGGCGTCTCGTCCCGCCAAACCTCCGGAAAGGAAGGGAAGGCGAACGAGAAGCCTTCGACATACAGTTCGAAGTGGTTCATTTTGACGAAGGCCATCGCGTCGACGAAACGCTTGACGGTGTCCATCGTCGGGATCTTGTCGCGGCTCACGTCCATCATGAAACCGCGCAGCGGCAGGTCGGGTTCGTCCTCGATCGAGACGCACGGGATCGTGCCGGTGCGCGGATCGGCCAGCTGCCGCAGGGTCAGAAGCGCGTAATGGGCGCCGCGGCGCGTCGATGAGACGACGTCGACCCGGCGGTCGGCGACGGTGAGGCGGTATGCTTCCCGACCGAGCGAGGGGTCGAGCGTAAAGCCCATCAGGCAATCGAGCCGGCGGCCGGGACGATGCGGGAAGAGCGAAAGGACGACCTCGGCGAGATCGAACGGGACGTCTTCGGCGCGGCGGATCGAGAATCCGCCGGCATAGGACGCGCGCCCTTCGGCGGGGACGACGCGCCGCGGTTTCGGGATGATGTCGTTCATGGCTGTATACCTCCGGTTTCGACGAGCTGGTCGTCAAGGATGGAATAGAGATAGGTGCGGACCGGCAGGCCGGTCGTCTTTCGGACATAGTCCGCATACCCGGCCAGTTGGGTCCGGTAGCCGGGATCGTCGAGATGCTTCAGCTTGTAGTCGACCACCGTCGCGCCATGATCGTCGAGGTACAGCAGGTCGATCGTGCCCCGCCCCGCATCGGGACCGGGGCCGTCGACGAAATCGAGTTCGCGGTATATTTGCGAAGCGGCGATGCCGGACAGTTCGGGATGCGCGAGGAACCGTTCGAGCCGGACGCGCCAGACGGGATCGAGTCCCGCAAGCGACCGTTCTTGGTCGCGGAAGTCGAATTGTTCGAGCAGCGCGTGGAACCGGACGCCGGTCTCCATCGCGGCCTTCGTCGCCTCGTCCGGGGCGGTACCGCGTTTCGCATACGTCCGCGGCGCAGCGGCGCGGGGGACGAACGCGAATCCGGCGACGTCGGCGGGAGCGGCGTCGGCGTCGGCCCGGGAATCCCGGATGCCGGGTTCGAAGGCCGGCGGCGGAGCGGTGCGGAACCGATCGAGCGCGGCGACGCTGTTGATCATGTCCGCATAGCGGTCGTATCCGAGCCGCACGCCCTCCGGAAGCGTCCCGTGCGGTCCCGGCGCGGGACGGAAGCCGTCGTCGCGGGAGACGTCGAGGAGAAGGAACTGCTTTTCGCGGGCCCGCGTCAGGGCGACGTAGAATAGCCGGATCCGCTCGGAGATCAGATCGCGGTCGAGCGCCGAACGGTAGAGGGCGTGGACGAAGGTATCCTTGAAACCGTCGTCGAAGGCCTTCGTGATCAAACCGAAGCGGCGGTCGAACAGGAAGAACCCGCGCGTGTCGCTGTGGTTGAACCGTTTCGAAAGTCCGGGGTAAAGGCAGAACGGGAATTCGAGTCCCTTCGCCTTGTGCATCGTCATCAGGACCACCGCGTCGTTGGCAAGATCGAGCGGACGTTTGAACTCGACGTCGAGGTCCTTGGCCGCGGCGACGCCTTCGATGTAGTCGAACAGGTCGGAGAATCCCGACAGCGGCAGGCTCGCCGCCTTCTCCAGCAGGAAATCGAGTTTGGCCTCGACCGCCGCGGGGTCGGGGAGGGAAGCGGCGTGGCGATAGATGTCGGTTCGCTCGTAGAGGGACGCGAGGAACGCTTCGGCCGTGACCCGCGGCGCGGACGCCGCAAGCGCGGCGACGAGGGCGGAGAGCCGATCCAGCGGTTCCGGCAGACCGGACGACGGGAAACGGACGAGGCTCCGGTCGGCGACGATGGGCAGGACGAGGTCGTCGGGGACGACGAAGACGAAGGAGCGGGCCGCGCCGTAGAGCGCATGGCGGAACCAGTCCTTCGCATACGCGGGGTCGGCGGACGCGCGGACGAGCCGCAGGACCGACAGGACGAACAGGATTTCCGAAGAAGCGACGAACCTCTCGTCGGTGACCGCGAAGACGGGGATGCCGGAAGCGGTGAAGGCGCCTTGGTACACCGCGAAGTCCGACTTCCGGTCGACGAGGACGCAGAAGTCGCCATAGCGGCAGGGCCGATGGATCAGCGTTCCGTCGACCTTCTCGGAGACCGGGGTCCCGGAAGCCATCTCCCGCGCGACGATCCGCGCGAGCAGCTCCGCCTCGACCGCGACCGCGGGGCGATCGCCCGGTTCGTAGGCGATGACCTCCGCCCGGTCGTCCAACGACGCGGGGGCCGCGAGGTCTTCGCGCGACGGCAGGAGCGATTGTCCGTCCGCATAATCGACGCCGCCGAGCGATTCGTCCATCACGGCGTCGAACAGCGCGTTCACGGTCGCGAGGACGCCCGGACGGGATCGGAAATTGGCGACGAGCGAAATCAGCTCGCCGCCTTGGGAGGCGACGTCGCGGCATTTGCGGAGGAAGTTCCCCGGGTTGGCGTTGCGGAAACCGTAAATCGACTGTTTGACGTCGCCGACCATGAACACCGAGGCGCCGGAAAGCAGGTCGACGAGCCGGTCCTGGGCGTCGTTGGTGTCCTGGTATTCGTCGACCATGATCTCGACGATGTCGTCCTGGTAGCGCCGGCGGACCGTCTCGTCGGTCTCGATGAGACGAATCGCGAAGTCGGTGACGTCGTCGAATCCGAACATGTTTCGCGTGCGCTTCGCACAGGCAAGCCTGTCGCGGTAGCCGCGGGCGGCGTCCATCACGGCCATCACGACGTCCTCCGTCTCGCGCCAGGCGAGGACGAGGTCGGCCTCCGTCGCGGCGTAGAGCGATTCGAACCACGCCTTCAGTTTCTTCAAACGCTTGCGGAACGGTTCGACGATGGCGCGGCACGTTTCGGCGAGCTCGGCGTCAAACGATTTCGATTTCGCCGGGGTGGACGGCGCCTTGCAGGCGAAGACGGCGGCGCGGAAGGCCGCATAGGACGGATCTTGGAACATATCGGAAACGGCCTCGTGGGCGTCCGCGGCGGAGCGCACCTTCGGGTCGGCGAAGCGGCGGAGCCGTTCCGCGGCGTCCTGGGCGGATTTCCGAAGGGAGTCGCAGCGCTCCTGCAAAAGTCCGCGGAAAGCGCCCGAAAGGGCCGATACGGCCGCATCCGAGTAATGGTCGTCGCGATACCTCGAAAGCCAGGCGGAGGCGTCGGGGACGGTCCGGAGGCCGTCCGCGACGAGTTTCACGGCATCCGCGAAACCATCGTCGCCGCCGTTCCAGACGCGGTCGACGGCGTGCAGGAACCAAGGCTCGCCGCGACCGTAGAGGTCTTGGATCGTGGCGTCCAGGGTTTCGTTTTCCAGTCGCGACAGGGAAGCGGCGTCGGCGACGCCGACGTCGCGGGGCAGTCCGAGCAGGTGGTGGTTCGCCCGTACGATCCGGAGGGTGAAGCTGTCGAAGGTCGCGATCACGGCGTTGTCGAGGCGGCGAAGCTGGTCGGCGAGTTGCGGATCGGCCGCGATCGCGGTCTTGATCCGCGTCCTCATCTCGGCCGCGGCGGCGTTCGTGAAGGTCAGGACGACGAGGCGGTCGACGTCGACGCCATGGCGCAGCCGGTCGAGCACGCGCGCGGCCAGGACGGACGTCTTCCCGGAACCGGCGCCCGCGGCGACGAGGACGCGAGGCTTCTTCGAGGTGACGGCGCGCTGCTGTTCGATGGTGAAGGGCATGTCACTCCGCCTCCGTTTCCTGGGCCGCGTCGTCGATTTCCGCGATCCTGTCGACGGAATAGCAGATGCCGCGGTTCTGACAGTATTCGCAGGACGCGGACGTCCCGCCGGGTTTCCGCGGTTCGGGATTGATCGCATAGGCGCCGGACAGGACCGCGTCGACCGCAAGGGCGATGAAGCCGTCGATCTTCCTGATCATCGCGCGCAGTTCCTCGCGATCGGCGACCGCGGCGTTCTCATAGAAGGTCCCATCGTCCTTCAGGCGGACGTTGCGGAGCGCCTCGGGACCGCCCGCGGCCGCGACGGCATCGCGTTCGGCCAGGGTGAGGCCCTCCTGCTTGAGGGCTTCGCTCACCATGTCCTTTTTGTCGGATCGGACGAGTCGTCCGAGGGTGACCGGCTGGTAATAGAAACCTGCCGGGACGAACGATGGCATCGCGCCGGACTTTTCGAGCAGATGGAGATAGAAGACGGGCTGCAGGTCCGTCCCCTTCTCGAAATCCTCGCGCGAAAACGACGGCGATCCGGTTTTGTAGTCGATCACGAAGACATAGCGTCCGTCGGCGCGGTCATAATAGGTGATGCGGTCGATCGTGCCCTTGACGACGAATCCGGGACGGCCTTCGATCGTGTAGGAACATTCGAGTTCGTGGGCGTATTCGGCGACCGTCTTCGCGCGTTCCCGCAGATAGGCCTCGACCTTCTCGAGACGGGACGCGAGCATCGCCGCAAGCGCGTCCAGACGCGGATCGCTATGATCGAACGGGGCGATGGACGCCGCCCGCGCGGCGGGCACGCCGTCGGCGAAGGCGTCGCGCAACGCCTTGTGGGCGAGGTTTCCGAGTTCTTGGGAAACCGTCGACTCATACGGCGCAAGCCTCAGGAGATGGTCGCACAGGAAGCGGAAACGGCAGCGGTTGAACGTCTCGAGGGAGGTCGCCGACAGGGAGACGCGGCGGCTCGCGAGGAGGTCGCGGGTCGGTCGCGACAGGGGTCGAAAGGCCGGATCGTACTCCCGGAAGGCGCCCTTGAAACGGGCGGCGAGCCTGTCAAGGGCAGCCGTGCGGAGCCCGTACGCGAGTTCGTCATGGCGCTCCTTGGCATAGGCCAAAAGGCCGGTGGAGGGGGAATGGACGACGCGTTCCGCCGTGAAGCGTTCGGTTCGGACGGGGCGGACGCCTTCGAGGACGGCGGCGGGACGGGTGTCGCTCCCGTCCGCCTTGAGCGGCCGGAACAGGACGACATGTTCGAGCGACCCGACCGCCCGCCCCAGGGCGGTGCGGACGCGCTCGTTGCGTTCCGTCGAGGTTTCCAGCGACAGCGACGCCTTTTCCACGTCGGTCAGGTAATCGTCGTCGATCCGGACGGCGGGGAACAGATCGTCGGTGTAGTTGAGCACCAGGACGTGTTCATCGCCGTAACCGGTGAGGCGGTCCAGGCCGCATGCCATGACGACGTTGGAAACCCGCGGCCGGCGGAGAATCGCGCTTGCGCCTTCGTAGTCGATCAGCGCGGGTTCGAGGGTGACGTCGGAAGGGTATTTCGCGAGGATCGAAGCGATCGCCCCGATGGCTGCGGCAGCCGCTTCGTCGCGGTTGCCTTCGTCGGATTCCATGATCGCGAGGGCGTCCGCCGGTTTCATCGTTTGGCATGCGGCGCGAAACGCCGCGAAGAGCGGGAGCCGGTCGAGCCGGATCGGCGAGTCGTCCTCGATCGAGAAACCGTAGGTCCGGGCGAGCAGCGCGAGTTTGCGCAGGTCCGCGGGCGTCGCATTCACGATCCGGATGTCGTCGGGGGCCGCGCCGGTTTGAAACAAACGGACCAGTTCGGCGATCGCGGCGGACATCTGGGCGTCGCGGTCGTCGGTCTCGACGAGTCGGATCGGGGTGGGAAGCGGATCCAGTCCGAAGATGTGGGGGATGGACCGATAGCGGGGGTCGGGAATCGGCGAAGCGCCGTTCCAGCGGATGAGGAGCGAGGGATCGGGGCGATAGGCGGATGGGACCTGCTTTCCGGTTTCCGCCAGCCGGCGGGCGATGTCCTTCAGGAAGGCGATCTTCGGCGTCAGGGGGTCGGCGTTCAGGGCGAACGGGCAAAAGGCCGCGATCTTCGCGGCGTGGTGGACGTCGACGCCCGCCATCTCCATCACGACCCGCAGGACGTCGTCGGACTGGGTCGGCAAAAAGCGCGCCGCTTCCACCGCCTTGAAGGCCGGCAGAACGCGCCTGCGCGCCGCCATCGTCAAAAGCGCCTCCTTGTCGGCCGGGGTCATGAGATAGATCAGGTCGGGGGAAAGTCGGAAGAACGGATCCATGTCGCCACTCCCTTCATGTCGAATCCATTATATCATGAACGACGGAAGGCGGTGCGAGACGCAGGAAAATTAAAAAAACGCCGCCGTGGGGGACGGCGGCGCTCATGCCCGCTCCTCGGCGGGCGCGGAGCGGGTCATTCGATGGCGATGAACTTCTTCGCCTTGACGTTGGTGCCCTGTTTGGGGATCGACAGGGTGAGGACGCCCTTGTCGAAGGAAGCCTTGACGTCATGCTCGGCGACGTCTTCGCCGACGAAGAAGCTGCGGGCGGCGGAACCGACCGTGCGTTCGCGGCGGAGATAGTGGTTGGCCTTCTCCTCCTTCGATTCCTCTTTCTTGGCTTCGACGGTCAGATAGCCGTTCTCGAGGCTGATCTTGATGTCTTCCTTCGCGAAACCGGGGACGTCGATGTCGAGGATGTAGTCGTGTTCGTTCTCGCGGATGTCGGTCTTCATCGCCTGGCCGAGGGCGCGGCCGGGGGTCCCGCTGAAAAAGCCGTCGAAGAAGTCGTTGAAGAAATCGAGGTCGTTGTTGGGGTTGGTGCGTCTGATGATGGCGTTCATGGTAGATATCCTCCTATATGGTAGATTCGA
>CAIMSF010000139.1 GCA_903844055.1 uncultured bacterium
GCTTTGCGTCCCCGAGACGGCCGCATAGCAGTTGTCGAGGTCGAGACGGTCCAGGATGTCCTTCATCGCGATGGCGTCGGCGTCGGGAAATCCGATTCTGCCGAGCGACCCCGAGATGACGTTCAGGACCATCCGGTCGAGCGGCGCCTTCTCGGCATAAAGATAGACGCGGTCGGGACGTCCGAGCAGGATGTCGGCGACGACGTCGATTTGATGTTTCTTGTGCAGTTCTTCGCTGACGCGGGAAAGCCGATCTTGACGCATGCGGACACCTCCGGTCTTTTTCCAGTCAATCCCTATTATAGTACTCGAAGCGTCGATTTGCACGAGAAACTTCGTCGGGGCGGAAGATTTTTTTGAGATTTCACTCGTTTTCGACGGTTTTTGACTGGTTTCGGAAGAAAAACGCGCCGATTCGGCGCGTCGTTCTCACGTTGAGCGGGACGCTTCCGTCCGGCTTGGACCACTCATTTGTCGTCGGGTTTGCGGCTCTTGAAGTCGAGGTCGATCTCGGCCTTCCACTGGGCGCTGATCGTCGCCTTCTGGCGGAGGTCGCTGATGGCGTCGTTGATGCCCAGGTAGCTCATCTGCGTGCCCCGGGGGTCGTGATGGAAGTTCGCGGAACGGTCGGAGCGGATCCCGACCCGCTCGGCGACAGCGGCGGCGTCGATGTTCGCGCCGAGGAAGATGAATTCCCAGCCATACGCTTCCTTCTGGTGTTCGATCATCTTCTTGATGTCGTCGTAGCAAAACTCATGGCTCGCGTTCTCCATCCCGTCGGTGGTGATGACGAAGACGACCTTCTCGTCCCGGTCGGCTTCCGGGGTGTTCTTCTGGATGGTGCCGATCTTCTGGATCGCCCGCCCGATCGCGTCGAGCAGCGCGGTGGACCCCCGCACGTAATACTCCTGCGTGGAAAGCGGCTTCGCGTCCTTGATCGAAACGCGGTTGTGCAACACCTCGAAGCGGTCGTCGAAGAGCACCGTCGAGACGATCGCCTCGCCCTCCTGGTTCTTCTGTTTCTCCAACAGCGCGTTGTAGCCGCCGACCGTGTCGTTTTCCAACCCGCGCATCGAACCGCTGCGGTCGAGGATGAAGACCATTTCCGTCAATCCTTTTTTCATATGAAATCCCTCCCTTGTGACATCATTATAGCGTCACGGGGGGAGGGAATGGTCGCCTGCCAAGCGACTTCGGCGAAGGCTCAGCCGAACGTGCCGACGAGCGGCAGGTCGAGGTCGAAGAGGACCTGGTTCAATTCGAAGATGTTGTAGTTTCTGTGTCGGAGGTAGCTTTCGCAGAGGACGTCGAAGGCGAAACTGTGCGAGATCGCAAACCCCGCCCGCAGGAGCAGGTCCTTTGTCTCGTCGACGTTTAGTTCGAGCGCGAAGGCGAACGCGAAGACGGTCGGCTTCTTCGGCTGGTAGCGGCGGTCCGCCCGGATCTTGGCGAAATGCTTCTTGTCGATGTTGGCCTTCTTGTAGACCTCGACGTCGGTTTTTCCGCGGGCGTCGATCAATCGGAACAACGCCTCCGAGAACGTCTCGTCGAGCTGCTTCGCCAGGTCTTTGAGCGACCGCGGCGGATGCGGCATGCGCAGCTGGTTGCGGGTGGAGATCCGCTCGTCATGAAAATGCGGCGCGTCTTCGCATCGGATCCAAAGTTCGCGGATGGACCTTCGGATCTCGACGTCGGTGACGTAGCTTTCCACCTTGGCGACGAGTCGTTCGGAGAGTGCGTAGGAATCGCGGTCGTAGACGACGAGATAGACCGTCATGTCGACCTTCAGGACGAAGGCGCCGATCGCCGCGACGGCGACCGTGAGCGCCTCCTCGCGCGGAAAGCCGAAGACCCCCGCCGAGATCAGCGGGAACGCGACGGATTCGAACTTCGCGTCCTCGGCGATCCGGAGGCAGGATTCATAGCAGCTCCGGAGGACCTTCGATTCGCCGTGGGTTCCGCCTTCCCAGACGGGCCCGAGGGTGTGGATCACATGCTTCGCGGGAAGCCCGAAGCCGGGCGAAAGGAAGGCCGTTCCGCGGATCAGCGGGCCGTGCTTCCGGTACGCCTCGAGCAACTCGGGTCCGGCGGCCAGATGGATCGCCGCGTCCACCCCGCCGCCGACGTCCGGCGTCACATGGGCGGAGTTGACGATCGCGTCGACCGCCATCCGGGTGATGTCGTTTCGGATGATCTCAAACGGCATTGGCCATACCCTCCATCAGGAACGATCGAACTTGACTTCTTGTTTCGGCTGCGGCGGATAGACGTAGCCGTGCACCGGCGGCATCGAATTGTAGACTCGTTCGATGTCGAGGACGCCGAATCCCTTTCCATCGAAGCCCTGGAACGTCCCCTTCACGAGGACCGTCTCCATCGTCATCGAGAACGCCAGGATCGCGACCTTCATGCCCTTCGTGACATCCGACAGCAACTCGCCGTACGGCTCGTTTCGAAGCAGGATCCGCGCCGATCCGGCCGACTGCGCCTGGATCACCGGAACGATCCGCGGATAGCCGTCTTTTCCGACGTAGGAGAGGAACTTGAGCGTGTCGAGCTTCTCGATGAAGCCCTCCGCCCACGGCTTCATCACGGCGGGACGGTTCTTGTCGGCGAAGCGGCGCTTCGCCAAAAGGACCCTGATCGCGTTCTTCACGATCGTCCCCATCGGCAGGACGTTCTCATCGGAGATGCCGTTCAGCTTGAAATAATAGACGGTGTTGATCCCGAAGTAGGAGTTGTACCGGTAGAGCGGCTGGTTGTTGTAGGCGACATAGTCGTCGCCTTCCGTCTTCGCTTCCCGGTAGTCCATCGTCCCGAACCAGAACTTCTTCTGTGGGTTCATGATGAGGAAGCCCGTCTTCGGACGGACCAGGATGAATTCCTTCGAGAGGCCTTCGACGAACTTCCCGAGCATCATCCGGTCCTCCCCCTTCCCCATCAAGGTGGAGAGGACGGTGACGTGCGGTCCGCCCGTCTCGTCGATCGTCGCGACGAGGCCGATCTTCACCGATTTCGCGAATTCGTCGATCATCAGCTGGTTCAGTCGTTCATTCATGGTGTTCCTCCCTTTGCGTCATCCCGGTCCACAGGATCTTCGCCGGCTTCCCGTACGAAGCGGCGGCGGCCGCGACGAACGCGTCCAGCGCGGCCTTCTTCATGAGCGGCGCGTCCCTGAAAGGCCAGTCGAGGCCGAGGCGCGCGTATTTGTCTTTCGCGAGGTTGTTGAAGGCGCAGAGTTCCCAGCGCTCGAACTTGATGTCACGGTCGCGCAGGAACGCCGCGATCGCCGTGATGTTGTCGATGTCGTCGGTCGCCCCCGGGATCACCGGCGTGCGGATCCACAGGCGCATCCCCAAATCCGAAAGCCGGACCAGGTTTTCCTTGATGAGGGCGTTCGGGGCGCCCGTGAAGGCGCGGTGCCGTTCCTCGTCGTCGAGCTTCATGTCGTACAGGAAGAGGTCGGAGTGCGGGACGAGTTTCGCGACGGCATCCCACGGCGCGAAGCCCGCGGTGTCGATCGCGACGCCGATGCCCGAACCCTTCAGGAGGGCGGCGAGCCTTGCCGCCTCGTCGGCCTGCATGAGGACTTCGCCGCCCGAGAAGGTGACCCCGCCCTCGGCGCCGAAATAGGCTTTGTCGCGGACGAGTTCCTTATGGAGCGATTCGACCGAGCGCTCCTTGCCGAGCGGCTTCATCGCGTCGGCGGGACAACCTTCGACGCAGGTGCCGCATTCAAGGCATCGCTCGGGATCGACCTCGACCCCTTGGTCCGACAGCCGGACGGCGCCCTCGGGACAATGCTCCGCGCAGGCGCCGCAGGCGATGCAGTTTTGCTTGATCCATTCCTTCCCGAAGGCGGACGGGATCGATTCGGGATTGTGGCACCACCGGCAGTGGAGCGGGCAGCCCTTGAAGAACACCGTGGTGCGCAGCCCCGGTCAGTCCTCGGTGGACATCCGCTGGAGGTTCAACACCCGCATCGCGCTAGTACTCCTTGTGCGATTCGCGGGCGATGATTTCGTTTTGCAGCTCGCGGCCGACGGTGACGAAGTAGGCGTTGTAGCCCGTCACGCGGACGAGCAGATGGCGGTACTGTTCGGGATGGGCCTGGGCGTCCTTGAGCATCGCCGGGTCGAGGATGTTGATCTGCAGGGCGGTGCCGCCGTTTTGGACGTAGCCTTTCAAAAACGCCTTGAACTTCGCCTTGTGGTCGGGGTTGCGAAGCAAGGATGAGTTGAAGGTGATCGTGTGCGAGGCGCCGTTGGGGAGGCAGTTCAGATATCCCTCGAAGTCGCCTTCGGGATCGGTTCCGCCGAGGGCGGTGCCGACCGAGTTGGCGTTCGCGGTCGGGCCGTTCGTGTCCCGCCCGTTCACCGGGCAGATGGCGTTA
>CAIMSF010000140.1 GCA_903844055.1 uncultured bacterium
ACCCCGCCAAGGTCATCCAGCTCGCCGATGATCCGGAACCCGAGTTCGCCTACCCCGCCAAGGTCATCCAGCTCGCCGATGATCCGGAACCCGAGTTCGCCTACCCCGCCAAGGTCATCCAGCTCGCCGATGATCCGGAACCCGAGTTCGCTTACCCCACCAAGGTCATCCAGCTCGCCGATGACCCGGAACCCGAATTCGCATACCCGAACGCCGTCATTTCGCTCTGAAGCAAACGCCATGCCGTTTTGCCTTTGAACGAATCGGTTTCGGGCATTCGATAGATATGCCCCATTGACAGATTCGCGAAAAGGATGATTCAACATGACGATCTATGATTTTTCGTGCGGTTATTACTTCAAGGACCATTACGACATCATCGTGATGGTCGAGTACCTGAAGAAACTTCGGGGACTCACCCAAAAGGACATCAACGAAAGTGCGGATATTCCAAAATCCAATTTTCGGCGTGCCCAGCTGAAAGGCTTCAGCGGATCCGGCGACATGCTGGAACGCATGGCCGAAGTACTCAACATCCAGACTAAGATCGACCCGTCGACGATTGCCTCCTTCGATGAGAATTTTAGCCGTTTTTATACGTCCGTCTGTTTTTCGAAGGTCAACGACTTCAAGCAATACTACGACGCCTCCACGGCGAACCTGCCGCTCTACCAAAACTCGATCCTGATGATCCAGTATTACCTCCAGCAGCTCATCTACTACGTTTCGGAAGTCAACTATACGAACGTGATCGCCTGGGAGAAGCTCGACGAGGCGATCGAGTTCCTCAAGAACTTCGTCGACAAGATGTCGAGCGAGCACCGCTTCCTGTACTACGAGTACATGACCTGCTACTACGGCTTCAAGAAGGACCCGGAGAAGGTCGTCCACTACGCCCGCCTGACGATCTACATGGGCGCCAACTTCATCGATTTCGAACCCACGGCCAACTATCACGTCTCCTTCGCCTATTCGATGATCGGCGACTACATCAACGCCCTCATCTACGCGAACAAGGCCCTCCCGAAGCTCGAAGAGCAGCTCAACTACAGCAAGGCCGTGTTCTGCCGGATCAACATCGCGACCTTCTACAAGAAGCTCGGGAACATCGACGAAGCGAAGAAACTGTTGAAGAAGAACCTCGTCTACATGACCTTCAGCGATGTCCAGCGCAACACCCGCGTCACCTACCTCAACTACGCCGACTGCCTCCTGATGGAGAAAAAATACGAAGAGGCGCTCAAGTACTACAACCTGATCGAGAAGGAACAGACGAAGAAGCCCGACTACGAAGCGATCATGATCAGCTATTGCATGTACTCGCTCAAGCAGGCCGACAACGCCAACGCCTACATCGAGATCCTCGACCGCCTGAACGCCGCGAACCAGTTCTCCTCGCAATACCTCGCGCTCATCCATTTCTTCAAGGCGTATTTCAACCACCAGTCGTACAAGGAAATCGAAGCCGCCTTCAAGACGGCCGAGACCGCGATGGAAGTCTACAAGTTCCGCGCCCAGTACATCCTCGACGTCGCCCGCGACCTGATGGACGAACTCGCCAACAAGAAGGCGCCGAAATCCTCGCGCCTGTTGTCCGACGAGTCCGTGATGATCTGATCCGATTCCCGCCCACCTGCGGACGGCGCCGCCGTCCCGTGAGTCACCGCTTCACCTCCTGATCCGACCGCGGTCCCCGATATGGGACCGCGGTTTCGTTTTTTGCATTGTGCGCGTGCATGTTCGCCGCGAATGATGGTAAAATAGAAGATACGAAAACGAGGATGACACCATGAGACTTATCGCCAACTACCACACCCACACCGCCCTCTGCGGACACGCCGCCGGGATGAGCGGAGACTATATCCGCGAAGCGATCCGAAACGGCCTGCAGGAGATCGGCATCTCCGACCACGGACCGATTCCGCGATCCTTCATGACCCCCCGGGAGTACGCCGACAACTGGCTGCAGCGTCAGATGGACGAGACGATCTTCGAGACGGTGTATCTGCCCGACCTCGCCGAAAGCATCCGCCGCTACGGCGACCGGATCGCGATCCGCACCGGTTTGGAGATCGAATACGTCCCCGGCCATGACGACTATTACCGATGGCTCCTCACGAAGGTCGAGTATCTCGTCCTCGGGATCCATTACTTCCCCTCCGTCCACGGGCTCTACAACGCGTATGACCGGATGACCGCACCCCGCATCGCCGAATACGCCGCGCTCGCCGAACGAGCGCTTGCGACCGGGTTCTTCTCGATCCTCGCCCACCCCGACCTGTTTTTAATGACGTATCGCGACGCCGACGGCGTCCTCCTGTTCGACGAAGCCGCCGAACAGGCGACTCGGCGCATCATCGATGCCGCCGTCAAGCACCGCGTCGTCCTGGAAGTGAACGGCGGCGGCCCCCGACGAGGCCGGTATCCGTCCCAGGACGGGATGGACTGGCTCTATCCCCGCACGGCGTTCTGGCGCCTCGTCGCAAAGACGCCTTCCGCCAGGGTCGCGATCGGCTGCGACACCCACAATCCGCCCGACCTGTGCGACGCCGTGATCGACGAGACGATCGCGTTTGCGGAGCGTTTGAACCTGAAACTTCTGCCAAGAATCGATTTGAATAGCGAAAGGAAGCGCGAACCATGACGGAACATCCCTATCCGATGAAACTCGACGTGAACGGCGTCGCCCATCCGGCGAACGTCGTCCGTTTCAAACGCTATCGCTTCACCGTCCTCGCCGACCGGCTGATCCGGATCGAGTTTTCGACGTCGGGCGATTATGTCGACGAGCCGAGCCAGGCGATCTGGCATCGCGACGCGCCGGCGGTCGCCTTCGAGAAGAAATCCTCGAACGTCGCGCTGTCGATCGAGACGGCCGCGCTCCGACTGACCCTGAGCGACGGCGAACTGCTCACCGCCGACGCGCTCCGGATCTTCGTGAAGGCGACCAAGACGACCTGGCAGTACGGCACGGAGACGGAAAACCTGGGGGGAACCGCCCGTACGCTCGACGGCGTCGACGGCCGCACCAAGCTGTCCGACGGCGTCTGCGGCAAGAACGGGTTCGCCGTCCTCGACGATTCGAAGTCGCTCCTCCTCGACGCGTACGGATGGCCCAAGCCCCGCAAGGGCAACAACACCGACTTGTATTTCTTCGGCTACGGACGCGATTATGCGGCCGCCGTCGCCGGATACGCGGCGATCTCCGGCAAGGCGCCGCTCGTGCCGCGCTACATCCTCGGCAACTGGTGGAGCAAGTACCAGGCCTACACCGACAAGGAGCTGCTCGACGTCGTCGACCGCTTCAAGGCCGACGGCATCCCGCTTTCCGTCTGCATCGTCGACATGGACTGGCACATCACCGCGATCGACGGCGTCCAGGACTATTGGGGCGGCTGGACCGGCTACACCGTGAACAAGCGCTACTTCCCCGACTTTCCCGGTTTCATCAAGGAACTGCACGCCCGCGGCGTGCGTACGTCCGTGAACCTCCATCCCGCCAACGGCGTGAAGTCCTATGAAGACCAGTACGCCGCGATGGCCGCCTGGATGGGCGTCGATCCAACGACCAAGGCGACCATCCCGTTCGACGCCGCCTCGCCCAAGGCGATGCAGGGCTATTTCGAAATCCTGCTCCATCCCTACGAGGCGATGGGCGTCGATTTCTGGTGGGTCGACTGGCAACAGGGATCGCGCACCAAGGTCGAGGGTCTCGATCCGCTCTGGATGCTCAACCACCTGCACCACTACGACTCCGCCCGCGACCCCAAAAAGCGCCCCTTCACCTTCTCGCGCTGGTGCGGCTACGGCGCCCAGCGCTATCCGATCGGGTTCTCCGGCGACGCGATCATCACCTGGGACAGCCTCAAGTACCAGCCGTATTTCACCGCGACCGCGGCGAATGTCGGCTTCGGACTGTGGAGCCACGACATCGGCGGCCACTTCGGCGGTAAGGAAGATCCCGAGCTCTACGCCCGCTGGATCGAGTTCGGCGTGTTCAGCCCGATCATGCGGATGCACTCGACCTCCAACCGCTTCGCCGTGCGCGAGCCCTGGCGCCACGCGCCGGGGATCCGCGCCGTCGTCCGCGACTTCCTCCGGCTCCGCCATCAGCTCGTCCCCTACGTCTATACCGCCGCCCATCTGGATTCGGAGCTTGGTAAACCGATGGTCCTGCCCCTCTATTACACCGAACCCGACCAGGAGAAGGCGTACGAGGCGGAAGGCGTCTATACGTTCGGAAGCGAACTGGTGGTCGCCCCCGTCTCCGATCCGATCGACCCCCGCACGAAACGCGCGGCGACCGGGTTCTATCTGCCGAAGGGGGTCTGGACCGACTTCTTCACCGACCAGGTCTTCCAAGGCGGGAAGGAGATCCGTCTTCACCGTCCCCTCGAACATCAGAACG
>CAIMSF010000141.1 GCA_903844055.1 uncultured bacterium
GATCAATCGTCAAGGTCATCGGCACTCGGGAGACGATGTACGACTCCTCCTCGGGAACGACGGAAATCGTCAGGACTTCACCATTTTCGATATCGACGTCCGCGATCCCTTGGCGGATGACGAACAGAAAATCCTCGACATCCACATAATCGACGCCTACATAATCGCTGTGACGATAGACGCGCATCATTGTCGAGGGAAATTCATAATAGGAAGAACGGTCTTCCACAACCCATTGACCAAGGAGCGAGAAATCGAAATCTTTCGTCGTGATGCACGCGTCCCCGGAAGACGTGCCGTTTGGACACGTCGACGATACCGTCGTCGGCTGCGTCGTCATGGCCGTCGTCGGAATCGTCGTGGTCTGTTCGCAGCCGAACAGGATCAGCGCGGCGAAGCAGAGCATGCAGAGTCGTACATGACGCATGGTATCCAGATCCCTTCTCGGTAATCGATGTCGCTGACTGATTCCGCAGAATCATTCATGAGGCAGTGGCGAATCTTGAATGATCCCAACCTTGTCGGACGCGGGCGAGAATCGCCGCCCGAACGTCAATGGCCGAGGACCCGGCGGATCATGCGTCCATAGGCGTCCGCGATTCCCGCCGCGCCGAGATCGGATGGATGGATCCCGTCGACGGTGGCTTCGGCCTCTTCGAAAAACCGCGATCCGTCGAGGAACCGGACGTCCTCGCCGCGCTTCCGCGCCTTGGCCGCGAAGGCGGACAGCCAGGCGCGGTAATGCGCCCGAAGGGCGATGCGGCGTTCGTCGTATCGGTCCATCGCGAACGTCGGCCGGGACACCAGGACGACGGGAATCGCGGGATGAAATTTGCGGAATTCCGCATAGAAGGCGGGGAACCGACGTTCCATCAGGTCGTCCGTGCCGGCGTTGGCCTCGGCGTCGATGAAGAACAGGTCGAGGTTGGGCCGCGCGCCGATCGCGGCGGCGGCTTCCGGCTCGAGGTACGCTGCGCCGGAAAACCCGAAGTTCAAAAACTCGCGGTCGAAACGGCGGGAGAGGATGTTCGTCACAAGCATCCCCGGCCGGGTGACGCAGCCGCCCTGGACGATCGAGGTGCCGTAGACGGCGATGCGGCCTTGATGAGGATAGTCGACGGGTTCGCACCGCGCGCCGTCGTCCAGTCCGACACTCACGTCGGTCGCGCCCATGTAGATCGGCAGATGCAGGATGTAGCGACGCATCGCCCCGTCCTTGAACCGGCCGAGGTCGGCTTCGTATTCCGTCGCCTTGGAATCGAAACGCGAGACGTCGAGCAGACGGTAGGTCCCGTCCTCCGACAACGCGTAGAGGTCGACGCCGCACTGTCCGACGGCGCTCATGTACTCCATGGTGGCGGGCATCAGGAGTTTGACGCGGACGCGGATCTCGCGGGCGTCGGTCCCGAATTTCGCGAGGATCCCCGCGCTGGAGAGGGCATGCCACGCGGCGTCGGGATTGACTTTTCGAAGGCGCTCGCGCTCCAGGACGGAGAGCCGATGGAATCCCGGCTCGCCGAGGACGTCGGATCCATAGAGTCGAAATTGGGGTTCTTTCAGGGATCGGTAGATCATAGGCACCTCGGCTGGATGATCCCGCGGGCGGTCAGCCGCGCAGGGAGATCAACAGGATGATGGCATCGATGAGACCTTCGGGGTCGGCGGGATCGAAGAGGCCGATCCAGGACATGACCTGGTAGAAGACGTAGGAGAGGATCGAGGAAGCGATCGCCCCGTAAAACGCCGAAAGCGATTCGCGGTAATGGTCGCGCGAGAAGAAGAAAAACCACACGTAGCCGACGATTGGAACGAACAAGCCGACGAAGAACCATTTCAGATCGAATCCGAGATCGTGCTTCGGACGCTTGCGGACATGCTTGATCTCGGCGCCGCAATCGAAACAGAATTCCTGATACGGCGAGAGTTCGGCCTTGCAGTTGGGGCATCGTTTGGCCATGGGGGTCTCCCTTCCGTTTGATGCGCTGATGCATCGCTCTTTTTTATTTTACGCATTCCGCGCTTTTTTTTCCATACATAAAAACGAAATTCGGATGATTCTTTGAAAAAGCCGCGCTTCGCCGGGTTCCGCCGCTACGGCCGACCGGATGCGCGCGACATGAAGATGGCGCCGAGCGTCGTCTTCCCGATCTTCCCGCGATGTCGTCGCAACGCGACGAACCCGTTCCGCTCATAGAAGCGGATCGCGGAGAGGTTGTCCGCGGCGACATGAAGATAGAGCGTCGGCCATGCGTTCCCGAGTTCCGTGACGGCGGCCGCGCCATGGCCTTTTCCGCGTTCCGTCGCCAGAACGCTCAGGTAGACGATGTAGTATCCCTCGGAGTCCATCCGCTTGGCGAGGATCCGGCCCAGTTTCAGGAACATCGGCAGGCGTCGCACGAAGGCGATGAAGCCGAACGCGCGGACGAACGCGGCGCCGACACTCCGTTCGATCGCGCCGGCGTCATGCGCCGCGTATCCCGCCACGATTCCGACGACGGTTCCCGCCGACACGATGCAGACCAGCCGCGGCGCGGCGTAGTAGGTGTCGGGAATGGTCATCAAGGTCCGGATCCGCGCGATCGCTTGATCCCGCGGCCCGAACACGAACGCGTTGATTTCCGGATCGGCGTCGTAGATCAGCGCCGCGACGGTCCCGGCGTCGTGTCGGTTCGGATCGAAAGGTTCGAGGATGCTTCTTTGCGGTAGTCCCATGGTCTTCACCGTTTGGCCGCGGCAAGCGCGGCGCATTCCTTCAGCGTGGCGAAGCAGTGGGAAAACAAGAGGCGGGAGGCCGCGACGTTCCGCCACCAGCCGAAATGAAAGAGACTGTACCGCGCGTATTTCTCGACTTCCATGATGAGCCCGAGATAGCCGAGCATGATCGCGAAGCGGATCCGCTCGGCTTCGGTAACGGCGATCGGCGCCTCGGCATGGCGGTTGTAGTCGGCGATCGTCGACTTCTTCTCCTCCAACCGCAGCTTCATGAAATCGAGGCAGACGAAATCGGCGATGCGGTCGCCCCAGAAGCAGCGCTCCGGATCGATCCACGCGAGTTTGAGGGAGCCGCCTTCGCGGAGGACGACGATGTTCGGCGCCCAAAGGTCGAAATTGACGAGGCAGGATTCGACATTCTTCAGAATCTCTTGATGTCGACGGATATACGACAAGAGACGCTTGCCGTTGTGCGATCCGATCCCGCGGCGGCGCGCGTCGCCGATCAGATTCTCCACCATCGCCGACAATGCTGAAAACCAGTCGGGATGAAGACCGTTCTGCGGATACCCGAAGCCTTCCCCGCGGACGGCGTGCAGCTTCGCGAGCATCTCCGCCATCCTCCGTCCCGCCGATGCCCGTTCTTCGTCGGACAGCGGCGCCTGGTCGAGCGTGTCGCCCTTGAGCCGTTCCATGATGAAATAGTCGGCCGGGATGATCGCATGCGAAAAATCGGATAGATAGACGTCCGGGACGCGGAGGTGCGCCGCCTCCCGCATCAGACGATAGAATTCCACTTCCGCCCGCATCATGCCGGACTCGTAGGTGAGCGTCCGGGACGCATCGGTCGGCGCGATCTTGATGACATACTCCCGACCGCCGGCACTCGCCGCGTAGATCGCGTTGAATTCGCCCGCGCCGAGCGGCGCGATGTCTTTGACGCCGTGGATGCCGGCCTGTTCGAACAGCCGGACGACGGTCTTCGCGTCAACGGCGGATTTGCTTCTGCTCCTCATCGGATCACCCTTTTCGGTCTTGCGCATGGTCATCCCCATTATACCAAAACAGGGGGACGCCGCACCCGTGATTCAGAAAAAAACGATCCCGTCGTCGGACGGGATCGGTTGGTTCAGAGAGCCTCATCGTTGCCGATCTTGCAGGCTTCGGGAGATTGCGGTTCATAACTGTGGGCGACATAGTTGATGTGGTCGCCGACACGCTCGAGGTTGGAGACGAAGTTGATGTAGACGGCGCTGTTGTTGGGACTGCAGACGCCTTCGTTGAGCCGCTTGACGTGGTCGTCGATCATCTGCGTCCGCATCAGGTCGACCTGGCTCTCGAGTTTCTCGACTTCGGGCAAAAGGTCCATCCTGCGGTCGGTGAATACTTCGCTCGTCATCGCAAATTCCTTCGCCAGGAGGTCGTACATGGCGCGCAGGTCGACCCGGACCGGATCAGAATACTCAAGATGCTGATCGATGCTGGTCCGCGTGTATTTGAGGACATTGTCGCTGATTTCGGCGATGCGGATGAAGTCGCCGATCGAATGGTGGATCCGGTTGATCATCTGCTCGTCTTCCAGGGACAGCGGATTGGCGGACACCTTGATCAGATACTCGGTGATCTCGCGGTCGAGCTGTTCGATGTCGCAAATCTGTTTTCGGATCGTATCGCCGGCGAGGCCGTCCTGGATGATGAAGGCTTCGATGGACGCTTTCAACGTGTCCATCGCCAGCCGCCCCAGGCGGGCGGCTTCCTTCGTCAGCTGGCCGACGGCGACGGCGGGCGTCTTCAGGATGCGTTCGTCGAAGAAGGTGAGCGCTTCGGCGGTCTTGCGGTCGCGGACCAGGACGTGCGAAACCTTCGTGAACAAGGTCGCAAACGGCAGGAAGAGGATCGTGCACGTGACGTTGAAGAAGGTATGGAACATCGCGATCTGCGTGCCGGGAAGAACAAACAATACCGCGAGGACCTTTTCGGTGAATGATGGCCACAGGAGCAGGAAGGGAAAAAAGAGGACGGAACCGAAGATGTTGAACATGAGATGGATCAAGGCCGCGCGCCGGGCGTTCGCAGTAGCGCCGATGGATGAAAGGAGCGCGGTGACCGTCGTGCCGATGTTGGTCCCGAGGACCACGTACAGGACGGCGTTTCCACCGCTGCCGATCATCAAGCCGGCGCCGACCATCGAGATCAGGATCGTCGTGACCGCGGAGGACGACTGGACGATGCCGGTCACGATGACGCCGATGAGCAGCAAAACGACGGGATTGTTAATGGTGGTGAGGGCTTGGGTGATCAGGGGCGAGCTGCGGAAGATGCGCATCGAATCCCCCATGATCGAGAGTCCGATGAATACCAGACCGAGGCCGGCCAAGGCGTAGAAGACGGTCTTGGTCTTGTCCTTTTTGGCGAACATCTCGCCGAAGACGCCAATCGCGGCGAGCAGCATCGCGTACATCGTGACATCGAGCGCCTGCAATGCGACGAGCTGCGCGGTGATGGTGGTACCGATGTTGGCGCCCATGATGATCGTCGTCGCCTGCAGGAGGTTCATCACGCCGGCGTTGACGAAGCCGACGACCATGACGGTCGTCACCGAGGACGACTGCACGATCATCGTGATCGCGGTACCGATCCCGACGCCCATCAGACGGTTGTTGGTGACCTTGTTGAACATCTGCTTGAGTTTCCGGTTCGCCAGTTTCTGGACGTTGTCCGAGAGAACCTTGAACCCGACGAGAAAGGCCCCGAGACCCGCTAACAAATAGACGATTGCTTCGACCATGTCGATTCCTCCGAAGGATGATGCGTGGTTTTGCATGGACCGCGGCTCACGCGTTAAAGTGTTTGCCGAACCCATTATACCATCGCACTCCGCGAAACCGTCCAGACAATCGTCGCGCGACCGCGCGCAAAACGCAAGAAAACGTTTTTTTTCTCAATCAAACCGTCGATGCGCTCCAGTAGACCCCTTCGACCGTTGAAAAAGAGGATCATCGAAGAGATCCTCTTGCTTCAGTCGAACAGATGATATGTCGGTTCCGATTTAGTCGTAAAGACCTTTCCCCGCAAGAATCTTCGGGATCGACTGGGCGATTCTCGCTTCCCGCGTCTTGGCTTGCTTCGGCGCGGAAAAGAAGAGTCCGTAGGCTCGGCGGCGTCCGGGCGTCAGGGCTTCGAACGCCTCCTTCAGATCGGCGTTCTCCGCGAGGACCGTGACGAACTCCTGAGGATAGTCGGATGCGTCCGGTGCTTTAGGAGACACCTTCAGACCGGCATTCTCGATCTCGATCGCCTCTTCGAGATAGGCTTTCAGGACGGCTTTCACCGCCGTGATCTCCCGGACATCCGAGAAGCGGATCTGGCGTGCCGCCTGGACGTTGTCAGATTGACGGACCAGGATGCGAGCGGGATCCTTGAGCAAGGCACCTTTGACGAAGAGGATCGCGCAGTACTCCTTGAACCCGTGAATCAAGACGACGTTTCGGCCCTGATGTGTGTAGCACGGAACGCCCCATTTCAACTCTTCGGTCAGGGCGCTTTCGCAGACGACCGTCCGCAGGGTGCCCATTTCTTCCGCCCAAAGACCCGCTTCATGCAAAAAGGCGTCGACTTTTGGATTTCGTTCCGTCATCGTCCATCACTCCGTTTCCCTTGACTCTCATTATATCGGATGTCGACCTCGAAGTACAAAGGATCGACTCGCGCTCACGTTACCAAGGATGGGGGGATGGAAGGTTGCGGTATCGCGATCGACTCCGCCGCAAGGTCAAGGAATTGCATCGACAGGATTCAAGGAATGATCCGTTACGATACAACCCCATTCGGCTTGCTCATTCATGGACCTAGAGAATCAGGCGGATCGGCCATCAAGATGGCAACAGACGTGTTCCCTTTCCACTCGGAACCCCAGGTCGGTATAGAGGCGGATTGCCGATTCGTTGTCGAGGTCGACGATGAGGTCGACGCGCTCGGCGCCATGGGTCGAAAACGCCTCGCGGACAAGATGACTGAGAATGGTTCTTCCATGCCCGCGCCCGCGACGGTCGGCGCGGACGCCGATCACCTCCGCAGTCGCAGTCTGACCGCCGTTGAGACGAAGGACCGCCAGCGCGACCATACCGGACTCATCCTTGGCGACGAAGACGCGGTGTCGCCCTTCGAGATCCTCGAGAATCTCCCGCACGGTCACATAAATTTCTGGGAATATCGCGTCATAGAGACCCATGAACTCACCGGCGTCCATCGGCCGAAGCGGGAAGACACCCTTGGTCTCGATCGGCCGGAAGTCGTCGCGGACGATGGCGAGCTGATACTCGTTCACGCTGCGTTTCGCGCCGATCGAGGCGAGAAAGGCGCCGCATCGGTCGTTCTCTTTGGGAAAGTAGAACGTGCACCGCACACCGGGATCGATCGCGGCGCGAAGCCGCTGAAACAAGGAATGGGCAACTTCGTCATATCGCTTCCTCGAGGACGAAATCAGAAGGACGATGTCGGCGTTGCCCTGCGGGTGGCCGAGACACGCGCTCGCAAGTCCGACGATGCGCGTGCCTTCAAAGCCGACGAACGCCAGTCCGAACGAGATCGCTTCCCGGAGCTCAGCTTCGATCGTCGCTCGCCGCGTGGAACAAAACGTCTGGGCGAGCGAACGGACGGCATTCGTTTCGGCCGCAAAGACGGAAAGCGCAAAAACGTCGGAAAGCTGCGCTGCGGCGGTTCGAAAAGGGATGTCGGTTCCATAGAAGTCCAATTTATGGCTGTCGGTCATGGCGATAATCTCCGATTGTCGATGTCAAGATCAGAACCCGTCCTTCGTCGACCAAGCGGGACAACCCGATTGCGGATCGACAGGAACGGATCAATAGGGGAAGCTGAACGAGGTGTTCGCCACCGTGATCATGGTGATGAGGAACGTGTTGACGAGCGCCCCGAGCCAGGGGCTGCCGGTCAGCCGGTAGGCGCGGACGTCGATGAACGCCGCGATCGCCAGGATCGGCACGAAGGGAATCATCAGGATCGGAATGAGCGCGAGTCCCGAGGTCAACAGCGACCCGCCCGGAAGAAGCGCGTTCCAGAGCGTCTCCTGGAAAATCGGCGTCGGAAGATAGGTCAGGACGAGCAAGAGCGCCGGGGCGAACGCGTTGAACAGGCCGGCGATCGCCATCTGTTTCCGTTCGGACCAGTTCTCATAGGTCATCCGCGACACCGCGACGCTGTTGAAGGTGTAATAGATCGCATAGAGCGGGACGTACTTGAGGGCGACCCAGATTTTCGCCGCGGAGAAGACGCGGATGTCGAACGACCAGAAGCGGAAGTCGGTCTGGAAAAGGTAGTCCGCGGTGAACACGAGCAGATAGGCGAGGAAGACGACAAACAGCGCCAGAAGCGCCGTCTTGAGGAACTTCCGCCAGCCAATCTTGACGCCGTATTCGACCCAGCGGTCCTTCAGCTTTCCCCCCGCGGCGATGCGCAGGAACCACAGGGCGATCAAGCCGCAGCCGACGCCCCACAGGCCGATCCCGCCGGTGGTGTCCTGCGGCCAGAAGGCGTTGATCATGAGCAGGTATCCGACGAGCATCATCGGGACGATCAAGAGGAAGCAGATCAGCGAGGAGACGACGTTGCGCCGGATGAATTTCTTCTTTTCGACACCCTGGAGCGCCGGCAACACCGTCGGCGGCTGACGGAGTTCGGTGAAGAACTCCCTCTTTAAAAGACCGTCCGCGAGCGGGATGATGACCAGGAAGAACCCGACCAGCCCGAAAAGCGTGAAGACCGCGCGCACCCACCAGACCTGGTTCGCGGCGGATAGCGTCGACCCGCTCGGCATGCTGGTTTCAAAGGCCGTCAGAAGGTCGCCGACGACGACCGTCGAGAAATGGTTGGTCGCATGGAACTGTCTGGGGTTCCACATCCCCAGCCGGTATCCGTTTGCGGTGTTCGTGTAGATTTGCCCGTCGACGAGATCGCCGACGAGCGGTTCGCCGATCTGGGCCAGATAGACCTGCTTGGTCTCGTCGCTCGTCAGGAGGTCGTTGGCGTCCTCGCCGAAGAATTCGTCGTACTTCGCCGCGATCACGTAGAGGTCGCTGAGATATCCTTCAGTATTTCCCTCGGCGTACAAATCGCGTGGGTAGTTCCCGACGATGACGCCGGCCTTGACCTTGTTTTGCGCATGCGCTTCCGCCGTGGTCGCGCCCTGCAGGAGCGCTTCGCGTTCGAGCGCCGTGTAATAGGCCATCGTGGTATCGGTGAAACCGCCGCCCATCGAGTGGCCGGTGACGCCGATGTTCTCAACATCCACGAACGCAAGCGTCGCGAGATATTCGACGGCGTCGATCATCCCCCCCGAGGCGACGTTCGCGACGTCGGCGTACGCCGCGTCGACGACCGAGGAATCGCCGTGGCCGTAGGCGTTCATCGCAAAGACGACGTACCCTCTACGCGCCAGTTCGACCCAGTTGCAGTCCTGCATCTCGCGGTTGTTTAGATAACCGTGCGAGGCGACGACGCCCGGCATCGGATGATCCGTGGTCGCGACATCCGGACGGTAGAGGTAGCCGGTCAAGGTCCCGTAGTCGGTCTCGATCGTCACGTCGATGATCTCGACCTTTCCCCAGTCCGTCTGGAGCGCCGCCGAAAAAATCATCGATACCAGACACAATCCCAACGCCACGATCAATTGAAGACGATTCTTCTTCGCCATGTTACCCCCCATTTTTGAATCTCGATGGACTCATTATAGCGCGCCGGGACGTTCTTTTCAATCGCGTTCAAAGAATCAGGGAATCGAATCAAACAAGCGGCATCCGATGATGCGGACGACGTTGAAAAGAAAAGGGCGACCGTCGAGGCGGGTCGCCCAATGCAATCACGTGATTACTCTTCGATCAGGACGGCGCGCAGCGGCGCGGCCTCGACACCCGCGATCTTGAGCGGCAGTCCGACGAACCGATAGCGCTTCGCGGGAACGTCCCTGAGCCGGAGGCCTTCGATGATGAAGATCCCGTTGCCCAAGAGCGCGTGATGCGCGGGATGGCCGGTCTGGTCGCGCTCGATGCCGAGGGCGTCGATCCCGACGCCGCGCACTTCCTTGTGCGCAAGGTATTCCGCCGCTTCGGCCGAAAGATAGACGAATTGGAAATCGAAGTCCTCCTGCAAGCTGTTCCGCGTCTTGAGGAGCACGAGGTCGCCGCGTCGGATCGAGTGCTCTTCCAGGTCTTTCTTCCCGACCGCATCTTCGACGCCGACCAGATCCAGGACCACGGCGGTTCCGAGGAACGGAAAGAGTTCGGCGGCGTCCGAATCGCTTCCCGCGGGCATCACGTGGCGCGGATAGTCGACGTGCGTGCCGGTATGGAGGTTCATCGTCAATTCGGTCTCGTGGACGCTCTGTGCGGGCTGGGAGGCGACCGTCCGGAAGACCGGGCGCTTGGCGTCGCGGTCCTTGTACACGGCCATGCGGGGTTCGATGGTCATCGAGATATCGTAGACTTTCATAGGACTTCCTCCTGCAGGCGGGCGTTCGTGATGTTCTTCAACGTGTCGAAATCGTTGTATACGAAGGGTCGGACGGCGTGGTCCTTCACCTCGTCGACGATCCGCCAGGCGGTTTCGATCTCGTCCCAGCGGGTGAAGAGCGCGGACTGGCCGCGGATCAGGTCGAGCAGGATGCGCTCGTAGGCTTCGGGGCGGTTTCCGACGTAGCGGCAGTCGTGGCAGTATTCCATCTCCTGGGGCAGGAAGGCGTCGGTCAGCCCGGGGGTCTTCACGTTCAGCCGAAAACTCACGCCTTCGTCCGGACTGACGCTCACGACGAGGCGGTTCTTGACGACGTCGAGATCCGGCCAGAGCCGCGACCGTTCGGAATTATCCTTGAAGTCGATGATGATTTCCGAGCGTTTCCGGTCGAGTTTCTTGCCGGTGATAAAATCGAAGGGGACCCCGCGCCAGCGCGGGGTGTCGACGAAGGCGCGCAGGAAGACGAAGGTTTCCGTTGTCGACGCGGGATCGACGTTCTTCTCGCGCAGATATCCATCGTACTGCGCCGTCACCGTATGATGCGGATCGAATCGCAGGTGCGAGAGGACTTCCACCTTCTTCGCGCGGATCCCATCGTCGTCGAAGGTCGCGGGGACCTCCATCGCGACGAGCGCCGCCATCTGCAGGAGATGGCTTTGGACCATGTCCTTCAAGGCTCCGACGGCGTCGTAGTAGCCGCCCCGGTTCAGGACGCCTTCGGTCTCCTTCGCGACGATCGTGACCTTCTCGATCGCCGTGTGGTTCCAGGCATCTTCGAAGAGACGGTTGGCGAACCGCATGACGAGGATGTTCTGGATCATTTCCTTCCCGAGATAATGGTCGACGCGGTAGATCTGCGACTCGTCGAAATAGTTCCACAGCATGCGGTTGATCGACTGCGCCGAGGCCAGATCGACGCCGAACGGTTTTTCGAAGACGATCCGGCCGGTGGGGTCGCCCTTTTTGACGAGGGACGCGCCGCTGATGCCCCCGGCGATCACGGGGAAGAGTTCCGGGGCGACGGCGAGATAGAAAAGACGGAGCGCCTGCGGCTCGTCCGCCATCCGCGCGGCGAGCCTCCGGTAGGCTTCGGGAGAGGCGAAATCCATCGGGAAATATTCGAGGATGGTGGACAGGCGGGGCCAGTCGATCCGTTCCTTGACCTGTTCCCGCGCGGCCGAAAGATAGCTCTCGGTGGTATGGGGGCTGCGCGCGACGCACAGGATCCGCGTCGATTCCGGCAGCTGGCCGAGCGCCTGCAGCTGGGCGAGCGCCGGCAGGAGCTTCTTATAGGTCAGGTTGCCGGTCGCCCCGAAGACGGCGAGATAGGTGGTCATGGCTTCTTGTATACGGAATGTCCGCCGAATTCGTTCCTCATCGCGGCGACGACCTTCTCGGCGAACTTCCCCTCGTCCTTGGATTTGTAGCGGGCGAACAGGGACGCGGCGATGACCGGGGTCGCGACGCCGTTCCGAAGCGCCTCCTCGACCATCCAGCGGCCTTCGCCCGAGTCGTCGACCTTGCCTTCAATCGCCTCGAGTTGGGCGTCCTTGGAAAAGGCGTCCCGGACGTTCTTCATGAGCAGGCCCTCGATGATCGAGCCGTTCGACCAGACCGACGCGAGCGCTTGGTAGTCGATCTCGTAGGGACTCGCCTTCAAGAGCTCGAAGCCTTCGCCGATCGCCTGCATCATGCCGTACTCGATGCCGTTGTGCACCATCTTGACGAAATGGCCGCTCCCGGCGGGACCGACGTACGCGTATCCGCCTTCCCGCGCGATCGCGGTGAACAGGGGAGAAAGCCGCGCGACCACGGGCGCGTCGCCGCCCACCATCAGGCAGGCGCCGTTTCTCGCGCCAATGACGCCGCCCGACGTGCCGCAGTCGACGAGCCGAATCGCCTTTTCGGCAAGTTCGCGGTGCCGGCGGACGGTGTCGAGATACATCGAGTTTCCGCCGTCGATCACGACGTCCTCGGGATCGAGGAGGGACGCAAGACGATGGAGCAGTTCTTCGACGATCGCGCCGGAGGGGACCATCAGCCAGACGGTCCGGGGCCGAGGCAGGGTTCGGACGAGCGCTTCCACGGAGGCGAAGGTCCGGATCCCTTCCTTGGCGAGTTTCTCCCGCTGCGGTGCTGAGACGTCGGTGGCGACGACGTCGATTTGATGCGAGTGCATGTTCAAGGCGAGCTGATAGCCCATCTTGCCGAGTCCGATGAGACCGAGTTCCATAGTAGGTTCCTCCTGTGGATGACAACTCCATTATAACCGCACCCCGCCGCGCTTTCACGCGCTCTGCTTAAAATCGCTCGCTTTTCCAAGAAAACCGGGCGGTTTTTTGTAAGAAATGGAGATGATGAATCATCCTCGATGGAAACGGGTCGTCCTATGATACAATGAAGATAAGGTCTTCATAGGAGGTCATTCGATGTTTCGATTGGAAAAACGGCGTTTCTGGGTATGGGTTTCGTTTGGGGCGTATCTCGCGATGATCCTCGTCAACGCGCTCGCCAACATCCTCCCGATCAACGGCATCACCACCGGGGCGGTGTCGGACGCGTATTTCAACCTGTTCGCCCCGACCGGACTGACGTTCTCGGTCTGGGGCGTCATCTACCTGTTGCTCGGCGTCTACGCCGTGCGTCAAGTCCTCGGCCTCCGGCCGCGGGAAGGCGCCGCCGTCGATCCCCTCGCGATCAGGATCAACGCCTTCTTCGCGGTGTCCTCGCTTGCGAACGTCCTGTGGATCTTCGCCTGGCATTACCGCGTCATCTGGCTCTCGCTGCTCCTCATGCTCGTCATCCTGGCCTGCCTGATCCTGATCTCCTTCCCGCTCCGGAAGACGGATCCGTTGACCAAGGCCGCCTTCGGCGTCTATTTCGGCTGGATCACCGTCGCGACGATCGCGAACGCCACGACCTTCCTGGTGAGCCTGGGCGTTCCCGACAACACCGTCGGCGCGACCCTACAGACGGCGATCGTCCTGCTCGTCGGGCTTGTTCTCGCCGGACTCACCATCCTGATCCAGAAGAACGTCGGATACGGTCTCGTCCTGATCTGGGCGTATCTCGGCATCTACTTGAAGCACATCGACCCCGCGCAGTTCGACCGCGGCTATGCGGCGGTCTACAACATGGCGCTGTTTTCGATGATCGTCCTCATCCTGCTGACGGCGTTCGTCGCGCTGAAACCATATTTGCCGCGTCTCAAGAAAGCACGCAAGAACGCCGCTTGATGTACGCGGCAGGAAAATAAAAAAGTTTCGCTCGATGCGAAACTTTTTTTATGGATCACGCTTCAGTTCGAAGCGGCCTTGCGCACCAGGTTGCGGCGTTCGTGCTTCTTGAAACCCAGTTCGTTGACCGCCATCCCGATCAACAGCATCAGATAGGCGACGAGCGCGAAGCCGACGATGTAGATCACGATGAAGACGGCGTGGGGGACGAGCGGGGCGATCTGCGAAAGGATCGGCAGGTGGTTGCCGTAACGCGCGTTGATGAAGAACATGTTGAAGGTGGAGGTTCCGATCCAGGTATTGTGGGCGAAGTTGAGGAGGATCGCGATCGCGACCAGGACGGAGAAGACCGCGGTCGCGCCGAGGATCGACTTCGACGTGAGCTTGACCTGGTTGGCCAACAGGGCGATCCCGACCACCATCATGGCGCCGTGATGGACCATCGTCTGGATGTTGATGCCGATCGTGCCGATGAAGACGTCGTTCGGGTAGAGCATGACGGCGAGGCCGGCGAACATCCCGTAGGTGCCCAGGAAGTTGATGAGGGCCTGCCGGATCTTCTGATTCTTCGTCAGTCCCGCGAAGAGCGCGACGTACATCGGCGTCGAGCAGAATTGGAACGGGAACGCGTACCACTGGTAGCTCCATTCGGCCTGATAGCTGAAGATGAGCTGTTTGTAAACTTCGAAGGAGAGAAGCAGGATTGCGAAAGAGAGCAGGAAGCGTTTGAGCTTCTTCTCGCTTGCGTTCCGAAGGCTGAGGCTCGCGATCACGGAGGCGATGATCGCGACCGTCAGGGCGAGATAGTGGAACCAGCTCTCGGAGAACGAGAGATAGGGTACGGGGCGGGTCATTTCGCCGTTGAGTAATTCCATGATTCGATTGATGAAATCCATATGCATCACCTGTCCAAAAAGAATGTCGTTGCTATTATAGCACACCCGATTCGGTTTGTCATCATATTTTCTTCACACCACGTTCATTATTGAATCGAAACTGCCGACGACGGTGTGGCCGGAAAGCGGCGAAGTTGACCGGGCTTGATCTGTCAATGTGATCTGTCAATGCCGCCAAGATCCCCAACTCGAATTCCGCAATGAATGAAAGGCCGGGTGCATGCGCTTCACGTACCGCGGTCAACTAGGATCCTTTCAATCGGTGTCGTACCGGGCGCAGGCATCCAAGCGAATCATGGCGACGGTGGTTGGGAACCAGCCGTGAATCATCGTTTTCGGCATCATGCCCGCTGATCGACAATGAACGATGACGATTGACGAACTCCATCCCGGTGGTCTTGTTGGTGCGGTTGGCGGAGAGGTGTTTTCAGACTCGACGCCTCGAATCCGCGCAGGCGTCACCTTATCGTTTTGGCAAGCGGACGATAAACGTGCACCCTTTTCCGGGATCGCTCTCGACGCGAACGTCGCCGGAATGCGCCTCGACGATTTCCTGAACGATTGCCAATCCGATTCCGGATCCCGCTTGCGCGCTGTTACGCGACTTGTCCGCCCGGTAAAAACGCTCGAAAACGTGCGGAAGATCCTCTGGTGCGATTCCTTCGCCATGATCGCGGACGGTAATCACCGCATGTCGACGTTCGTTATGCACCTCGACCTCGATGGGATCTGCGCCATATTTCTCCGCGTTGGATCGAAGATTTTCAAGAACTTCGATGATCCGGTCGCGGTCGACATTCACCATCGCCGAAGATCCCGTGGCACGATGGAACACCACGCGCACCAAATCCAGCAATTCCGTCGGTTCCCTGTCGAGTGAACGGAGTCTGCTTTCGGTCAGCGCAAGCCGTTCCATGTCTGCGACCAGTCGCGACAGACGATCAATGTCATCGATACATTTCGACAACTGCTCCCGTGTCGGTTCAAGACTGCCCTCTGCGAACGCTTCGAGATTGAGAGCGACCGATGCGAGCGGCGTGCGCAACTCGTGTGCGACATCGGCGGTGATCCGTTTCCGGATTTCCTCCTGCATCCGAAATTGATGCATGTATTGACGGCTCAACGAATAGGTGAAGGCAGCTCCGGAGGTCAGTGCCATGAGCAGCGACAGGATGCAGGCAAGATGCATCATGTTGCTATAGAAAATGATGCCGAGAACCGAAAGGACGAGCGTCAATCCGAGCAGCACGTGTTTCATCGCCGCTTACCTCCCCACTGATATCCAAGTCCGTGGACGGTTTTGATTTGGTCAGCACCGAGCTTCCGGCGCAGATTCTTGATATGCGTGTCGATCACGCGATCATAACCGTCAAAGGTGTCATTAAATGCGACCTCGATCAATTCATCGCGTGTGAAAATACGCCCGGGACGGCGGGCAAGGGCATTCACGATGCGGCGTTCGGTCACTGTCAGGTGACGGTCGCCGAACAAATCCTGCGGCTCGCTGTCGGGAAGTCGACGCATGACCGTTTCGATCCGTGCGGTGAGCAGTTTCAAACTAAATGGTTTCAAGATATAGTCGTCGGCTCCGAGCTTGAGGCCTTCGAGCTGGCTGGCTTCCGCGACCTTGGCTGTCAACATGATGATGGGAAGACGCGAGGACTCGCGCACGAGTCGGCATACTTCCTCGCCGGGAATGTCGGGAAGCATCAGATCGAGGATTACCAAATCGACCTTTCCGTCACGCATGATGTTCAGTGCTTCACGGCCGTTCATGGCGACCAGGACCTGGTAGCCCAATCGTTCCAAATGTGCTTTGACGGGTTCGATGATATGCGGCTCATCGTCGGTCACGAGGATCGTTTTACCATGAGTTGTTGTGTCGATGGCGGTTACCTCCCGCTTCACCCCACGACTCCGCTCGTGCGGTCGCATGGGTGTCGCAACCATATTGTACACCGAATCGTCAGTAGCCGCCAGCGGGATCAACGCAGGTCGAACGGTTTGAGAAACTTGTCAACTTCGACCGGACTGCCGTCGATTTCGACGGTCACGCGGGCAAACAGCCAACCGGTCACGGCATCGGGGTCGACGCCGGCCGCGATGAGCGGGGTCGGGTCGAGGACGAAGACGATGTCTTTGTCTTGAACGCTCCCGTCGGATCCATTGACTTCAAGATCCTTGGCCCATTCGAAGAGGTTGCCGTTTCCGATATTGAGGTTGAAATGATCGAGCGCCGCATGATAACCGACGGTCGATCGGTAACGCTCGACGATATATTCGTAGGATTCGATCGCCGTCGTTTCGACGTCTTCGGAAATCCGATCGTCTCCCAATTTCACGCCCACCATCAATTTTCCCTCATAATAAGAGTAATAGTCGGGTAGAAGGGACACATCAAGTCCTGCGTCGATGAAGGGCTGTGCATCGAACTCGAGCATCAGGTCGTGGAGCGGGCTTCGGCTGTAATCCGAGCTCCAAATGAAACGGACGCTTCCGTCAGGGGCTTCGATCGACCAGCCACCGTTCATGTCGTCATACGACAATCGGTTACTGGCGGCGTCGAGGATGACGTCGAATGAATCGACAGAAGCCTGGCCGACAACGTCCAGACCGCGGCATGCGACGAGTGTCGTCGCCAAGGTTGCGGCCATGAGGAAGGTGAATACTTTTTTCATATTATGATACCTCCTTGGGTTTGAAACTCTTCAGGCGTAAAGCGTTCGCGAGTACTGATACGCTTGACAAACTCATTGCGGCGGCTGCGAAAATCGGATTCAGCAGCGGACCGCCGAACAGGTAGAGCAACCCCGCCGCGACGGGAATCCCGACGACGTTATATCCGAACGCCCAAAACAAGTTTTGCTTGATGTTGCGTATCGTTGCTTTTGACAGTTGAATGGCCGTGGTGACGTCATTGAGATCGGAACGCATGAGGACGATGTCGGCGCTCTCCATCGCCACGTCGGTACCGCTGCCGATCGCGATGCCGACGTTGGCCTGCGCCAGCGCCGGCGCATCGTTGATGCCGTCGCCGACCATGGCGACGATCTCGCCGGCGGCTTGCAGTTTTTTGATTTCCGCCGCTTTGTCCTGTGGAAGGACCTCCGCCAGGACGCGGTCGATGCCGGCTTGTTTGGCGATGAAAGACGCCGTCTTCATGTTGTCGCCGGTGATCATCGCGACGGACATCCCGAGCCGATGCGCCTTCTCGACGGCCGATCGACTTGACTGCTTCATCGTGTCCGCGACCGCGATGACTCCTGAAAACACGCCGTCGACGGAGATGTAGAGAGGTGTTTTGCCTTCGCTTGCGAACCGGTCTCCGGCCGATTTGTCCGCGTTGGCATACGCCGCGCGGCCCACCCGCACGAGCTTGCCGCCGACGGCGGCCTGGACGCCCATGCCCGTGACGGAAACGAAATCGGTCGCTTCCTGAACCGCCCCGGCAGCCGAGACGACGGCGAGCCCCAGCGGATGTTCGGACCATTTCTCCACGCTTGCTGCCAACTGAAGCAACTCGGCTTCGCCCATGCCGTTGCCGACGACATCGGTCACACGGGGTTTGCCTTCGGTGATGGTTCCCGTCTTGTCAAAGACGATGGTCTTGATCTTGTGAGCCGTCTCAAGGGCTTCGCCGCCCTTGATCAGGATACCGTGTTCCGCTCCCTTGCCGGTTCCGACCATGATGGCTGTCGGAGTCGCGAGCCCGAGTGCGCAAGGGCAGGCGATCACCAGAATCGAGACAAAGATGGTCAATGCCCGCTCGGTGTCACGCGTCGCGAGATACCATACCATCCCGATGACGGCGGCGAAGGCAATCACGATGGGTACGAAGACCCCCGATACCTTGTCGGCGAGGGCGGCGATGGGAGCCCTGCTGTTTTGGGCATCCTCGACGAGCCGGATGATATGCGCCAAAGCCGTTTCGCTGCCGATTCCCTCTGCCCTGATGTGCAAGGCTCCGTTCGCGTTGATCGTGGCAGCGTACACGCGGTCGCCTTCACCCTTGTCGATGGGGATGCTTTCGCCCGTGAGCATGCTTTCGTCGACGGCGCTTCGGCCGGTGACGACTGTTCCGTCGACGGGAATTCTGGTTCCCGGTTTCACCAACAGGATGTCTTTGACTTCCACGTCGTCGATCGCGATTTCGCGTTCCTCGCCGGAAGGGTCAATCACGATCGCAGTCTTCGGCTGAAGTCCCATCAATTTCTTGATCGCATCGCTGGTCCGGCCTTTTGCCTTCGCCTCAAGCGCTTTACCCAACAGGATCAGCGCGATGATGACACCGGCCGTTTCGAAATAGAGCGACTCCACCAGTTCGAAGTCGCCGGCGGCGATCTGGATCGTATTCCAGACGCTATAGAGCAGGGCTGCCGACGTTCCTACGGCGATCAAACTGTCCATGTTTGGGCTGCGTTTGACCAACGCCTTGAACCCGACCGTATAAAATCGACGTCCGACGATCACGCAGGGGATGACGAGGATGATTTCGGCAAGCGCATAGATGAGCGGGTAAGTCATCGGATCGAGTCCGTTTGGAAACGGCAGCTGAACGAATTTGATCATCGGCACCATCGCGATGTAGAGCAACGGCGTCGAGAAGACGGCGGCGACGATGAACTTCCGCCACAGCGATCGGATTTCCGCGTCCTTGCGAGCCTTGTCCTCGTCAGGGCTCTTCGCCTCGAGAATGACATAACCGGTGTCCTTGATGGCTTCTTTTATCGTCGATATCCGAATCATCTCGGGGTCATACTCGAATGTCGCCTTTTCCGTGGCGAAGTTGACGACAACATTGGCGGTACCGTCGAGTCTGGATACGGCTTTCTGAATCCGTGCGGCGCAAGCCGCGCAGGTCATTCCGCCGATGGAAATGGTTTGCTTATGCATTTGATGATCCTCCTTCATGACAATTGTCTTTTCGGACGAGCGGCGATTGATTCCACCGATCCGATGAGTCGATTGGCCGTGGTGATTTTCATGGGAATGAACGCATGCGCCAACAGCATTGAACCGTCGACCGGGTCCGCATCCCCCGACAACTCAAGGTCGTCGACGACGATGATCGTACCGCTTATCATCCCCATCCAGCAAGTATATCGGAAGGTGCCGGTCCTGTCCGGGGTAAACTCGACGACGTTCTCTCCAACGCGAAACGTATGTTCGACATCATATTCCGAGATGTAGAACGTTCTGTTGCATCCATTGATCGATCCTTGCGGCGCGTCGATCTTCCATCGCACCGGCAAACCACGTTGAACGGTGATTTTCGGGTATCCCGACGCCGACAATGTCGACTCCACCACAAGAACCCCGTCCTCGATTTGATACTTGTCGGTTCCGCTGGAGTTGCCGATGATCCCGCCCAGATTGATGCCCGACAGATTGGCTCCCTGGCGGAACATCGTCATCCCGAGTACCGTGACGAGAATCGCGCCGGCCGTCATCATCTTCTTGGTGAACCGTCGCGACAGCAACGAGGAGAATGCACCGAAACCAAACATCAGCGGAACGGTGCCGAGTCCAAACAGCATCATGCTCAAAGCGCCTTCAACCGGCGAACCGGTGGACAACGCATAAATCTGCATTGCCTGAAGCGGTCCGCACGGCATCAGTCCGTTCAACAGGCCGATGACGAAGTTGGATTTGCTCTTTCGCTTCCCGCGATCGATACGATCTGCGATGAACCGTGGCATGCGGGGCATCAATCTGCGCAACCATGGAAAAATCTGAAGTATGTTCAAACCCATGATCACCATGAACACGCCTGCGATGATTTGGACGACGCCCTTGAAAGCGCCATCGAAGGTGACGACCCTGCCGAGCGCACCGACGAGGAAACCCACGACGGTATAGCTGATCACCCTGCCGAGGTTGTACAACGCACTGGCTTTGACGGGGCTCCGCCCCGTTGCCGTGAGGCACTGCGACAGATTGATTCCACCACACATCGCGACGCAATGCACGCTTGTCAGAAGTCCGATCACGAACAGCATTCCGAAACTCATGCTCGTCTCGGCAAGCGGAATTGCCCCGGTCAAATTGAGTCCCGAAACGATGTAATAGAGGATTACGATGATGGCCAGCAACCCTATCGTATTGGGACCCTTCGCGTTCTCGGCATCCGCTGCGCCGTTTGACCCGTTCCTTTTTTCAACGACCTGGTAGTCAAGGTTCACGATTACGTTACGCACATCCCGACTCGAGATCGCCTTGGGATCGTAAGTCACTTCCGCGGTAGCTTTCGCGAAACTAACGTTCGCTTCGACGATGCCAACGGTATTGTACAACGCCTTTTTGATGCGGTTTTGGCACCCGACACAAGTCATGCCACCGATCTTATATATTTCCGTCCTTGTTCGTTCCGACACGTCCGGTCTCCTTCGCCTCGATGGGATCCATGAACTGGCCACACACCCTTTGCGCATCAAGTATACAAACAAAATATGTGTTAATTATGTGGCTCGTCCAAACATTCCATAACGCTTGATTCCCTTATTTGCCTACTCCTTTTTTGGACCAAGCCCGCGCTGTGGATTGTTTGAAAGAACTCCCGGATGACGCCGCCGACAGCACGTCGAACGCGTGTTTTCGTGGATCGTCGCTTCCCTGCGCGGCACCCAGGATCCTTCGCGTTGGGGTAAGGTTGTGTGATCTACTCCCGCGAACGCGCCCCTGCCGAAGCCGATATGACGTTCCTGTACGGTAAAGATATTCATGAAAGACTGGATCGATGCCGGGAAATGATTTCCTGATTGACATAACTCATGGTCCCGGACCCTTCGCAAGCAGTCGTGTTGACATCGTCCGTTCCTTGCACTTGGGTCTGAGTTGCAGAGCATTCGATTGGAATCAAGGACCGCCGATGACCCAGATCGATGGGGATGGACAAGTGATGACGTCTTGCGCTTGACGATGTGGTATCAAGCTTCATCGTTATTTTTCATGCGACTGTAGCGAACTGGTCAATCCAGCCGAGAGGGATGGGCTGCTGACCGCCATGACGCCCGTACGATATCGGGAATGCCGATTCCGACTAGAATGCCGAAGTACGACACAAGGTAAAAAAGATGACCGTCTTGACCGACAGTCATCTTCGAATGGAACGAGATCAATACACAGGCGAATTACCAATTGAGGGGCCCGATCGGAATCGCATGCGGGAATCGAGATGAGTCCATAGAGAGAATTACTATTGTAATCCCCTCTCGAAAATTCATTCCATCGCTTGCGATCAATTCATGATGTTTGTGTCACTTTTCGCTAGTAACGGTACGCTTGCATGGTAGGTCATGTTTGTCGATTTGCGGTCGGAGCGAATCCGCGAGGATCCGTAATCTCGGGCGCTCGTTTCAAGCAAACGAGATTGCTCTTCATCCTACATACCACTCATACCCAGTCACACTCGGGGTAGAGTAGACTTGTACATCGGAGTGGAGGCGGATGTCCTTTATGGACCCCTTCTCATGTTTGGATTTCGAGAGAATGTGAAAATGCGTCCTTCAAGGTGTTGTTGATTTGGATCATCATCGCCTGATCGATCTTCATGACTTCCCGATCATAGGAGACGAACCCGTTGACCTCGTCCTCGACATCGGACAGCTGGGTGTAGACCAGGACGTTCAAGCCTTTGGGAAGGAGTGGCATAACCTGGTCTTCGTACAAGGCCATCACCGTTTGATTCAGCGATTGAACGGCATCGAAGTTCTTATATCCGAAGATTTGCGAAGGATTGAAGCTATGTTCGTCAATCATGAGGCTGTATCCGCCGAATTCGGTCAACGCCAGAATCCGCTTTTTTGCCTTGCGCTCGGGAAAGTCGAATCTCTTGAAATAGAAATGGCGGCTGAAATAATCTCCACCCCCTTGATCCGACCAGCCGCTGGCATGGTCCACGAGGCGCGATGAATCGAATCCGCGGACCCGGCGTTCCACTTCCAGCGCATGGAACTGTCCCCACGCCTCGTTGAAGGGGACCCAAGTCGATATGCAGGTGACGTTTTTCAGATGATTCAGCATCTCGTCCAGTTCGACCAGATATTGATCTCTCCCCGGCTTGTTCCTTCTGCCGAAGAACAAATGACATCGGTCGTTCAGATTGATCCGGACCATCGACAGGAAATGGTGGATCTTGACGTCCTTGCATTCCGATCCGTTGATCATGTCCTGCCAGATGATCATCCCCAGCCGATCGCAATGGTAATACCATCGGAGCGGTTCGATCTTGATGTGTTTCCGCAGGAAATTGAATCCGTATTCCTTCATCGTCCGGATGTCGAAGATGGACGCCTCGTCGCTCGGGGTGGTCAGCAGTCCGTCCGGGTAATACCCCTGGTCGAGGACGCCGGACAGGAAATACGGCTTGTCGTTCAGATAAAACCGCATGATGCCTCGCGAATCCGCTTTTCGTTCGAATTTGCGCATGCCGAAATAGCCGGAAACGGCGTCGGATCCGTAGGCGATGGTGAAATCATACAGGTTCGGCGCTTCCGGGGACCACGCCTGAAACGCACCGATCGTCACTTCGAAGGTATCGGTTGAAAAGGGTTGTTCGATGATCTGATTGCCTTGATAAAGCACCCGGATCGAGCCGGATGAAACCATGCCGTTGTCACTCGGCGTGATCGTGAAACGCACCTTCGAAGCGTCGTAGTCCGGCACGATCAAAAGATCGGCGACGTGATGTTTCGGCACGCTTTCCAGCCAGACGGTTTGCCAGATGCCCGATTGCGGCGTATAGAAGATCCCGCCCCGTTGCAGCCTTTGTTTCCCCGTTTGCCGGTACGACGTGTCGGTGATGTCGCTCGCCACCACTTTCAACGTGAAACGACGGTCCTTGACATGGTCCGCAATCTCCACCTGGAACGGCGTGAAGCCGCCCAGATGACGGGCGACCAAAACGTCGTTCACATAGACCTTGGCTTCCTGATCGACGGCCCCGAAGTGCAGAATCAGGCGATCCCGCAAAAAGCCTTCCGGCAGGGCGACTTCCCGGCGATAGATCAGGAAGTCGTCGGGTTCGACAGACCGCTGGACTCCCGAAAGCGCGGATTCAGGGGAAAACGGAACCAGAATCACGCCGTCGACGCCTGCGTGCCGCTCATCCTTGGAGATGGCGTAGTCCCAGTATCCGTTCAGGTTCAGATAGCTGTCACGCCGCATTTGCGGCCTGGGATACTCCTGAAGGACGCGGTCCGGATTCAGGCCTTCACCCCAACGGGTGAACAGCTGCTTCATGAAGCCTTCTCCCCGGATGCGCGCTTTTCCTGCCGGATGGCGAACCAGATCGGAATCATCGCGAGCACCACGACGAGGGCGGATGTCAAGAAGATGCCAGGGGTCGGAACCGGCTTCATCACGCCCAGGTCATCATAGAACAAACCGCTGTTCGTAATGACGTTGGCCCCGATGAAAGGACCGACGATCATCGGAATCATGACGGTGAAGATCATCCGGATTCCCTGGAAGTGTCCCACCTTGTCCATCGGCGTGTGGTCGCGAACCTTCACGTTGAAGACCGTCGTCAAAACGAGGTTCCCGCTCATCATGACCACCCCGGAGACGATCACGAGGATCGGGCTTCGGGTGACGAAGAGCAACAACAGACCGGCCGCCATCACGGCGACCGCCGGGACGAAGAACCTGTTCTTGTTGTCCGCCTTGATCAGCCTGCCGACGAGGACGCTCACGACGGAGGACAGGAGCAAGGTCACCCCCAGGACGAGGGCGTAGGCGTCGATGTTCAGATAACGTTGCACGTAGATGATGAAATACGGCATGTATACCTGTACGGCGATGTTGAAGACGGCGAATCCAAGAAGATAGATGTATAGCCGCTGATGGGTCTTGATCGTCTTGGGTTTGAAACCATAGATCAGCGTCTGCAGATAACCGACATCCGATTTTTTGACGTTCGATTCCTGGATCAGGAAGATCCCGACGATTCCGCCCATCGTGACGAGCCCTCCCGAAACGATGAAAAACAGCGGCCAGTTGTCCTGCTGCACCATGATGTCGAAGCCGCCGAAGATGATGAGGAGCGCCATCAGCGGCAGGATCGCCATGACGCCTTCGATCTTCCCGCGGTTGTCCTCGTTGGTCACGTCGGTGATCCAGGCGTTGAAGGCCCCGTCGTTCGCCATCGAACCGAAGAACGTCATGATGCAGTCC
>CAIMSF010000142.1 GCA_903844055.1 uncultured bacterium
GCCTTCGCGGCGGCGACGAACGCCTTGCGCGAACACGCCCAGACGTTTTGTTCGACGCGGACCGCGGCGATCGAGGCGGAACTCTGCGAGAGCGTCGGTCTCGGCCACGCGTTCGTGTGCCTTGTCGATGATCGCGTTGTCGGATTGGCCAGTGCCTTTCTCGGACATCCCGCGGGGAACGCCGACGTCATCCTGTTCGTCGATCCGGCATACGGCCGATACCAAGATGCGGCCGCCGCCCTGTTCGCCCGGCTGCGCGCGGCGCTCGACCCCGGAATCCGCTTCACGTTCTATTTTCCCAAAGAAAACGAGCGCTGCGCCCGCTTCCTTGCGGCCATCGGCGCACGTCGCCGCGTGAACGAATACCAGCTGGCGGTCCAACGCGGCGAATGGAAGCCGGTCGAAATCGATGGTGTCACCCCGCTCGAGCGCACGGACGGTCCCTCCTTCAAGCGTCTGTATGATGCGATATTCCCCGATATCTATCTGTCGGCGGAAGAAATCCTCGACGACCTCGAGGGCCGTCATCGCGTCTTCGTCGCCCAAGACGAGACGGGATTCGTCGCCCTCGGCGTCCTCCGTCTCAACGGTCCGGGATCGACGACCGCGGAAGTGATCGGCGTCCGCGCCGACCGCCGCGGCCGCGGATGGGGGCGGACCATCCTGGCGGGTCTGTTGCGCGAGGCGTTCGTCAACCGCGGCGCGGAGCGGGTGGACCTGATCGTCGATCTGGACAACGAGTCGGCGATCCGGCTGTATACGGATCAGGGGTTTTGCGTCGAACGCGAACACGCTTGCTTTATCGTGGAAGGCTAAGGCCTTCACGCGTGGAAATATGATGCCGGTCGGCCTGAGGCGACCGTCGAGAGGGAGTGGCTGACATGGAATCAAACATGAAGATTGATGCGTTTCTGAACGAAGCGGGTCCGTGGAAGGAAGCGATGTCGCGGTTGCGGTCGATCGTACTCGCCTGCGGACTGACCGAAGAGTTGAAATGGGGCGTTCCCTGTTATACCTGGGAGAACGCGAACGTCGTCCTGATCCATGCGTTCAAGTCGTACTGCGCGTTGCTGTTCGTCAAGGGTGCGTTGCTCGCGGATCCTGCGGGAATCCTGGTCCGCCAGACGGAAAACGTCCAGGCGGCCCGGCAGATCCGCTTCACGGACGCATCGGCGGTCGTCGCGGCCGAAGCGACGGTGACGGCCTACGTACGCGAAGCGATGAGGATTGAACAAGCCGGATGGAAGGTTCCGATGAAAACGCTGTCGGAGTTCGCAATCCCGGAAGAATTCGACCGGATCCTCGCGGCGAATCCTTCGCTCAAAGCGGCCTTCGAGGGGTTGACGCCCGGCCGGCGTCGGGCGTACATCCTCTTCTTTACGGCGCCGAAGCAAGCCAAAACACGGGAATCGAGAATAGCCCGGTGCATCCCGAAGATTCTTGCGGGTCAAGGCCTGGACGATTGACTCGATCCCATCTCACCTGAACTCATTCGACATGCACAAAGGGATCCCGTCAGGGATCC
>CAIMSF010000143.1 GCA_903844055.1 uncultured bacterium
CTCCGCCTTCAAGCCGAGACCGAGCAGTTCGTCCTTCAGCGTTTCGAGCAGGACCCATTGCTTGGCGGTGGATGGATAACTGGTCGAATGATGGTCCGATTGGGTGTCGTAGGCGGCGTAGCGAAGCAGGCGTTCGTATGCTTTCATGGGGGATCCTCCGAAAAGGGTGCTTGTCAATATTATAGTACAAACAAGACGAAACGCGTATGCAAGATGCGCCGGACGCGCCGATTTTCGCATCGCACAAATCGCGTGCGGTTTTCGCTCCCGTTGCGCAAGTTATGATATAATAGTCATACATCAGAGGAATCAAGGAAGTGGAGTCATGTTGAAGGAAATCACGATTGCGGCGACCGGCCGCGGGAATCTCGCCCGCCGGATCGTCCGCCTGGGTCAAGCCATCCCCGCCGTCCGGCGCCGCGACCGGGTCGCCCTCGGCCGCATCTACCGCTCGACGCTGTCGGAGCGGTACGTCTTTCCGCCGCGCGTCGAGGCCGTCTGGATCGACGTGGGAAAGACCCGCGTCGAAGTCCTGCGCGGATCGTCCCGCGCGGTCGCGCCGGGCGCCGTCCTGCATCTTCACGGCGGTGCCTACATCTATGGCTACAACGACACCTATCGGCGCACCGCGCTCGAGATCTTCGACCGCACGGGGATGACGGTGTACTCGCCGGACTATCGGATCGCTCCTGCGCATCCCTATCCCGCCGCGCTCGACGACGCCGTCGCCTGCTACCGCCGGATCATCGCCGACGGCGTGCCCGGTTCACGCATCGCCGTGATGGGCGATTCCGCCGGCGGCGGACTCTGCCTCTCGCTCGTCATGCGCCTGCGGGAGATGGCGCTGCCGCTCCCCGCGGCGATCGTCACCTTCTCGGCCTGGACCGACCTCGCCATGACCGGCGCGTCGATCAAAGCCAACGCCGGCCGCGATCCGATGTTCGGCGAAGGATCCGAACCCCTGCATCCCGAATACTATGCCGGATCGACGCCCCTCGACGACCCGCTCGTCTCACCCAAATACGGCACCTATGACCGTTTTCCGCCGATGCTCATGCATGTCGGCGGGTTCGAGATCATCCTTTCCGACACGGAGGATGTCGCCGTCAAGGCCGACCAGGCGGGCGCCAGCGTCACCGTCATGCGCTATGAAGGCATGTTCCACGGGTTCCAGCTCGGCTTCGGACTCGTCCCGGAGGCGAAGCGGGCATGGTCGGCGACCGGCGATTTCATCAGAACGATGTTCGGCGCGGCCGAATCCGCCCCGGAAGCGAAAGGAACGTCACGCACGATGACCAACACGAAAGACTGGTTCAAGCTCGACAACGCCGCGAAGATCTTCCCGGCGATCTCGACGAAGAAGGAGACCAATACCTTCCGGATCCAGATCGCCCTGACCGAACCGATCGACCCCGCCGGCCTCCAGAAGGCGGTCGATGCCGTCCTCGAACGCTATCCGCTGTTCAAAGTCCGTTTGAAGAACGGCTTTTTCTGGAAGTACCTCGATTACAACATCGCCCCGTTCACGATCCAGCCGCTGCCGCACAACGTCTGCGGCAGCCTCTTGCCGAAGGAACACAACGGCTATCTCTTCCAGATCTACTACCGCGGCCCGCTGTTCGTCCTCGAGATGTTCCATTCGCTCGCCGACGGGTCGGGCGCGATCATGTTCGTCAAGTCGATCCTCTATGAGTATCTCACCTCGATCGGCAAGAAGATCACGCCGGACAACCTGATCCTGACGCTCGACTCAAAACCGACGCAGGCGGAGTACGAGGACAGCCAGGCGACCTACTACGATCCCAAGAACCACGCCCACGTGAAGGAGGACAAGGCGTTCTTCGTCAAGGGGACCGCCCTTCCCGAAGGGTACACCGGCCTGATCGCCGGGACGATTTCGACAGCGAAGATGCTTTCGCTCGCCCGTTCGCGGCAGGCGACCGTCACCGAGTATCTCGCGGCCCTGATGATGCACGTCATCTACGTCACGCAGATCCAGTACCGCGAGCATCTGAAGGACAACCAGAAGCCGGTCAAGATCTTCGTGCCGGTGAACCTGCGCAAGCACTTCCCGTCGCAGACGCTCCGCAACTTCTCGATCTTCGTCAAGTCGGACATGCGGATGAACCGCTCCGACATCACCTTCGACGAGATCCTCGAGCTCGTCAAGAAGCAGTTCGCCGCCGGCATGACCAAGTCCGAACTGCAGCGCAAGATGTCGGAGAACTACCACTTCGAAAAGAACGTCTTCCTGCGCGCCACGCCGTATTTCATCAAGCGGTTCGCGCTCAAGATCGGCTATGCGATCATGGGTCTCTCGCTCAACACCCTGAGCATGTCCAACATGGGGCGGTTCGAGATCCCGGCGTCGATGGAGCCCTATATCGACAACGTCTCCTGCGCCGTCTATTCAGGCAAGTACAACACCCTGAACCTCGGCATCATGTCGATCGGCGACAAATTCAAGATCACCTTCACCCGGTCGATCCTCGAAACCAACGCCGAACGCGAATTCTTCCGCCATTTCACCGCCCGCGGGATCGACGTCGAAGTCGAAAGCAACTTCGTGGAGGAATACCTATGAAACACTGCGACAAGTGCAACGTCGACGTCAAGACCCGGTTCAAATACTGTCCGCTGTGCCACCAGGTGCTCCAGGGCGAGGACGACCCGAACATCACCGAGGTGTATCCGGAGTGCATCCCCTCGCACCGCGAGGTCCTGCCCATCACGAAGAAGATCCTGCTCTTCGTCACGACCGTCTCGATCGCCACCTTGTTCTTCGTCAACCTCTTCACCCGCCAGCCGGGAGAGCAGTGGTGGAGCCCCATCCCGATCGGCGCGATCCTCTATTTCTGGCTCCTCGTCCGCTACGGCATCCTGACGAAGCAGAACATCGCGTTCCGCATCGCCTTTCTGACCACGGTCCTGATCCTGATCCTGAACGGCGTCGACGGGTTCATCGACGGCCAGCAGGGCTGGGCGCTCTACTACGTCACCCCGCTCGCCCTCCTCGCCTGCAACCTGGCGATCTCGTTCATCATCTGGATCAAGCGGATCAACCACCGCGACTACATCGTCTACCTGCTCACGATCCTCGTCTTCTCGCTCGTCCCGCTCGTCCTCGTCTGGGCCAGGGTCATCCCCGAAGCCGTCGCGTGGCCGTCGATCGCCTCGTTCGGGGCGGCGATGTTCATCCTGCTCGTCATCATCTTCTTCTTCCCAAAATCGATCAAGGAAGAAATCCGCAAGCGATTCCACCTGTAGGGAGGTTCGGCCGATGACCATCCAAGTCAAGAACGGTCTTTGCATCCTCGGATCCGACCTCGTCAAAACCGACGTCCTGATCGACGGCGGCCGTTTCGCCGCGCTCGGGCAGAACCTTCCGGGCGCCGACGTCACGCTCGACGCGGCCGGCGCCTACGTCGCCCCCGGATTCGTCGACGTCCACGTCCACGGCGGGGGCGGCCGCGACTTCATGGAAGCGACGCCGGAAGCCTTCCGCGCGGCGACCGAGCATCATCTGACGCACGGCACGACCGCGCTCGTCCCGACCGCCGTCTCCGCACCCCTCGCCGACCTCGAGCGGTTCCTCGCGGCCTGCCGGGCCGCGATGTCCTCGGGTTCGATCCGCGCCCGCATCCTCGGCGCCCATCTCGAGGGACCGTATCTGTCCAAGCACAAAGCCGGCGCGCACAATCCCGCGTACCTGAAGGACCCCGACCCCGCCGAATACGGGAAACTGGTGGCCGACCATCCCTGTCTGCTCCGGATGACGGCCGCCCCCGAACTGGCGGGCGCCTTCGCGCTCGGCGAGCATCTGCGCCGCCACGGCGTCAACGCCTCGTGCGGCCACTCCGATGCGAGCGCCCAAACCGTCATGGCCGCCTGCGACCACGGCTTTTCGAGCGTCACGCACCTGTACAACGCGATGTCCCAGGCCGGGGAGCGCGACGGCCGCAAACAGGGCGGCGTCGTCGAAGCGGCCCTGCTCGACGACCGGCTCTACGCCGAAATCATCGCCGACCTCCGCCACGTCCCCGCCGAACTCGTCTGGCTCGGCTACAAGAACAAGGGCCGGGAAAAGCTCGTCGCCGTCTCCGACTGCCTCTCCCCCGCCGGAATGGAGGCCGGAAGGTACCGTCTCGGCGACGCCGAACACGGCATCCAGGTCGATGTCCGCGAAGCCGCCTTCGTCGCCGGCACGGACAAGCTCGCCGGGTCGATCGTCGCCTCGGACCAGCTTCTCCAAAACCTGATCGCGATCGGGATTCCGATCGTCGACGCCGTCTGGATGCTCACGAAGGCCCCGGCCGCCCTGCTTGGAAAAAGCGACTCCGTCGGTTCGATCAGGATTGGCGGATCCGCCGACCTCGTCGTCTTTGACGAAACCGGAGCCGTCAGGCACGTCGTCTGCCAAGGCGTCGTCATTCGATAAAAAAAGGCAACCGTCAAGGTTGCCGCAAACGCAGGACGTCGAGGAAATCGACGTCTTTTTTGATGAAGGTCTTCCCATCGAGGCGATGCCACGGATGGTCCGGTTCGGGGAAGGAGAAGGAGAGCGTGCGGGAACAGAGCGCCTGCCGGCGGAGGCCGTAGCGGCGGTTCAGGGCGGCAATCCCGTAGAGCGGGTCGCCCACGACCGGATGGCCGACGAAGGCCATGTGGGCGCGGATCTGGTGGGTCCGGCCGGTGACGGGTTCGACCTCGAGCAGGCTGATGTCGCCTTTCTCGAGGATCACGCGATACCGCGTATGGATCGGTTTCGCGCCTTCGAGGGGCACGTCGGAAACGCGGACGACGGCGCTTTCCTCGTCTTTCAGAAGATAGGCGGAGAGGGTCGCCTCCGGTTCGGGAAGGTAGCCCGAAACGGCGCACAGATAGGTCTTGCGGACGCGGTTCTCGCGCATCGCGGCGGCCAGCCGTCCGGCCGCGAGCTTGTGCTTGGTCACGATCAACAACCCGGTGGTGTGGTAGTCGAGGCGGTTGCCTGGGGCATAGCCGTCCGCGGCGCGCAGCGACTTGAGCGCGCCCAGGACGTCCGGCTCGCGCATCCCCGCCTCCGGATGCGAAAGCATCCCGGCGGGCTTGTCGACAATCAGGAGGTCTTCGTCCTCGTAGACGATCGAGAGCGAGGCGGGTTCGGTCTTTTCGACGCCTTCGGATCGGGTGTCGGTGATCTCGTCGCCGGCCGACAGGATCGTCCTGGGATCGGCGAGCTTCTTTCCGTTCAACAGGAAGCGGCCCGCCGCGAGGGAGGCCCCGGCGGTGCCGGGGACGGTCGCCGCGAGGCGGCGGCGGAACCAGGACTCGAAGGTCAGATGATGTTCGTTGGAGCCGATCACGTAGATGCGCATGGACATTCCTTCCCGGCGGTTGAAAAGTCCCGAAGCGGACTTCGGGACAACTTAGCCGATGAGCATTTTTTCGGGCGGATATTCGGTCGAGGAAGCATAGGGATGGCCCCAGTTGCGGTTGAAGAAGCCGAAGATGGTGATCGGACCGAGGCGGCCGAGGAACATCATCACGGTGATCACGACCTTCGATCCGGACGAAAGGAACGGGGTGACGGACTGCGAGAGGCCGACCGTGCCGAAGGCGGAGACGACTTCGAACAGGACGTTCGTGGCGGTCGCCTCGAACAGCGCGCTGTTGCGCTCGAACGCCTCGACCGCGAGGAACGCCGCGAAGACCGAGACGATCGCGAGGAAGGCGAGCGAGAACGACTTGATCCGCGTCTCGTCGTCGATCCGGCGGTTCTTCGTGATCGGCGTCTTCCCCTGCAAGAACGCGAGGGTCGACTTGACGATCACGTACGCCGTCGTCGTCTTGATGCCGCCGCCGGTCGAGTTGGGCGAAGCGCCGATGTACATGAGCAGGATCAGGATCGAGATGCCGGAGACCGAGACGCGCGTCATGTCGACGGTCGAGAATCCGGCGGTCCGGGCCGTGAAGCTCTGGAAGAACGCCTGCAGCCAGGTCATCTCCGCGCCTTCGGTCAGCTTCAGGATGAGCGTGCCGACGACGAGCAGGACGGCGGTGGTCTTGATGACGATCTTGGAATAGTTGGTGAGTTGTTTCCAGCCGTGTTTCTTCATCAGGTCGAAGAGGACGATGAAGCCGATCCCGCCGCAGATGACGAGAAAGGCGGTCGTGAGGTTGAGCAGCACGCTGTCGGCGTAGGGGACGAGGCTGGTCGCGCCGATCAGGTCGAATCCGGCGTTGTTGAAGGCGGAGACGGCGTGGAAGGCGCTGATGCCGAGGGCCTGCCAGAAGGGGTAGTCGCGGATGAAGACGATGAAGGATAGCCACGTGCCGACGAATTCGAAGGCAAGCGAGGTCAGGACGATCGCCTTGACGAGCCGGACCATCCCCTGCGAGGACGTCTGGTTGAGCGCCTCGCGGACGACGACGCGCTCCATCACGCCGATGCGGACGCCGAGCAGGGCGAGGATGTAGATCGCCAGGGTGACGATGCCGAGCCCGCCGATCTGGATCCAAAGCACGAGCACGACCTTCCCGAAGACGGACAGCGTCGCGCCGAGGTCGGCGATCGTCGACAGTCCGGTCACGCAGATGGCGGAGGTCGAGAGGAACAGCGCGTCGAGATAGGGGAGACGACCTTCCTTCACCGCGATCGGCAGGGAGAAGAGGAACGAACCGAGCGCGATGATCCCGAGGAAACTGAGGATGATGATGAGCAGCGGCGGAATCTTGCGTTTCTTCTTGTTGGTGGTATTGTGTTCCGTATGGATGACCATCCCGATCCCCTCCTTCCCGTTGCGTTTCGGTAGTATTATACTACGAATCCGCGCATCATGCAAACGACGCTCGCGGTGAAACGAAAAATCATCGGAAATTTCGTTTGCCGAATACCGCGGAACCGGCGTATGATATATAATGTGAATAGACAGTTTTGAAGGCGGTGGCGCACATGTTGATCCTGCTCGGCCCGAGCGCTTCGGGCAAAACCGAATCGGCCAAGATCATGCTGAACAGATACCCGATTTCCCGCGTCGTGACCTGCACGACGCGTCCGAAGCGGGTCAACGAGATCGACGGCTTCGATTACCAGTTCGTGAGCGAAGCCGAGTTCGACCGCCTCATCGAAACCAAGTATTTCGCCGAAACGGCGACCTACAACGGGTTCCGCTACGGCACGCCGCTCAACCAGCTCAGGGATGACAAGCTGATCATCCTCGAACCGCGCGGACTGGCTTCCTTCACCCAACTGCGCGTCTGCACGATCGTCGCCATCTATCTGCAGACCAACGAGTCGGTCCGCTATGAACGCATGCGCTACCGCGGCGATACCAAGGAACAGGCCGAAGCCCGGCTCGCCTCGGACCGCGAGCGGTTCGACCTCACGCATATCGCCAACGTCGACATGGTGATCGACACGACGAACATGTCGGCCTCCGACATCGCGGACATGATTTATGGGAACTACAAGTTCCTGCTTGCGAAGAAGCAGAATCCGTTCGAACAGATGCGGTTGTTTCCGGAAGAAGAAGGCTTTTGAGCGTCGACAAGCAAAACGGTTTCGTTTTTCGCCCGTGTTTGGTACAATAGGCTCGGAAACAACAGACTCATCCAAAGGAGAACCTACCAATGTCAATTCAGTTAACGAACGGCAATTTCCAGCAAGAAGTCCTGCAGTCCGAGCTCCCCGTCATCGTCGATTTCTGGGCCGTCTGGTGCGGCCCCTGCAAGGCCCTCGGCCCGACGATCGAACAGATCTCCGCCGATCTCGCCGGCAAGGTCAAGGTCGGCAAGGTCAACGTCGACGACGAACCCGCCCTCGCCAACGCCTACCGCATCTCCTCGATCCCGACCGTCATGCTCTTCAAGGGCGGAAAGGCCGTCGGCCAAGTCGTCGGTCTCATGAGCAAGGAAAACCTCCTCAAGCGACTGGGACTGTAACCATGGTCGACGTCATCGTTGTCGGCGGCGGTCCCGCGGGGATCTCCGCGGCCATCTACCTGCAACGGTTCAAACGCGACGTCCTCGTCCTGATGAAAGACCAGGGCGCGCTCGCCAAGTCCGATGCGATCGAGAACTACTACGGCATCGTCGAAGCCGTCAGCGGCACCGAGTTGATCGCCCGCGGCGTGGCGCAGGCCAAACGCCTCGGCGTCAAGGTGCGCAAGGAGGAAGTCCTCGCGATCGAAGCCGGCGACGGCTTCACCGTCAAGACCGCCCAGAACGTCTATGCCGCGAAAGCGGTCCTTTTGGCGACCGGCATGAGCCGGACCAACCTGAAGGTGCGCCGCTACAACGATTTCCTCGGACTCGGCATCTCCTTCTGCGCCGTCTGCGACGGATTCCTGTACCGCCAGAAGAAGATCGGCATCGTCGGGAACGGCGAGTTCATGCTCGAGGAACTCGACGTGCTCCGCAACTTTTCGAAGGACCTCACCGTCTTCACGAACGGCGAACCGCTCGCCCAC
>CAIMSF010000144.1 GCA_903844055.1 uncultured bacterium
AGGTGGAAGGAATCGATGTGGGCGAGGTGACCCTCGATCGTCATCCGCGTGACTTCCTCGATGTTCTTCCCGTCGATCCTGACCGAGAGGGCCTCTTCGGAAAGGCGCTTGCCGTGGCAGCGTTCGCACGGGATGTCGTTCATCATCGTCTCGATCCAGTCGCGGATCATCTTCGAGGTGGTCTCGACGTAACGGCGTTCGAGGCTGTTCACGACGCCTTCGAACGTCTTCTTCTGGTTGTGCTCGAACTCCGATGATTTCGAGAGGAACTTGTAGTGGATCACCTTGTCGGACCCGTAGAAGATGATCTTCTTCTCTTCGTCGGTCAGCTCCCGGAAGGGCTTGTCGACGTCGATCCCGTGCGCCTTGGCGGCCTGGGCGACCATCTGGTAGTAGATCGATTCGGTATTGGCGTACTTGTCGAGGACGCCCTTCGACATCGACAGCTTGTCGTTGTCGATGAGCAGGTTCGTGTCGATCTTGCGCGTGAAGCCGAGCCCCGAGCAGTCCGGACAGGCGCCGTAGGGCGAGTTGAAGGAGAACAGCCGCGGCTCGAGCTTCGAGATCGTGAAGCCGCAGATCGGGCAGCTGTAGTTCTCCGAGAACAGCATCTCGACGTCGTCGACGAGCGCGATCATCAGGCCTTCGGAGCGTTTGCAGGCGGTTTCGATCGAGTCGTACAGACGCGACCGGATCCCTTCCTTGATGACGACGCGGTCGATCACGACCTCGATGTCGTAGCGTTTCGTCTTCTCGAGCGCGATCTCCTCGTCGAGGTCGTGGAACTCGCCGTTCAGGCGGATCCGGTTATAGCCGTCGTGGCGCAGGTCGGTCAGGACCTTCTCCTGCGCGCCCTTCTTCCCGCGGACCACGGGGGAGAGGATGAGGACCTTCGCGCCGTCGTGCTCGAGGATCTTGTTGGTCATCTCCTGGATCGTCTGGCGGGCGATCTCGATCCCGTGTTCGGGACAGAACGGCCGCCCGATGCGGGCGTAGAGAAGACGCAGGTAGTCGTAGATCTCGGTGACGGTGCCGACCGTCGACCGCGGGTTGTTGGAGGTCGTCTTCTGGTCGATCGAGATCGCGGGCGAAAGCCCCTCGATCGAATCGACGTCCGGCTTCTCCATGTTCCCGAGGAACTGGCGCGCGTAGGCGGACAGCGACTCGACGTAGCGGCGCCGTCCTTCCTCGTAGATCGTGTCGAACGCCAAACTGGACTTTCCGGAACCGGAAAGACCCGTCATGACGATGAGCTTGTTCTTGGGTAGGACGAGATCGATGCTTTTGAGATTGTTCTCGCGAGCGCCTTTGATGACGATTTGACCGTCCATGGCGACCGCCTCCTGACTATCTGGGTATCGTATTCATTCCGCTTCGGAAAGCAGGTTCCTGAAGCCTTCCTCGTCGATGATGCGGACGCCGAGTTCGCGTCCCTTGGTCAATTTCGAGCCGGCGTCGGTGCCGGCGACGATCAAGTCGGTCTTCCTGGACACGGAGCCCGCGACGTTTCCGCCGTAGCGCTCGATGAGCGCTTCCGCCTCGCTTCGCGAATAGTTCGACAGGGTGCCGGTGACGACGACCGTCTTTCCCGTGAAGGGAGTCGTTTTCCCGATCTTGTTCGAGGTATAGACCATCGTCAGGCCGAAGGCGGCGAGTTCGTCGATCAAACGCTGGTTCTCGGGTCGCGTGAACCAGTCGACGATCGCGACGGCGGTCGTCTCGCCGATGTCCTGGACCTTCAGGAAATCGTCGACCGACGCATGCCGGATCAACTCCATCGAGGGGTAGCGGTCGGCGATCTGCTTCGCCGTCTTCTGGCCGACGAGCTTGATCCCAAGGCCGAAGAGCAGGCGGTCGAGGTTGTTCTTCTTCGAGGCTTCGATCGCGTCGATCAGGTTGAAGACCGACTTCTCGCCGAACCCCTCCTTGAGGACGAGTTCCTGCGTATGGTCCCTGAGCCGGAAGACGTCGGAGATCGAATGGAGGAAGCCGTCGTTGTAGAAGTCGGTCACGACCTTCTCGCCGAGGCCCTCGATGTCGTAGGCGTCGCGCGAGGCGAAATGGATCAGGCCGTTGATCTTCTGCGCGTCGCAGTCGGGGTTGGTGCAGAAGTATTCGGCTTCGCCTTCCTTGCGAAGCAGCGGGGAGCCGCAGGCCGGACAACGGGTCGCCATCGCAAACGGCACTTCGGTTCCGGTCCTGTGCTCGACGAGCGCCTTGACCACGGCGGGGATCACTTCGCCCGCCTTGCGGATCACGACGTCGTCGCCGATGCGGATGTCGAGGGCGCGGCAGTAGTCCTCGTTGTGGAGGGTCGCCCGCGAGACGAGCGAACCCGACACCATCGCGGGGGTCAGCTCGGCGACCGGCGTGACGACGCCGGTGCGGCCGATCTGGAAGGTGATCGCGTTCAGCCGGGTCACGACTTCCTCGGGCGGGTACTTGTAGGCCGTCGCCCATTTGGGGGACTTGGCGGTATAGCCGATCTTTTCATAGAGGGCGAATTCGTTCACCTTCACGACGACGCCGTCGGTGTCGTAGGGAAGCGTGCGGCGCAGCTGTTCGACCTTCGCGACGTAGGTGACGACCTCGTCGATGTTCTTGCACAGGCGCGTCTCCGGGTTCGTCTTGAAGCCGAGTTTCTTGAGCATCGCAAGCGATTCGAAATGGGTCGGACAGACGGTCCGGTCCATCATATAGTAGATGTAGGAGTCGAGCTTCCGCCTGGCGACGAGCTTGGAATCGAGCAGGCGGAGCGAACCCGCCGCGGCGTTCCTGAGATTCTTGAACGGTTCCTCGCCGAGGAGTTCCTTCTCCTTGTTCACGGCCGCGAAGGCGGCGTCGTTCATGAACACCTCGCCGCGCACCTCGAGGGTGCCCGGATAGGGGATCGTGAGCGGGATCGACTTGATCGTCCGGACGTTCTCGGTGACGTCCTCGCCGACGACGCCGTCGCCGCGCGTCGCGGCGCGGACGAGCGACCCGTTCTCATAGAGCAGCGAGATCGAGAGGCCGTCGATCTTCAGTTCGGCGACATAGGTGAAGTCGGGTACTTCCTTCCTCACGCGGGCGTCGAACTCGCGCAGCTCGGTCTCGTCGTAGACGTTGGAAAGCGAGAGCATCGGCACCGGATGGGTGACCTTCTTGAACCGCTCGATCATCCCGGCGCCGACGCGC
>CAIMSF010000145.1 GCA_903844055.1 uncultured bacterium
CGAGCACCGAATAGACCACCACGAGTCCCAGCACCACGTAAAAAGCGATGTTGAGAGCCAGTTTGAGACCTTTTTTTTGTTGCTTGGTATTTTCCATACGATTACACACTCCTCGCGCACCTATCGATTAACACGCTAAAATATATTATATAGTATATTTTGGATTATTTCATCACGAAATTATGAAAAAGTGTCGAAATCTCCACGTGAACCGGCCTTGCGTGAACCATGGGATCGCCTTTTCCGAAACCGTATCCACAAGAATGGATTCACGGGTTCGGAAAAACCGGCCCCCGAAAGTAACACAACTTAGGTTTTTTACGCCTAAGTTGTGTTGGGTTATCGGTAATTTGGGCGTTTTTTCGTTACAACACGGCTTTGACGATGAAACCGAACGAGATGGCGAAATCGGCATTGAGGACGTTGTTGTTTGAGTCGAAATCCCAACCTTCGATCCAGATGCGGACGGTGACTTTTTCTGGGACGTCGGCCGCAAGCGTTACGATGGTATTGGCATCGTCCAGTACGTCGGTACATTGATTGGCGACAGCCACATTCGAGTAATAGAGTCCATGAAGAGCGATGAGAGCGGTCTTCGTTGCTGGAGCAATCACGGTTCCGCTTGTGTATTCGTAATCATAATCCTTGTCGTATCCGTAGATGAAAGGGGAAGCGATATCGGCTGACTTCACCGAGAGGCGGATTGAATTGATAATTTCATCTTGCTGTTCGGTGTTTTCGTCATCAGAGACGACCTCGAGATCCATCGTAGCTACATGGACATCCTTGTCCTGAGATAGAATCCACATCGAGAACTCGATGTATTGACCGGGAGTTGCGGGGTTCGCCGATGCGGGAGTTGTCAGATCCTGACGAATCATTGCCAGACCATCGGTAGTGGTGACCGGCTCAAGTACGATACTAGTGAAAACATACTCAGCGGTAATGTTGGCGTTCGAAAGAAGCGTTACGTAATTCGCCGGGTTCATCAAGTAGGCTTCATCGTCTATCATGTTGTAACCACCGCCATTTTCATCGTCCATCATAATCATGAGCGATGTGGCGGATTGGACGGTCAACTGGATATCGGATACCTGCGATGCCATGCCGATCGTGAACCAGGCGTATGTCGCGCCGATCGTCGTCACGAAAGCAAAAATGGCCACCATGCCCGCGAGAAGGATTTTTTTCTTGAATGTACTCATTGATTCCCTTCTTTCCATCATTCCGCTCCCCCTCCGGTCGATGCCGGAGGGGTTGCGTGAACGACCTTATTCGATGATCTCGAAATTGAACGAGATGTTGAACTTGGAGGCGAGGATGGCGTTGGTGGTCTGGGCATCCCATCCTTCGATGTAGATGCGCACGGTGATGAGTGACGGCGTGTCGCCGTCGAGCGTGGCGATCGGGGTCGGCACGGTGGACGAAGAGATGTTCGCCACATCGGCGCCGCTGAAGAGCGAGTGCTGCGCGAGCAGCCCCGAACGCTGGCCGGCGGTCAGCGTGTACGGGCCGGAGATCGTGGGCTCATCAGGGGTATCGATGGCACCGCGCATGCCGGCGGTGAACGCGAAGGCGTAATCGGGATTGGTGCTGAAGATCAGGGCTGGATCGACGGTCGGGACAGCGAGTTCCTGCGACATCCAGACGGCGAGGTTCACCGCGTAAATGACGTTGTCCTGGGTATCGAGATCGTTCGTGGCCGCTTCGACGGAAATCGCCAGATCGGAGAGATAGATCGTGTTGTTGGATACCTGGGAGAGCAACCAGAACTTGAGCTCGATGAAATCGCCGGTGGGCGAGTTCGCGTTGGTCGTGGTCGTGAGCGCCTTGGTGATGACGTTCATCGTCTTCAGGGTTTGCCCGTCGAGATCGTCATAGGCGGCGTTGGCGGCCGTGACCGGACTCAGCCGGTAGCCGGCGAGGCCGGCGTATTCTGTAGTAGCGGTGATGTCGGTCGACACGAGGTTGTTCCGGTAGGTCGCGGCGTCGAGCAGGCTCTCCTCATCAAGGAGGTCCTGGGCGGCGTCCCCCTCGAATTCCCCGTCATAGACGCGGATGAGGAGGGACGTATCGGTCTTGACGTTGATCTGCATCTGACCGACTTCGACGGTGTTGGACACCGTGAACCAGGCGAAGGTCGTACCGAATGAGGCGATGATCGCGAACAGCAGGACGAGACCCGTCATGATGACTTTGGTTTTCAGGTTTGTCATGGTATCATGCCTCCTTCTATCTAGTTTGCTTAGAAAGAGAGATTATTACGGGTTCACGTCTTGCAGCGAGAATTTGAAGGAAATACTGAAGGCGGCGGCAAGAATCGCGTTGGTCGTATCGGAATCCCATCCTTCGATGTAGATACGGACCGTGAAGAGGGTCGGAACGTTCTGAGCAAGACTATAAATCACATCGGCTCCGGCGAGGTCGGCGGAAGAGACGTTGGCAATTCCGACACCATCTTCATAGAGCGACTGAGCGGTGACGAGTAAAGCTTGGTTGGCATCGGAAATCTTGTTCAGGGCTGCGTCATTGGCGAGCGTGGCGGTGGTAAAGATGTTCGCGGCAGCAACTTCAACCGCTCCACCATAACCGGTGACGGCGACTTCGAGAGCACCGCTATCGAGAATGTAGTTTCCGGATCCAAGGGTCCAGTAATGCGTTTCGGTTTCGGTGGTGGTGCCAAGATCACCCGCGACATGCACGTAGATGATCGAACCGGAGACGTTGCGAAGGTTGGATTCACCCGCGGTTCCGACCCAATAGAACTTGGTGTCGGTGAAACCTCTCATGCCGGGGATGAAGGTGAAAGCGTAATCCGGATCTTCGGAATAAACGTGGGCGGTGCCGGCAACCGGTGTAGCGGCGGCCTTGGAAACCCAAGTCGCGAGGCGGACGGCGTTGACGACGTTGTCCTGCGTGTCGGAGTTCGCCGTGACCGTGTCGATGACGAGATCGGAGAGAACGACATCTTCCGTGCCCGAACCTTGCGACAGGATCCAGAACTTGAGTTCGATGAAGTTGCCGGTAGCGCTGTTCGGCGTTCCATCGGTGCCGGAATAGGTCTTATTATCGACATCCATCGTTTGAAGTTGTTTCGGGTTCAAAGTCGAACCGGACTGCGAGACGGTTGCAGTGACGTCCGTCATATACCAGGAAGTGAGGCCGGCATACTGAGCGGTGATGTCGGAAAGCGAAAGGTTGGCCTTGTAGTTGTTCGCGTCAAGCAAAGATGCCTCGTCGCCGTTCTCGCCTGCGAAGACTTTGATGAGCAGCGATTCGGACGACTTGACGTTCAGCTGCATGGCAGCGACGGTGACGGTATTGGACACGGTGAACCACGCGAAGGTCGATCCGATCGTGGCGACCAGGGCGAAGAGCAGGACGAGTCCGGAAAGAACGATTTTGTTTCTGAGGTTTTTCATTTTGTTTCTCCTTTTCCCTATCTATTTTTTGTTTTTTAAACACTTGTGTGAAGTCTTGCTGCCGACCCTTAGAATTCCTCGTAGACGTGGGTCACGGTGAAATCCATCTGGAACTTGATGCCGCCGCCGACGATGTTCAGGTTGTGATCGGCGTCTTCGCCTTCAAACCACAAAACCACTGTGACTTTGATGACGGCACCCGGTTGGAGGGCGGTGTAGTTCTTGGTCATCACCGTCGTGTTGCTCGTGAACGGCTCGGTTTCGATCTCCGGTTCCCCCGGATGATCGCCCCGATCCGTCTGGAGCCTCGCGAAGGTGAGGCCGACCGAATCGAAGATGACCCTGACGCGAATCGCTTCTTCGGCGCCTTTGGTGGCGGACACGACCGTGATCGCCGCCTGCATGTCGACCATCAGGTCGCCCGCGTTGGCAACGTAGAACGTGTAGACCATCAGCGATTCGCCGTTGTTGGAACCGTCGACCGACGTCAGGTACGAATCGTCCGGGACGCAGACGTCGTGACCGAGTTCGAAGGTCGAGTATTCCGTTCCGCACAAGGCGGTCATGCCGTCCGCGCTATCGACCTTGCCGGAGATGAGGCGGGAGGTGTACTCCTGCGTCACCGCATTCTCGTAGAGAGTGATGCCGGCGCTCTGGGCCATGCGGTCGACCGTGAAGGTGAAGTTGCCGACGACCTGGCCGTAGTACGATATCGCGAAGATCAGGAAGGTGAGAACGCCGCTGGCGATGATTCCCCATCGGCTCGCCTTGGCGACTCGCGCCGCACGGGATGCGGCGACGACCCGCTGTGCCAATTTTGCTCTGAGGCCCATAGCCGGGTTCATCCCTCCGTTTCGACTTGGGAAGCAGCTCTTCTTACCTATAAAAAAAGCCACTACCCTTCATGGAGCGGTCGCTTTTCCTTCATCGGAGACGGGGTGCGATCGCACTCCGGTCCTATGAAATAAAAAAGCGCCCTCATCCTAGAAACAGATAACGGCAACTGGCTGCCATCTTTCGAAGGCCCTATAGCTTTGCGTCGCTAGATTTCTCTAACTTTGCTCTTTACGGTGTCATTATAAATCCAATAAATCGGGATGTCAAGCACATTGATGCGATTTTCGCACGATTTCGCGCGATTTTCGACGAAATCCCCCGACGGTCATCAAAAATCTCGATTCGGACCCGGCGGACGCCTCGTCCGGGCACGCGATGCGATCGCGCGCCCGAACCGAAGCGGAGCGGTTTTGGCCGCTCAAAGGAGGAAACACCGGATGTGGTCCGCGAGTTCCGCGGGCTTGTCGACGAGCGGCGAGTGGCCGCAATCGTCGAACTTCACGTAGGTCGAGGGACCGGGGATGCCCTTCATGTTGTCGAGGACCATGGATTCGGGGACGGTCTTGTCGAGCGTGCCCCAGAAATGGAGGACCGGACAATGGATCTTCGAGATCGTGCCGTCGCCCGCGCGGTAGAAGTTCGGTTCAAGGGCCATGTTGAGGCATGCGAGCGCGAAATCGACGTCGGCGAGGCAGCGCTGCTTGAG
>CAIMSF010000146.1 GCA_903844055.1 uncultured bacterium
ATAGTCTCAGGTTGATCAGCAGGACGGCATTCACGGATGTCTTTTTTGACATGACGCCGTTGACATAAACATAATACGATTTGACGCGGAGGTCGTCGGTCGCCGGCGTCCAGGAGATGAACGCTTGGTTCCCGCTCTGCCAATAGATGCGCGGCATCCGGATCGTAGAGGGACTTTCGGCGTCGCCGGTGACATAGTCCTGCTGGTAGACGCGGACGTAGTCGATCGCGAAGGTCGCCGGGAAGATGGTGTCGTCGACGCCTTGCGCGCCGCCCCAGGTGCCGCCGATGGCGAGGTTGAGGATGATGTAGAAGGATTGGTCGAACGGCCAGTCGAGGCTGGTGTCGGCGCTGTAGCCGTTGCCCCATTTCTCATCCGCTTCGACCGTACCGAACAGGTGTCCGTCGAAGTACCATTCGATCTTATCTTCGTTCCAGATGATGCCATAGGTATGCCAGGTGTTGACGACGTCGATCGAGGCGACCGTGTTGGGAATGAGCGAGTCGGTGGACCCGCCGCGGCCGTTGGTGCCGCTGAAACGCTCGGTGTGGACGGTTCCTAGGACGGTATTCATGTCATATCCCACGTGTTCCATGATGTCGATCTCGCCGCTATCGGGCCAACCGCCGTACTTGGATGTCTTCGGCATCATCCAGAAGGCCGGCCAGGTGCCGCGGCCGTAGGGCAGTTTCGCCCGCATCTCGATCTTGCCGTACTTGAAGCTGGCGGTTGCCTGCGTCCAAAGCTTCGTTGAAGTATAGTTGTTGGAGGAATAGACTTCCTTGAGAGCGGTGATGACGAGCGCACCGTCGCGGATCGCGATATTGTCGGGATCGGCGTTTTTATAATACTGCAATTCCTGGTTTCCGAACCCGCCGCCGCCCGTTTGATAGGTCCATTTGGTCGGATCGATGATGGTCGTGGGAAGCGCCGCTTCGAACTCGTCGCACCAAGTCGGAACCCAGCCGTCGACGATGGCGATGTCGGAACACTCGGCGGGAATCAGATCGATGAGCGCGGTCTTGGTCGTGGTGACGCCGGTCGTGGTGGTCGTGGTCTGTTCCGTGGATGTTTCCGTCGAACTCGCGCCGGTCGTCGTTTCCGTCGCCGTGGTGTCGGTCGTGCCGGTGGTCGACTCGGTCGTCGTCACCGTGACGAGCCCGCATCCGACGATCGTCGCCGTCACGAGCGTTAATATGGATAGAATGAGCAGTTTCTTGAACATAGCAAGCCTCCGAACCCGTGTGGAAATGGTTACACATCAATCATATCATATGTATTTGCTAATGCAAAGAAAAAAGCCGTCAGTTTCCCGGCTTTGTTTCCGCGGTGCGGATGCTTTGGATCGTGAGCAGCGTCATCGAGAGGATGATGACGAGTCCGCCGATGATGGTGAGGGCATCGATCGTTTCGCCGAACACCAGGATGTTCGTCAGAACGGTGAAGAGCGGAACGAAGTTGATGAAGACGTTCGGGAGCGTCACGCCGAGCGCGTCGACGGAGAAAACATACAGGTAATAACAGACCCCGGAACAGATGACCCCGAGGAAAACGAGGTGAAACCATTGTGTCGGACCGAATGACAGAAAGTCAGGGAAAGGCCTGAAAATCAACGTTGGCAGGAATGTGAACAGTGCGATGATCGATTGGATCGTCGTGATTTTCAGGCTGTTGTATTTCATCCCGGCCTTCTTTGTGATCAAGGTATACACCGTCCAAAAGACAATCGAGAGGACCATGAAGAGATACCCGATCCATGCGTTGGCGAGGCCTCCCAAGGCGAATCCGTCATGGAACACGACCATCGCGACGCCCGCGATCGAGACGAGAATCAGGAGAATCGAGCGTCCGCCGATCCGCTCCTTGTACACGAGGCGGTTCCCGAGAACGGCCGCCATGGGCGTGAGCGAGACGAGAATCGAGGCGGTTTCGGAGGAGATATACAGCATGGACGAGTTTTCGAAGACCGAATACATGAAGATTCCCATGAAACCGGCGAGGAAGAACGTGACAAAGTCGCGTTTGGTGATCCTGAAGTCCATTTTGGATGCGAATGCGACGATCAGGACAAAGACGACGGCGAAAACATAGCGGAAGAATCCGAGCGTGACTGAATCGATATATCCTCCGGACACAAGCGCTGCGATCGAAATGAACGATACGCCCCAGAACATGACCGCCACCAGAATGGCGCCGACCCCGAGCAGTTTTTTCATGGAGGATCCTACTTTCCCGCCTCTGAGACGGTCAGCCGATCGGCGAGGCGGACGAAATCGGCGACGCTGAGCGTCTCTGCCCGACAGTTCGGATCGATCCCGACTTCTTGCAGGATCGACGCCCACTCATCGCGTGATTTATCGGTATATGCATCTCTTACATTATTTAATATAGTCTTCCTGCGCTGCGAGAAACAGCGGTGCACCATTTCAAAGAAGAAACTTTCATCACGTGCCGGGTAAGACGGTTTCGGATCGACGGAGACCATGACGACGGCCGAATCGACGTTCGGCTGCGGGATGAAAACGGTCCGCGGAACCTTGAAAAGGTGCTTCACCGACGCGCGATAACGGATCGCGACGGTCAACGCGTTGTAATCTTTCGTATCCGGTTCCGAGCTGACGCGCATCGCGACTTCGCCTTGCATCATGAGCACGAGGCGGGAGACTGATTTCGAGGTTTCGAGGAATCGCATCAGGATCGGCGTGGTGATGTAGTAGGGCAGATTCGCCACGACGACGATCTCGGCACAGTCCTTGAAGTAGGTCGCGACATCAAGGTCGATGTCCGCCTTCAGGATATCCCGGTTGAGCAAGATCACGTTGGGCGACATTTTCAGCGTTTCGGCGAGAATCGGCACCAATTCGGCGTCGATCTCATAGGCCAGTACGGTCTTCGCCGCGGCCGCGAGGGGAATCGTCAGCGAACCGAGTCCCGGACCAACCTCGATGACGCCGGTTTGCGGGGTGACGCCGGCCGCTTTGACGATCTTGTCGAGAATGTTCTTGTCCGTCAGGAAGTTTTGGCCCAGATGCTTCTTGATCCGGAACCCGCTTTCCGACAAAACGCGGCTGACGCCGCCTTTGACCGATTCGTTCATATCATCCGTCCAGACGCTCGGCGGGTAGGCCGAGCATGTTCATCCATTTGAGGAGCGTTTTCGCGTTCGATAGCGGCAAGCCCAGCCGTTCCGACACCATTTCGCGCCGTCTTGCGGCGTCGGGAGCACCCGCCAGCCCTCTTGCATAGAGGTCGGCAGGCGTCACCAGTACCTTGGCGTGACCGCCGAGCGTGTATACGCCGCGAAGCGCGGCATCGATCGCCGCGGCGCTCGCATGCTCGACGCCGACCTTGCGGCCGTTTTCGCTGACGGCTTCCCGTCTTGGCAGAAAAGCGATCTTCGCGTTGGGAACCGCCGCCAGGATCCGGTCCGTGATCATCCTGCCGGGATGGTCGGGATCGAGAAAAAGGATGACGCCGCGGTGATCCGAGGCACTCTTGATGAGTGCGATCGTCGTCTCGGCGATCTCGCTGCCGTTGGTCACGATGCATTCGACGCCGGGGTAGACCGATTCGAGTTTTTGCTTGTCATGCGCGCCTTCGACGACGAGTATCTCAGTTAACATATAATGCTCCATATTTTCTATATATCGTTATTTTGCCCACATATGGGCGTTTTGTCATTTTGATTGATTGATCTGGGAAGGAAAATGCTTTTGCTTCGCCCGCTCCGGCACGATGATCGAAATCGCCCTTCTGCAGACCTGGATTTCCTGGTTTCCGGTTCCGCCGGACTCGCCGTCGACGTTCCATTTCGACTTCGTGTCGGTGGTGATCCGCATCGATCCGGTACGGAACCGCTTGACCAGCGGCGTCGACCAGAACGGCAGGATGAACGAGAAGAAATAGATGATGTTGTTGAAGGGGAAGTAATACCGATAGAGGACGACGTCGACGAGCCCGTCGTCGAGCGTCGGCTTGTAGATCATGTTGATGCCGGCGACGCGTTTCGAATTGATGATGAGCATGAGCGAGAAGCTGCCGCGAAACTCGCCCTTGTCGTAGGAGACGCGCATCCGCATCTTCGGAATCGAGACCAGTTCCTCGATACCTTTGATCAGATAGGCCAGATAGCCTATTTTCTTCTTCAGGCGGGAATCGGTGACGTAGCTGATGTCGATGTAGGCGCCGTTGCCGGAAACGTAACAGAAGTACCGGTCGTTCGCCCTGACGACGTCCATCTGCACGGCCGTGTTGGAAAGGATGTTGTCGATCGCCTTCGTGACGTCCTTCGACAAGCCGAGCGTATGTCCGATGTCGCATGCGGTACCGGCGGGGATGTAGCCGATCACCGGACGCCGTTCGAACGCCATCATGCCGTTGACGCATTCGTTGAAGGTGCCGTCGCCGCCGACGATGATGATCCGGTCGTATTGTTCCTCGCACGCCGTTCGGGCGAATTCGGTCGCCTGCCCCGGATAGGCGGTTTCGCGGGTGGTGACGTCGTGGCCGCAGGCCGAAAGACGGTCGACGACATACTGAAGATGTCCGGCGAACGTTTGCTTGCCGCTTTTCGGGTTGTAGACGATCATGGTTCTCATATCGGCGCTCACCGGGCTTATTATATCATAGAATAGGCGTTCGCCAAAAAGAAATCTTGCGACGCCGATGTGGTGAAATGGTATAATGGTGTCAGGTGATGACCATGCCCCGGATCGACGCCGTACTGTTCGATCTCGACGGAACCCTCGTCGATTCCATCCCGCTGATCGCGGACACGCTCAAAAAGACGCTACGTGAATTTTTTCCCGCCCTGTCCGTGTCGCCGGCCGAGGTCGACGCGATGATCGGACCGCCGCTTTCGGCGTCGTTCGCCCGCTACACCGCGGACCCGCATGTCGTCCGGACCATGATCGAACGCTACCGCGCGATTTATCAGGAATGCGAGATGGAGTCGATCCGGATCTACCCCCGCGCCGCGGAAACGCTCAGGATGCTCAAGGCGCGCGGATACAAACTCGGCCTGGTCACCAGCAAGTTCACCGCCTCGGCGCTGCCGTCGCTCGACCATTACGGCCTCACCGGCCTGTTCGACGTGATCGTCGGCCTCGAACACGTGACCAACCACAAGCCGCACCCCGAACCGGTCCTGAAGGCGCTCGCCGCCTTCCGATACGGTCAAGCCGTGATGGTCGGCGACACGGAAGGCGACCTCGTCGCTGGCCGCGACGCCGGAATCCTCACCTGCGCGGTCGGCTGGTCGCACCGGCGGGATTCGCTTCGGGCGCTCGCCCCGGATTTCTGGATTGACGATTACGCGGAACTGCTTCCCGCGATCGAACGATATGGCTCGAAGGAGGAACTTTGATATGGATTGCGTATTCTGCAGGATTCTGAATGGGGAAATACCCTCGTACAAGGTGTTTGAGAACGACGACGTGCTCGCCATCCTCGACATTTCGCAGGCGACGAGGGGCCACACGCTGATCATCGCCAAGAAACATTACAAAAACCTCTACGACGTCGACGCGGCGCTCGCGGGCAACGTCTTCTCGGTCGTCCCGAAGATCGCCAACGCGATCAAGAAGGCGTACAACCCGATCGGCATGAACGTTGTGGTCAACACCGAAAAGCCGCTTCAGACCGTCTTCCACTTCCACATCCATCTGATTCCCCGGTATCCGAACGACGGCGTCGACATCGATTTCATCAACAACGCAGGCAACACGTCCCGCGAGACCTACGTCGAAACGGCTGCCCGGATCCGCGACAGCCTGTAACGAAAACGATTGAAATAAAGCGCGCTTCCGAACCTCGGAAACGCGCTTTTGTCATTTGATGAATCAATAGCTTTCCTTCATGAGCCCGTCGACTTCCGCTTCGGTCTCGTCCTGTTCGGTCTCTTCCGCGTCGGCGGAGGAGTCCTGATTCAGGAAGTGCTTATAGTCGGCCGAGAGCTTCGAAGCGTCTTCGACGGTCATCGGAGCGACCTTTTCGACAACCGGTTCCAAGACCGCCGCTGCGCCGTTTCCGGGTGTTTCATCGGACTCTTCCGAGCGTTGGACGATGGCGATCGTGGCGACCTGGTGGTTCTCCACGAGGTTGATCACGCGGACGCCCTGGGTCGAGCGCTTGGTCTGCGTGATCTGGTCGATCGGGACCCGGATCACCATGCCCTTGTCGGTCACGACGATCAGGTCTTCGTCCGGCGTCACGTTCACGAGCTTGCGCAGGACGCCGTTCTTTTCGGTGACGTTGATCGTCTTGACGCCCTTCCCGCCGCGCTGCTGGAGGCGGTATTCGTCGACGATGGTGCGCTTGCCGTAACCCTTCTCGGTGATGACGAGGATCTCGTTCCGATCTTCCGTGACGACGCTCACGCCGATCACGCATTCCTTGTCCTCGAGTTCGATGCCCTTGACGCCGGCGGCGCTTCTGCCCATGGCGCGGACGTCCTCTTCGTTGAAGCGGATCGCCTTGCCGTTGGAGGCGCCGATGATGATGTCGCGGTTCCCGTCGGTCAGCTTGACGCTGTGCAGCTCGTCGCCTTCGCGGAGCGAGACGGCGCGGATGCCGTTGGTGCGGATGTTCTGGAAGTCGGACACCTTGGTGCGCTTGACGATGCCGTCCTTGGTCGTGAAGAACAGGTAGCCGCTTTCGAAGTCCTTGACGCTCATGAGCGCCGCGAGCTTCTCGTTCTCGGCCAGATTGAGGAGGTTTACGATCGGCAACCCCTTCGAGTTGCGACCGAGCGAGGGGATCTTGTAGCCCTTCATCTTGTAGACGCGGCCGAGGCTCGTGAAGAAGAGCAGGTAGTCGTGCGTCGAGGTCGAGATGATCGAGTCGACGACGTCGTCGTCGTTGCACTTGACACCGGTCTTGCCGCGTCCGCCGCGGTTCTGCGACTTGTAGACGTCGATGTTCATGCGCTTGACGTAGCCGTTCGTGGTGACGGCGATGATGACGTCCTCGACCGGGATCAGGTCCTCGTCCTCGAGGTCGAAATCGGCGTCGGCGTCGATCGCGGTGCGGCGCGCGTCGCCGAAGCGGGCGCGGATGTCGAGGGCTTCCTGGATCAGGATCTCGTGCTGGACCTGTTCGCTCGAGAGGACGCTCTGATAGAAGGCGATCGCCTTCTCGATCTCGGCGAGTTCGTCGTGGATCTTGCCCTGTTCGAGTCCGGAGAGCTTGCGCAGCTGCATCGCGAGGATCGCCTTCGCCTGGATCTCCGAGAGGCCGAAGCGGGCGATCAGGCGGGCTTCCGTGTCGTCGTAAGATTCGCGGATCGTCGCGACGACCGCCTCGATGTTGTCAAGGGCGATGATGAAGCCCTTGAGCAGATGGTCGCGGGCCATCGCCTTGTCGAGGTCGAACCGCGTCTTGCGGACGAGCACCTCGACCTGATGGCGGAAATAGTGCGTCAGGATCTGCTTCAGGGTGAGCGTCTCGGGCTTGTCGTCGACGAGCGCGAGCATGTTCACGGCGAAGGTGATCTGCAGCTGGGAGTTCTTGTACAGGTTGTTCAGAAGCACTTCCGGATTGACGTCGCGGCGCAGTTCCATGACGACGCGCATGCCGTTGCGGTTCGATTCGTCGCGCAGGTCGGTGATGCCTTCGATCTTCTTGTCCTTCGCGAGTTCGGCGATCCGTTCGATCAGGGTCGTCTTGTTGACCTGGTAGGGGATCTCCTTGATGATGATGCTCTTCTTGCCGTTGGCGTGCTCGATGATCTCGGTCTTGGCCTGGACGCGGATCTGGCCGCGGCCGGTGAGGTACGCCTCGCGGATGCCGGCCTGGCCGAGGATGATGCCGCCGGTCGGGAAGTCGGGGCCCTTGACGTAGTCCATCAGTTCCAGGTCTTCGATCTCCGGGTTCTTGATGTAGGCGACATAGCCGTCGATCACTTCGGTCATGTTGTGCGGCGGGATGTTCGTCGCCATGCCGACGGCGATGCCGTTGGCGCCGTTGACGAGCAGGTTCGGGAACTTCGAGGGGAGCACTTTCGGCTCGCGTTCGGAGCCGTCGTAGTTGTCGATGAAATCGACGGTGTTCTTGCGCAGGTCCTTGAGCATCTCCACCGTGATCTTGTCCATCTTGGCTTCGGTGTAGCGCATCGCGGCGGCGCCGTCGCCGTCGACCGAGCCGAAGTTGCCGTGGCCGTTGACGAGCGGATAGCGGTAGCTGAAATCCTGCGCCATGCGGACCATCGCGTCGTAGATCGAGGAGTCGCCGTGGGGATGGTACTTGCCCATGACGTCGCCGACGATGCGGGCTGACTTCTTGTAGGCCTTGTCGGGATAGACGCCGAGTTCGTCCATGCCGAAGAGGATGCGGCGGTGGACCGGCTTGAGGCCGTCGCGGACGTCCGGGAGGGCGCGCGCGACGATGACCGACATCGCATAGCTGAGGAACGAGGTCTTCATTTCCTTCGTGATCTCGATGTCGACTAGTTTGTTCGCTCCGATGACCGGGGCGATCGGCTGCTTGTTGTTCTCGTCCATGGGTGTGCTCCTCAGATGTCCAGGTTACGCACGTAACCGGCGTTCTCGACGATGAAGTCCTTGCGCGTCGACACGTCTTCCCCCATCAGCATCGAAAAGATCTGATCGGCTTCCATCGCGTCTTCGAGATTGACTTGCATCAGGGTGCGGTACGCGGGGTCCATCGTCGTCTCCCAGAGCTGTTCCGGGTTCATTTCGCCGAGACCTTTGTAACGCTGGATGACCGGCTTGCCGCCGAGCCGCGCCAGGATCGCCTCGAGTTCCTTGTCGTCGTAGGCGTATTCGATCGTCTTGCCGACCTGCACCTTGAAGAGCGGCGGCTGGGCGATGTAGATGTAGTTGTTCTCGATGAGCGGCTTCATGTACCGGTAGAAGAACGTCAGGAGCAGCGTGCGGATGTGCGCGCCGTCGACGTCGGCGTCGGTCATGATGATGATCTTGTGGTATCGGGCGGAGGCGAGCGTGAACTCTTCGCCGATGCCGGTGCCGAACGCCTGGATCATCGACAGGATCTCCTTGTTGCCGAGCGCCTTGTCGAGGCGGGCCTTTTCGACGTTCAGGACCTTGCCGCGGAGCGGCAGGATCGCCTGGTATTCGGAGTCCCTGCCCTGCTTCGCCGAACCGCCGGCGGAATCGCCTTCGACGATGTAGATTTCGGACTTCGAGGCGTCCTTCGTACGGCAGTCGGCGAGCTTGGAGGCGAAGCCGAGGGTGTCGAGCGGGGATTTGCGGCGGGTCGCGTCGCGGGCCTTCTTCGCGGCTTCGCGGGCGCGTTGCGCCATGACGGCCTTCTCGATGATGGTCCGCGCGGCGACCGGGTTCTCCAGGAGGAACCGCTCGAGGCCTTCGGCCATGATGTTCGAAACGACGCGGCGGACGTCGGTGTTGCCGAGCTTCGCCTTCGTCTGGCCTTCGAACTGCGGGTCCGGATGCTTGATCGAGATGATCGCGACAAGCCCTTCGCGGGTGTCTTCGCCGAGGAGCGACTCGTCCTTCTTGAAGATGCCGAAATTGCGGCCGTAGTTGTTGATGATGCGGGTCAGGGTCAGCTTGAAGCCTTCCTCGTGGGTGCCGCCTTCGGGATTGGTGATGTTGTTGGTGAAGGGATAGATGTTGGCCGCGTAGCCGGTGTTGTACTGCATCGCGATCTCGACCGTGATGCCCTCCTGCTCGCCCTCGAAATAGGCGACGAGCGGGTTCAACAGCTCCTTGCCGTAGTTCAGGAACGCGACGTATTCGCGCACGCCGCCGTCATACTTGTATTCGTGATGGAGGATGTTCGCCGGATCGCGGGAGTCCTTGATCGTCAGCTGGATGCCCTTGTTCAAAAAGGCGAACTGCTGGATGCGCGTCCGGAGCGTCTCGTAATCGTATTCCTGCGTTTCCTGGAAGATCTCCGGGTCGGCGAGGAAGGTGATGATCGATCCGCGCTTCTCGGTATCGCCGAGGCAGACGAGCGGTTCCTTGAGGAATCCGTGCTCGAAGGCGATCCGGTACTTCTTGCCGTCCTTGTGGACTTCGACCTGGAGCGACTTGGAAAGCGCGTTCGTGACGGAAGCGCCGACGCCGTGCAGGCCGCCGGAGACTTTATAGGATTGATGGTCGAACTTGCCGCCCGCATGCAGGGTGGTGAACACCGTCTCGACGACCGGCTTGTGGGACTTCGGATGGACATCGACGGGAATGCCGCGGCCGTTGTCCTCGACGCGGATGTAGTTTCCGGGGAGAATCTCGAGGTCGACCTTGTTGGCGAAGCCGGCGAGGGCTTCGTCGACCGCGTTGTCGATGATTTCCCAGACCAGATGATGCAATCCGCGCGGTCCGGTGCTGCCGATGTACATGCCGGGGCGCTTCTTGACGGCTTCGAGCCCTTCGAGGATCTGGATGCTGCTGGCGTCGTATTTCGCGCCGGGAGCGATCGGATTGCCGGGGTTGTTCGGGGTGTTATTGTCCATGGTGTTCCTCCTTGATGGTGCCTTGTGCGACTTTGAAGATGCGGGCGCTTCCGATGATGTCGGCGGCGATGTCGGTGAGTTCGGTGGCGGTGACGATCGCCTGGATGCCGGTTTCCATGAGGCGGCGGAGCAGCCGGTTCTGCTTCTCGCGGTCAAGTTCGCTCAAGACGTCATCGAGCAGGAACAGCGGCCGCTCGCGTTTCGTTTCCTCGATGTATTCGACGAGGGCGAGATCGACGGCGAGCACGATCATGCGCTGTTCGCCCTGCGAGGCGAACGACGCCGCGGGCATGCCGTTCAACATAAAACCGAGGTCGTCGCGGTGCGGCCCGTGGTTCGTCGTTCCCGAAAGCAAGTCCGAGCGGTAACGCGCCTTGAGGGCCGGCAACAGGTTTTCCGCGACGGAGGGCTGATAGGTCAGCCCGAGGTCTTCCTGCTTGACGGAAAGGAACTGGTACGCCTTGGCGGCCTTGCGGTCGAGTGCGGCGATGAACGCGGAACGTTTCGCGATGACCGCCTCGCCGGCGGCGGCGAGTTGTTCGGTAAGGACGTCGAGCAGGTCGCGGTCGATGTCCTTGCCCGGCTGCGCCTGTTTCAATAGTTCGTTGCGCTGCTTGAGCGCGTGCTTGTAGGCCGACAGGTCGTCCAAATACCGTTTGTCGATCTGACCGAGCACGACGTCGAGGAAGTAGCGGCGGTCGACCGGCGACCCTTTGACGAGGTTCATGTCCTCGGGGGCGAACAGGACGACGTTGAGGATCCCAACGTAGTCCGACAGGCGTTTGACTTCCTGCCCGTTCGCGAGGGCCTTCTTGCCGTCCTCGGCGAGGATCAATTGCAGGTCGGTGCGTCCCGCCGAACTCATCACGGATGCGCGGGCACGCGCGAAAGGAGATTCGAACCGAACCATCTCGCGGTCCTCCGCCTTGTATGATTTGGAGAGGGCGAGAGCATAGATCGATTCGAGGAAGTTGGTTTTGCCTTCACCGTTCGCGCCGATGAAGAAGTTGAGGCCGGACGCGAGCTCGACGGTTTGCTTCCGGTAGTTCCGGAAGTCGGCGAGCGTGACGGTTTCGATTCTCATCGGGAGATCTCGAGATCGACGCGGGGTTTCGTGAAGACGGCGATCCGGTCGCCGGGATACAGTTTCCGGCCGCGGCGGTTTTCGGGTTCGTCGTTCACCGTCACCCGGGTGTCGGCGAGGAACGCCTTGATCTCGCCGCCGCTTTGGAGCACGCCCGCGAATTTCAACAGTTGCCCGAGCGTGATGTATTCGGTTGTGATGTCGATCTTCTTCATGGTTTGCCTCCGGCGCGGCATTTTCGTTATATATAATATTATATAATATTCATATATAAATTTCAATCGAAATCGACGCTTGGCGCATCTTTCGAGAACCCGCCGGACATCGCCCGAATGCCGCTATAAAAACGTAAAGACGCGCATTTTCGCGCGTCTCGTTTCTTGTTTTTTGACGGTTACCGGGTCACGATTTCCAGGAAGGTCGTCATCGTGAAGAGCCAATGACGGTCGAGTTTGATGGTGTCCAGGATGATGTGGATCCGATTGTTCTTGAAGGTGAAGCGGAAGTATTTCGACACGTCGTTGCCGGTATCGAAGACCTTGACGCCGGACAGCCGCGCCGAGGCGTCCTCGCCGACGACGAGCGTGACGTTGGTCTTCGTCTCGAGGACCTTCTCGACGCCGGCCTTTTCAGACAGATGTTCGAATAGTTTCTCATACATGTAGATTTCCAGATCCGGATCGTAGCGTCCGAACCGGTCGGTGAACTCCTCGAGGAGGTTCGCGACGTCGGCGCGGGAGCGGACCGACCCGATCTTGTTGTGCATCTCCATCTTGACGAAGTCGTCGTCGACGTACGCGCCGTCGATGTACTTCGACACGGTGGCCTTGACCTTCGCGGGTTTTTCCGGTTCGGCGACGCCCTGCTGATAACGGATCTCCTCCTGCAGGATGCGCATGTAGAGGTCGACGCCGACCGAATCGATGAAGCCGGATTGCTCGCTGCCGAGCACGTCGCCGGCGCCGCGGATCGAGAGGTCGCGCACGGCGATCTTGAAGCCCGAGCCGAGTTCCGTGAACTCCTTGATCACCTTGAGGCGCTTCTCTGCGTCTTCGGTGAGCACCTTGTCCTTCTTATACATCAAGTACGAATAGGCGATGCGGTTCGACCGGCCGACGCGGCCGCGGATCTGATAGAGCTGCGCCAGTCCGAGGCGGTCGGCGTCATGGATGATGAGCGTGTTCGCGTTGGGGATGTCGATCCCGGTCTCGATGATCGTGGTCGACACGAGCACGTCGTATTCGCGTTCGATGAACCCTTCGACGACGTTCTCGAGCTGGATCTTGTTCATCTGCCCGTGCGCCACGGCGATGCGGGCTTCGGGCACCATCTTGCGGATGTTCGCCTCGACGCGCTCGATGTCGTCGATGCGGTTGTAGATGTAGAACACCTGGCCGTGCCGCGCGAGTTCGCGTTCGATCGCGTCCTTGATGACGGTGTCGTTGCGCTCGAGCACATACGTCTGGATCGGATAGCGGTTCTCCGGCGCGGTTTCGAGGAGCGACATGTTCTTGACGCCCATGATCGCCATCTGGAGCGTGCGCGGGATCGGCGTGGCCGACAGCGACAGGACGTCGACGTTGACCTTCATCTCCTTGATGCGCTCCTTGTGTTCGACGCCGAAGCGCTGCTCCTCGTCGATCACGAGCAGCCCGAGGTCCTTGAAGACGACGTCCGTCGACAGGATCCGGTGCGTGCCGATGAGGACATCGACGGTGCCGTTCTTCAATCCATCCAGAACGGCCGTCTGATCCTTGCGGGTCACGAACCGGTTCATCAGCTTGACGTTGATGCCGTACTTCTCCATGCGGTTGACGAAGGTGTGGAAGTGCTGGCGCGAGAGTACGGTCGTCGGCGCGAGGTAGGCCACCTGCTTGTTGGAGAGGACGGCCTTGAAGGCCGCGCGGAGCGCCACCTCGGTCTTCCCGAAGCCGACGTCGCCGCAGAGCAGGCGGTCCATCGGCCGGGCGTCCTCCATATCCTTCTTGACGTCCTGGATCGCGCGCAGCTGATCCGGGGTCTCGTCGTACTCGAAGTCGGCTTCGAAGTCGGCCTGCATCGGATCGTCCGGGGCGAACGCGAAGCCGACCGAATGCTCGCGCTGGGCGTAGAGGTTGATCAGTTTCTCGGCGATGTCCGCGGCCTTGGCGCGGACGCGCTGTTTCGTCTTCGCCCAGTCGCTGCCGCCGAGCTTGTTGAGATGGGGTTCGAACCCTTCGCTGCCGGCGTACTTCTGGATCTGCGCGATCGCGTCGACGGGGATGTAGAGCTTGTCGCCGTCGCGGTATTCGATGTGGATGTAGTCGTTCTTGGTCGCGCCGAGTTCCATCGTCTTGATCTCGAGGAAGCGGCCGATTCCATAATCGTAGTGGACGACATAGTCGCCGGGCTTGAGTTCGTTGACGGACGAAAGCCGCTTGCTGTTCTGATAGACCGAGACGTAGCGTCCCCGCTTCGGGATCGGCTGCTTGCGCGAGAGCGCGGCCTCCGTGATCACGACCAGTCCGCCGGTTTCCAGCGAAAGGTCGAAGTAACGCTCCGAGGCGATCAGGTTGACGACGTTCGGCGCAGGCGCGTCGCGCTCGCCGATGACCGCGAACGGCACGCCGCGCTCTTCGAACATGTCGCCGAGGTTGTCGCGCGTCTTGACCGTACGGACCGCCACGATCACCGTGTTCTTGCGGAGCAGCGCGCCGACGTCGCGATAGAACGCTTCGAAATCGCCTTCGTATTGAGCGGGTCCGCGTCCGAAGATCTTCACGGTCGCGTCGAACGGTTCGGGATAGGAACGGTCGAGCAGGTCCATCGCGACGACAGTCCCGAAATCGATCCCGTGCAAATCGAACAGAAGGTCGAATCCCATCTTGGCGTAGTCGCCGGTCGAGAGATACCAGTCGGTCATTTCGGCGGTCATCGCGTCGAACTGCTCGTAGACGCGGTGGTGGTCGAAGAAACAGACGACCGGCCGATCCAGCAGCTCGACGAGGGTCGTCCGGGCGCCGGTCAGGATCGGGATGTAACGCGACAGCCGGTCAAGATCGCGATGTTCCATGATCGCTTCGCGGTCGAGCTCGATCCGCTCCAGGGCGACCGGCGAGAAGGCGGTCGCGGCGGTCTTCCCGTCGATGAAACCGAGGAGCCTCCGCATCCCGTCCTCATCGTAGAAGAACTCGTACATCGGCATCACCGAAAAACCGTCGACGGTGCCGGTCGAACGCTGCGACTCGATGTCGAAGATCTTGATCTTCTCGAGCGTGTCGCCGAAAAAATCAAGCCGGAAGGGCTTCGGCTGGTTGAGCGGGAAGACGTCGAAGATGCCGCCGCGCAGGCTGAAGTCGCCCGGCTTCTCGACGGTGTACTCGCGCTTGTAGCCGACCTCGACGAGACGGCGCGCGAGCGCCTCGACATCGTAGTCGGACCCCGTCGCAAAATGCATCTCGGCCTTCTTCCACTCCGCCTTCGGCATCATCGGCCGGACCAGTCCGGCGGTATGCGTGACGATGATCTTGCGCTTGCCGTCGACGATGTCCTGGATCGCGTTGATGCGCTCCATCTTGAACTCGTTGGAGGCGACGAGCATCTCGCTCGTGATGAATTCGTCCTGCGGGAAGAAGCCGAGCGCGTCCTCGCCGACGGCGATCGAGAGGCGGTCGTATAAAAGCTGGGCCTTGTACAGGTTCGGGGCGCAGACCACGAGCGGCCGATCGGTGTCTTCGAACAGCGAAAGGACGAGCGCGGCCATGTCTTCCTCGCTCAGTTCGTTCACCAGGATTGTTCCCGCCGGTTTGTTGACCCATCGCCGGATCTGCAGGTACTCGGGGACCTTTTTCAGGATGCCAAGGGCTTGTTTCATCGTTTCACCTCATGCGGACACGGCGAGTCTCTCCGACTCGCCGGGGTATATGCGATGCGCGCCCGGTGACGGGCCGCGATCACTTCTTTTTCTGGATGGCATAGGCGGTCGACAGGACCGCCTTGAGCGGTAAAAAGCGCAGGAAGAAGCGGGTCAGCCGCATCATGAAGCCAGGCAGGATCACGCGCCGGTTGCGATACAGGCCGCGAACGGCGATCTTCGCGCATCGTTCCGCGCTCATCCCCGGCAGGGCGGTCCTGGCGCCCGCGACGGCGCCGAATTCGGTATGGACCGGACCTGGGCAGAGGGTCAGGACGCGGATCGGCTTCTTCGCTTTTTGAAGTTCGTAATCGATCGCGGTCCCGAGGTGGTGGACATAGGCCTTGGTGGCGGCGTAGGCCGCAAGCAGGGGCGTCGGCAGGAAGCCGGCCATGCTCGCGACGTTCATGATCTTCCCCTCGCCCATCGACTGGACGAACAGTTTCGTCAGGATATGGACCGCCGCGACGTTGGTGTCGAGCATCGCAAGGTCGCCCGCCAGATCATGCTCCGCGAAGGTGCCGACGCGGCCGAAGCCGGCGTTGTTGACGACGATCTTCGGATCGTACTCGAGGCACTCCCAGTGCAATTTGACGCAATTGTCGCGGATGGACAGGTCGACCGGCTTGACGACGACGTTCACGCCGTACGCGCCGCCGAGTTCGACCTTGAGTTCTTCGAGTTGCTCGACGCGTCGGGCGACGAGGATGAGATCGACCCTTCGGGCCGCCAGCAGACGGGCGATTTCGCGTCCGATGCCGCTCGAGGCGCCGGTGATCAGTGCATACATGGGTGGTTCCTCCGTGATTCGACCGTCATCGGTCGAAATCGATCTTGATCCAGTCGTACGCCCCGACCAGATGGTCGACGCCCTCGCATGCATACCGTTCCGCATGGTCTTGATGGTTCATGACGATTCGTACGGTACGGCCGTCCAGGCTTCGTTCGAAGATGAATAGCGACGGATGCGGAAGGATCGAGAACGATCCGCGGCGCAGCCGGCCGTCGGCCTTGCGCCAGTCCGAAAGACGCGCGTAGAACGCAAGCAGGTCCTCGTCCCAAGTCTCCCGGCGCCAGTCCATCGTGCGCCGGTTGTCGGGGTCGTAACCGCCCTCCATGCCGATTTCGGAACCATAATAGACACATGGCATACCGATATATGCGAATTGGAATAATATCGCCATCTTTAGCCATTTCACATTATTATTGGCTTGTGTCTTGGCGCGGGGTACGTCATGCGAGTCGATTTGGTTCAGAAGGGCTCGGGAGACGTTCTCCGGATACATCATGGATAGATGCGTGAGGCGGTCCCGGAAAGTGTCGAGGGTCGTTTTCCGACGCAGGAAGTAATCGCCGACGATTTCGTAAAACTGGTAGTTCTGGACCGCGTCGAACTGGTCGCCGCGGAGGTAGTAGTCCGAATTGTGCCAGACTTCGCCGATGATCGCCAGCTCCGGCTTGAGCTTCTTCAGTTCCTTGCGGAAACGTCGCCAGAAGACGGAATCGACCTCGTCGGCGACATCCAGACGCCATCCGTCGATGCCGAAACGCTCGATATAGTGCTTCCCGACCCCGATCAGGTAGTCCTGTACCCCGGGATCGGCCGAATTCAGCTTCGGCATGTGCATCTCGGAAGCGAAGGTCTGATAGGTCTTGTCCTTCACCATCGCGATTGGGAACGAATCGATCAAGAACCAGTCCTTGTAGATGCTCTTTTCCTGGTTTTTGAGGACGTCTTGGAAGGCGAAGAACCCGGACCCGCAATGGTTGAAGACGGCGTCGAGGACGATCCGGATGCCGGCCTGATGGAACGCGTCGACGAGCCGCTTGAACTCCGCTTCGGTGCCGAGGCGCGGGTCGATCGCAAGATAATCAGTCGTGTCGTAGCGGTGGCAGGAGGGCGAAAGCGAGATCGGCGTCATGTAGACGGCGTTCACGCCGAGCGCGACGAGATGCGGGATCTTGCTTTCGATGCCCGCGAAATTCCCGCCGTAGACGTGATACCACGTGGGTTTTTCGCCCCACGGCTGAAGCCCCGGCTCGGCGGCGCCTATCCGGCAGAACCGGTCGGGGAAGATCTGGTAGAAGATCGCGTCCTGCATCCATTCCGGCGCGTCGAAGCGGTCGCAGTCCTGGATCCGCGGCATCTCGTACGCGCCCATGCGGACCGGTTCCTCGCGCTGGAGGCCGTATTCGCCGTAATACCAGACGTCGTCATGCTCGACGATGCGGAAATAATAGATGCACCCATAGTTGGCGGGAACGAAGGTCGCCTGATAGTAGGCGAACAGCGCGTCGCTCCCGATCTTGACCATCGGATGGGAACGGCGGAGGCGATAATCGTGGAACCGATTGTATTCGACCAGTTCGATCGCGAGTGCGTCGTCCTTCGCCGCGCGGAAGCGCAGCGAGAGCGCCCGCCGGTCCGCTACGTATCCCCATTCGGAGTTGGCGTGATGGAACAGCGCTTCGCGGATCATGCGGCCACCTCGTTATGCGGTGCGGTCCCGGCGTCCTTCGCCAGACGAACGAGGAGGTGGACGCCGATCGCGACCATCGCGAGCGACAGGTATTGGGATGGCGACGGATAGATGTTGCCATGAAGCGTGAAGAGGCCGACGATCGTGCCGCGGTCGTCCCCCCTGAGGAATTCCAGAAGGAAGCGGAAAACGCCGTAGGCGGTCAAATAGGACGCGAATTCACGCCCTTTGAACAGCTTGTACGTGTGTATCGCGTACGCGGACAGAAATAGGAAAGCGGATTCGTACAGCTGCGTCGGCAGGACCGCGCCGGTCCCTGCGGAGTGTCCGTGCGGGAACACGAGACCGAACGTTTCCGACGGGATGCCGTAGCAGCAGCCCGCGCAGAAGCAGCCGAGCCGGCCGAAGCCGTGCGCGATCAGGATCCCGACGGTGACGGTGTTCAACAAGCTTCCGATGTTCTTCCATTCGGAACGGTAGAAGAACCGCATCAAGAGCGTGAACATCGCGACGCCGCCGATCAATCCGCCGATGAAGGTGATCGAACCGAATTCGAACTCGCCGTCTTCGATCCAGTGGAAGGTGGCGTCGAAAAGCGCCGAGAACAGGAGGGCGGAGCCAAGCCCGATGACGATGAACACGAGGATCTTGTTGGCTTCCTTGCGGGTATAGCCGTCGTTCTTCTCCAGCCGGTTCCCGACATACATGAGCATCCCGAACACGCCGATGGCGGTCAAAAGGTCGTACATCGCGACGTTGTAACCCAAGACTTCTTCCCATAGGAACGGATACATGGAATCAACTCCTTGCCCTCCATTATATCATAGACCCGGTTAAGTATTAACCGTCCATTTCCGGGAAAGAGAAAAGGGCACGGACGAACCGTGCCCTCGCGCATCCCGGATCAGCCCTTGGTGGCGCCGGCGGTGATGCCTTCGATGAGATAACGCTGGAAGATCATGTAGAGGACCGTGATCGGGAAGGCCACGATGAGCGCCCCGGCGGCGAACGTCGTATACGACGAACTCCGCGGATTGTTGATCATCGAGAACAGGCCGACCGCGAGCGTCCACTGCCTGGAGACTGGAATGTCCGGGTCGATCTGGACGTCGAGCAGGAGGCGCGGCAACATGTAGTCCATCCACGGCGCCATGAATTGGCCGACGGCGACGAACGACAGGATCGGGACCGCGAGCGGCAGGATGATCTTGAAGAAGATCTGCCACTTGCTGGCGCCGTCGAGCATCGCCGACTCGTCGAGGTCCTTCGGGATCTGCGAGAGGTAACCCTTGATCAGCCAGATGTTGCCGGGGATCGAGCCGCCCACGTAGAGCACGGTGAGCCAGGTCGGCTTGCCGAGCAGATGGAACGTCTGGAACAGCGTGAACATGGCGATCAGGCCCATGAACGACGGGAACACCTGCAGGACGAGGATGGCCATCAGGCCGGCCTTCTTGCCTTTGAACTTGAAGCGGGCGAACACGTAGCCGGCGCCGGTGATGAAGATGACGCCGAGGACCATGTTGAGGACGGCGATGATCAGCGTGTTCTTGTACCAGTACAGGAAGTCGCCCTCGAACAGGTCGATGTAGTTCTGGAACGAGGCGAGGTGCGCCGGCGGGAAGAGCGTCGTCGGCAGCTCGCTGATGTTCGTGAACGAGGCGCTGATCAGGTAGACGACCGGGAACAGGACGAAGAACACGGCGGTGGTGAGAAACAGGAACGTCAGGATCTTCATGCCGATTTCCTTGAAGGAGAAGACCTGGCGGTACGCGCCGACGAGCACTTGCTTCTTGTTGGCAAGATGGAGCGCATGATACAGTCCGTAGCCCGGGACGAGGCCCATGAGCGCGCCGCGGAAGGGCGGGTAGCCCTTGTGGGCGTAGACGTCGGCGGTGATCGCGCTGTGGGTGAAGAGCAGGGAGATGAGGACGATGATGGTCAATGTGAGCGGCAGCATGTTCGTCAGTCCTCCTTAAATGCTCGCGTCTGCGAGAAGTTCCAGGCCGCGATGGACCCGACCATGAGGAAGATGAGGATCGAGAAGACGGACGCCATGTTGTAGACGCGCTTCGTGACGGTCAGCGTGTACATCCAGGAAATCAGGATGTCCGTGCTGCCGGCATAGGCCCTGTCGATATCGCCCGCGCCGGATCCTCCTTGGGTGATGAAGTAGATGACGCCGAAGTTGTTGAAGTTGCCGGAGAAGGTCATGACGAGGATCGGCGACGTCGAGAACATGATGAGCGGGAACGTGATGTACTTGAATTTCTGCGAAGGCGTCGCGCCGTCGATGTCGGCGGCCTCGTAGAGGGTCCGGTCGATCGAGGTCATGATCGAGGTCATGAGGGCCATGAAGTACGGCGCCCCGAGCCAGATGTTGACGACGATCAGGACGATCCGGACGAACCAGACGTTGTGCGCGTTGTTGAACCACTGGATGTTGTCCTGGCCGAGCCAGATGAACTTCTGCCAGGCCGACAGGGCCGTTTCGCTCCACGCCGTGCCGAGCATCCCCCAACGGGTCAGGGTGTCGTACACGCCGGCGGAACGCAGGAGCGCGTTGATGACGCCGCGTTCGCTGAAGATGATCGAGAAGGCCATCTGCGAGATCAGCGCGGGCACGGCCCACGGCAGGATCAGGAGGGTTCTCCAGAATTTCTTGAAGGGGACGCGTTCGGAACTGATCACGACCGCCTGGAACATGCCGCCGAAGAAGACGGTCACGGTTGAGAAGACAGCCCAAATCACGGTCCAGAACAGGACTTTCCAGAACGTCTCGGCGAACGGGATGCCTTCGCCGAACGTGAAGATGCGGGCGAAGTTCTCGAACCCGACCCACATGAAGCGTCCGGTGTCGGTGTCGAAGCCGCTGAAGTTCGTGAAGGCGATCAAAAAGCCGAAGACGATCGGCATGATCGAGATGAAGGTGATGACGAAGAGCGCCGGCAAGATCATGATGTATTCGAAGCCGTGCGTGAAGACGCTCACGAACCATTCGCGGTCGGTCACGCGCTCACCCGTTTGGGCGAACTTCCTGCTCGTCGAATAGGCGTCGATGATGCCCCAGACATACGTCAGGAGGAAATAGGCGAACAGAAGCGTCGAGATCAGACCCGAGATGAGCAGGAACTGCGAGGTATGCCCGATCAGCGGCGTGTAGTCGAGGATTCCCGATACCGGGATGTAGACCGCCGATCCTTCCGTGAAGCGGACGGATTTAAGGGCGTCGTGGAGCGAGTTGTAGTAATACTCGCGCTTGTCGGACTGACCGAGCGTCAGGACCGACCAGAACCCCTTGACGAAGAATCCCGCGGTGTCGTGGAACCAGTTGTAATAGTTCTCCTCGAATTCCGTCCGGAGTTCGGGATGGACCGAGAAATAGACTTCGAGCAGGAAGCGGTTGTATTCCTTCGAGGTCAGGCTGCTCGTCGAGAGGTTGTAGCGCGTCGTGATGTAGTTGCGCAGATAGCTCGAGAAGGCGGTGGCGTTGTAGCCGGCGTCCTTCCGATAGTCGATTTCCGGGATGAACTGCACATACAGCGTGTCGGTGTCGTCGACGACGATGTTGCCCTTGACCGTCAATTCCTTCAGATCGTCGACCAGCGGATCCTCGGGATCGATGAAGTCGGTGCTGTCGGCGATGTTGACATAACGGTAAATGGCGGTCGAGGTGACCGAAATCGACTTCGTGCATTTGATGTAGACCTTGTCGGCGACGGCGTCGAGGAAGATCACGCCGGTGCGGTAGTAGGAGTCGGCTCCGTCCGGAATCTCGGTGATCGTATCGTCCGGGTCGTTGACGTTGGTATAGACGTCCGCGGTCTGTTCGCTGCCGATCGTGTAGTATTCCTGTCCGCCGACGTTGTAGACGGTGAAACCGGAGAGGACGCGATAGAAGTCCTTCGCCGCGATCGCCTCGTCGTCCTCGCCGATGATCAGGTCGTTGGCTTCGTCGACCGTGCCGGTGTTCGAGGTCCGCGCGGTCGTCGAGGTCACGACGAGATCGTCGATCAGGGTGAAATAGCGCGGGGTCGAATGGGCGAGGATGTCGGTTGCGGTGAAGTCGACCAGATCGCGCATCGTGAATCCGTCGGCGTCGGCGCTTTCGATCGCGTAGAAGGCGTCGAACGTGTCGAACGCATCGATTTCATCGCCGTCGACCTGGTACCGATACAGACTGTAGAAACCTCTCGCGAAACTGTCGGGATACAATTCGCCGACGCCCGAGTTCGCGTCGCTTACGACCTTGATGTAGGAATCATAATCGCTGAAATAGCGGCTCGAACCAAGTTCGACGCCGAGGAAGAGCGCGAACACGAAGAAGAAGACGAGCGCCTTCCAGAACTGCTTATTGAAAACCTGGCCGAGGCCGGGCACGATCGCCGAAGCGACCGCCTTGATCACATGAACGGTTTTGTTCATTGGATACCTCCCATGACATGCTTCCGATCCTTCCACTTATTAGGAAAGATGGCCTCCTTGCGAAGGCCATCTGAACCTAACGATGGGATTGCCGGTTATTTCGAGCCGAGCGCCTTGGATGCGAGATACGATGCTTCGGCTTTCTTCTGTTCCGTCGCGATGTCGGCGTTGGTGTCCCAGATGTTGACGACCATCGTTTGCGCGGCCGCCCAGTAATAGGTGACTTCGGCGATGGTGGGCATCGGGATGGAGGTCTGGAGCTGTTCGATCATGACGGTCATGAACGGGTCGTCGAGAACGCCTTCGATGTTCGAAAGGTCGATCAGGGCCGGCAGGTCGTTCGAGGTCGTGTACAGGATTTCCTGGGCGGTTTCGCTGGCGAGGAATTCGACGAACTTGATCGCGGCTTCGCGGTTCGAGGAGTTCTTGTAGACGGCGACCATCTGCGAGCCGGCATAGGTGCTCGGCGTGTGGGTCGCGCCTTCGACGCCGTCAAACGTCGGGAGGACGGCGGCGCCGAGGTTCTCGGCACCGATCGCATCCTGCATCGAGCGAATCGACCACGGGCCGGCGATCATCATCGCGGCGGCGCCTTGTTCGAACAGCGTGGTGGAGGCGGAGTTGTACGCGTCGTTTCCGGTGACGACCGGCTTCAGTTCGGTGGTCAGCCAGTTGAGCGCGGCGAGCAGTTCGTCGGATTCGAAGCCGACTTGCGTGCCGTCGATGCCGTCAACGCCGTGCGGACGCCATCCGAAGGCGGAGTAGACCGTCTGGAGGTAGTAGTTGTCGGCCCAATGGGAGTTGGTCGTGAGCAACTGCTCGCCGGGGTGGTCGATCGCATACTGTTCGGCGGCGGCGATCAGTTCGGGCCAGCTGTCGAGCGCGGCGACTTCTTCGGCGCTGATGAGTTCCTTGTTGTACATCATGAAGATCGATTCGATCGAGATCGGGACGGCATACAGCGCTTCATTGCTCGAGCCGAGCGTGCCGGCGGTCGCGATGTCGAGGGCGATCGGCTGAACCGTCGCCTTCAGCGTGGTGAGCAGCGAGTCCGGAAGCGTGTAGACGAGGTCTTCGAGCATGGCGAGCGAGAGGTGGTCATGCGGGAACATGAACACGTCGGCTCCGAGTCCTTCGACGAGACCATAGGTCTTCAGGTCGTTGCGGGAGTCGAGGGCGCCCTTGTGCTGGAATTCGACGATGATGTCCGGATAGACTTCGTTGAAGGCCGGGATGACTTCGGCGGCGAAGACGCCGTCGGTGTCGTCGAGCCACACGGTGATCGTGGTGGGCTGGGTCTGGCTTTCGGAGAAGTCGATGATGTTGTCTTCGAGTTCGACGCCGCAGGCGGAGAGCGCGAAGAGGACGATGAGGGTCAAAAATACGCTAAGAAGTTTTTTCATGGCAGTGTCTCCTCTCATCCCACTCAGAACCATTCTTTTCGGCGGGCGAAGAAGAACGCGACGCCGAAGAGTCCGAGGATCCCGATGCTCGCGTTCTGCGCGGCGCAGCCGGTTTCCGGTGCTGTGATGGTGATGTTGAACGTTGCCTGGGTTTCATTGCCCCAGTCGTCGTAGGCGGTGACGGTGATCGGGTAGACGCCGGCCTTGTTCATGTTGACGATGCCTTCTTCGGGCTTCACATAAATCCGGTCGGAGACGTTTCCGTCGCGGTCGTCGATGGCGCGGATGTTCGGCCAGTAGCTGGTGTCCCAAGCCGTTCCGGCGACGAACGTGAGTTCTTCGGTGAGCAGGACGGTGATGACCGGGCCCTCGGCGTCCGTGACGACATCGACTTCGGCGGCGCGGTTGTCAAGGCCTTCGGCGCCGTTGTCGAACTGCAGGACATATTCATGTCCGGATTCGAGTTCGACGTTGAGTTCGACGGCGAGTTCGGTGATGACGTCCTTGTCCTCATTGAAGCTGACGCTCTTGATCGCGTTTTCGACGGCGACGCCATCCTTCAGCAGGGTGAACATGGCGGCGACATCGTACAGAGCGCGTTCGTAACTGGTTTCTTCATATTCGACATAGTCGTAGATCGCGACTTTTTCGGTTTCGACCATCAGTTCGAGGACGAAGCGGTCGTGATCGGGAGACCAGGTCTTGTCGCTGAAGCCGGTATAGACGACGAGGACGTCGCCGGCAACCATCGTGCCGAAGCCGGCGCCGGTGCCGTTGTTGACGTCGCCGGTCTTCTTGGAGGGATCGTCACCGGCATAGACCAAGTAACCGATCCAGTCTTCTTCGACCGCGGGATCGAAGGAGTTCATGACGGCGACGCCGGGAACATCGTCCGGGCTCTTGAAGGACTCCGTCATCGGGATCGACTGACCCCAGTCGCCTTCCTGGTTGGTCCAGGAGCCCCAGGTGTAGATGCCGAGGTTGGCTTCGTAGGTTCCGTCGCTCTCATAATACAGCGTGATGATGTTGGCTTTGGCCGGGTCGGCGACGAAGTACGTCTGGAAGCCGCCCTGGAAGTAGTAGACATGGATTTCGTCGACGGTGCCGTTCTTGATCGCGGTGACGTCGAAGTTGATGTGCTGTCCGTCCGGCGTTTCGCGGTAGGTCCAGCGGTCGTCGGTGCCGATCGAGTCGGCGATCGGGATCAAGCCGATGGTGTCGGAAGCGTCGTCGTCGACGTTGATGACCATGACGGCGCCGAAATCATCGACGCCCGAGCGGATGACCGGTGCGCCCGTTCCGTCCGTGCCGGTGCCCCAGGTCCACAGACCGACGTCGGAATAGTCGCTGTCCCACTTCTGATAGTGGAAGACGACGCGGCCGGCGACGTTGCTGGGAATGTCGGAAGCGACGTACGGATCATAGACGGTGTCGTCGATCGTGATTCCGCCGGATCCGGTCGGAATGTATTCGTAACCGACGATTTCGTACAGTTCGTAGGTGGTGACGATCGGCTGGGTCATGTCTTCGTAGGCCGAAGCGACTTCCGCCGAGAACTTGACCTGGATGATCGACTTGGTCAACGCGTAGGTTCCGTCGAGTTTGCCTTCGATCATGCTGTAAGGCGTGAACTTGAAGGCGAACGAGGAATCGGCGAAGAGGGTGACGTTGTCGAATCCCTGCCACTGTTCGGCCGCCGCATAGAGGGCGGTGCAGTCGCCGGCGACAAGGCCGGTCACATCGATCGCGACGTCGCCGGTTTTCTTGGTGGCGTCGTTGCCCGCGTAGATGATGAGGTTCGGCGTGCCGCCGTCAACGATGGCCTGCGCCATGCCGACTTTGCCGAGTTTGCCTTCCGGCGTGGTGAATTCGCCGGTGAAGATCGGCGTCGGGGTGCCCCAAACGCCCCACGAGCCGATATTCGCGTCGTTGTACCATCCGCCCCAAGCATGGAGGCCGAGGTTCTCTTCATACACTTCGGAAGCGGTGAAATAGACGACGAAGACGTTGATGTACTCTTCGCTGGCGACGAAAATCGTGTCGGATCCGCTGAAGAAATACACATGCATCGTCGCGCCGGCCGCCGCCGCGGTGACGTCGAGCGAAAGGTCGGCATCGCCCTTGGAGTCCTTGTTGGACCAACGGTTGTCATTGCCGATTTCAGCCGAGATCGGAATGATGCCGGCGGTGGTCGCATCCGCGCCGATGGCGATTTCGATCACGGCGCCGAAATCATCGACGCTGGTCTTCTCCAGACCGTTCGAACTGCCGTCGGTGCCGGTGCCCCAAACCCAAAGACCGACACTGTCATATACTCCGTCCCACTTCTGATAGTGGAACACGACTTGTCCGGCCGCGGCGGCGTCGACGGTGAGATTCTTCGTCGACATCGCGAAGCCGAGCAAAGCCGTTACCGCGAAAAACAGTAGCAACAGACTTTTTTTCATTTTTTCCTCCTGTAATGATTTTTGTCTCTGTCCACAAGTGTAAGCGCTTGTGTCCATTTGAACGTGTTTAATTCTACTACTTTCATATAATGAATGCAAGCGTTTTTACTGCTGTGCAAAACGTAATCGGTTACAGACTCAAATGCGAAAAACCCACATTTTTTGTGCTAGAATAGAGACGTACATCCGATTCACCATACAAGGGGGAATTTCCGTGATTAAAAAGATCGCTTTGATTCTGTTTCTTGCATCGTCGCTCCTGTTCATTCCGACCTTCCGGCGCGTCGAGGCCACCACCGCGTCCCCGACCGAAACGATGGTGATCCACTATTTCCGCTATGGTGCCGACTATGACGACGGCTGGAACATGTGGTTGTGGCCCGCCAACGGCGCCGGCGCCGCCTATCAGTTCGACACCGATCAAACCGGCGTCGTCACCGACGACTTCGGCGCGGTCGCCACGATCGACCTGACCACCAACTTCGCGAGCGCGTCCTCCATCGGCATCATCATGCGCCAGGGCGAGTGGGTGAAGAAGGATGTCGACAAGGACCGCTTCATCACCGTCCCGGCGACGACCGCGGACGGCACGCTCCACGTCTACTTCGTCGAAGGAGACGAGCGGATCGGTTATTCGATCGACGATCCCGCCGGGCCCGACCGCTCGGACAAGATCGTCAACGCCTACTTCAGCACGCTCAGGACGATCCGCTTCACCCTGACGTCCGTCATCGCCTCCGGCAACATCAACCTCAAGGTCAACGGCGTCGACGCGAGCTTCACGATCGCGCTCTCCGCCAACACCGGCACGATCACGATCCCCTCGAACGTCAACCTCGAGAACACCTACACGCTCGAAGTGCTGTTCGGATCCGAACTCAAGACGTATGACGTCACGTTCGACGGCATCTACGATACGACCGCCTTCATCGACGCCTACGGCTATGACGGCGACGACCTTGGCGCCGTGGTCAACGCCTCGACCACCGACTTCCGCGTGTGGGCGCCGATCTCATCCTCGGTCGTGCTCAAAATCTATGATTCCGGCACCCCCGCGAGACTTCTCGCCAAGGATGCCGCCGCGACCGACACGCCTTCCCAGACGGTCGCGATGACGAAGAGCGTGAAGGGCACCTGGACCGCCTCCCTCCCCGGAAATCTGCACGGCAAATACTACACCTACACCGTCACCAACGGCATCAAGACCAACGAGCTGGTCGACCCGTATGCGAAGAGCTGCGGCATCAACGGCCTCCGCGGGATGGTCGTCGACTTCAGCCAGACCAACCCCGCCGGCTTCACCTACGGCGACCGTCCCGGTTCGATGCTGAACTACACGGACGCGATCATCTATGAAGTCCACGTCCGCGACCTCACGAGCCATTCGAGCTGGGTCGTCGCAAGCGGTCAGGAGGCTTATCGCGGGAAATTCCTCGGCTTCACCGTCGAAGGTACGACCTACCAGGGCGTCTCGACCGGCATCGACCACATCAAGGAACTCGGCGTCACCCATGTCCAGATCCTCCCGTTCTTCGACTATGGAGCCGCCGTCGACGAATCCGGATCGGCCACCCAGTTCAACTGGGGCTACATGCCGCTCAACTTCAACTGCCTCGAAGGCCACTACTCGACCAACCCGTATAACGGCGCCGTTCGCGTGAACGAATTCAAGCAGCTGATGGCGACGATGTCGGAAAACGGTTTGCGCGTCGTCATGGACGTCGTCTACAACCACACCGGCCAAAGCGGCGATTCCAACTTCAGCATGATCCTCCCCGGCTACTACTACCGCATGAACGGCGACGGATCGTTCTCGAACGGATCCGGCACCGGCAACGAGACGGCCTCCGAACGCTACATGATGCGCAAGTTCATGGTCGATTCCGTGACCTTCTGGGCGGAAGAATACAACATCTCCGGATTCCGCTTCGACCTGATGGCGCTCCACGACGTCGACACGATGAACCAGATCGTCGCCGCGCTCCATGAGATCGACGACACCATCCTCGTCTACGGCGAACCGTGGACCGGCGGCGGAACGCCCCTGTCGGCCTCGATCGCGGCCGACAAGGCCAACCTCGTCGACATGCCCGGCGTCGCGGCCTTCAACGACGACTTCCGCAACGCCGTCAAGGGCAACCCCGACGGCACCGAGGATGGATTCGTGCAAGACGCGAAAACCACCTCGATCATCAACCGGCTCAAATACGGCGTCGCCGGCGGCGTCCAACTCCCCGGCATCACGACCGAAGGCCTCTCGTGGGGCAAATTCTGGAACGACAATCCGAGCCAGACCCTGAACTACGTCACCGCCCACGACAACCTGACCCTCTTCGACAAACTGACGTACACCGCGACCTTCGCCCAGAAGAGCGGCGGCCTCATCAAGGAAATGCAGAAGCAGGCCAACGCGCTCGTCCTCACGGCGCAGGGCATCCCGTTCCTGCATGCCGGCGAGGAGTTCCTGCGCTCCAAGCCGTGCGTCGCCGGCGACAATCCCGACGTCTGCGTCGCCTCCAAGTACAACCGCAACTCCTACCAGTCGCCCGACGCCGTCAACCAGTTGCGCTGGGACCTCAAGGCCCAGGACGACAACATGGAGGTCTTCGAGTATTACAAGGACCTGATCGAACTCCGCAAGGCCCATCCGGCCTTCCGGCTGTCGACCGCCGCGGAAGTCGAGGCGCATCTTTCCTTCATCGACTTCGACGACAACTCGGTGCTCGGCTACACGATCTCCGACTACGCCAACGGCGACTCCTGGGATACGATCCTGGTGATCCACAACACCGGCGAATTCGCCACCGTCACGCTGCCGGCCGGCGACACCTGGAATCTCGTGGGCAACCAGGACGGCATCGGTACGGACGTCATCCAGACCTATGCGGGCGGCGCGTCGATGTTCGTCATGGAAAACGAGACCGTGGTCCTCTATCAGGGCGTGGTCGTCGTGCCCGAGGAACCGGATACCGGATGCAACTTCCTCGGCTTCCACTTCGGCTCGGTCTTCTATTCGATGGGCGCCATCTGTCTCGCGTTCTTCGTCCTCATCCGCAAAAAGCATTAATCCACGAAGTTGAAAATCGGGTCGGTCCCGCGCTGGGATCCGACCCGATCTTTTTTTATACTTCCTTATTGGAAACTTCTTTCACGTTCGACCCTTTCAGGATCGCCATCAGCGCGATCAGGGGCGTGAGCAACTGGAAGAGGACGACGGTGAAGGCGTTGACCTCCATGATCCCGAGCAGGCCGATGAAGAATCCGATCAGCGAGGGGATCGTCATCGACGCGACCACGATCCGGATGTTCTCCGCGAAACCGGTGACCTTCTGATAACGGACGCGGACGAGCAGGAAGATCGCGGAAATCACGAGGACCAGGATGAGGTTCAGGACGAGTGTGACGAAGGTGAAGTACACCGTCGACTTGAAGACCGCCGGACCCGAGAAGGCCTCGTCGATCATCGTCACGAATTTCTCGAGGGCGAGGTCTTCGGACGACATCAGTTTGAGTTCTCCGAAATTGACGGTCGTGACGACGGTGCCGTATCCGACGTCGAAGAGCTCGGCCCCGTCCTCGCCGCAGTAGGCGATGCGATCGGGTTCGAACACGAGCGCCCGCCCGGTCGCCGCGTAGCCGCCTTCGGGGGCGAACACGATGAAGAGCGGATCGCCTTCGACGTTGACGGTCTCGAAGACGGACGTCGCGGTGTCGGAATAGGTCATCCCGCGCGGCGAGACGATGATGTCGGAGGGTAGCCCGGCGGGAAGCCAGTCCGGCGTGTCGCTGCGGATTCCGCCTGTGAAATTGTAGAGGTCCCAGCCGCCCGAACGGACGATCTGGTAGTTGAGCGGAAAGCTCATGAGCAGGACGAGAAACAAGAAGTAGAACACGAACCCGCGGAACGGCGCGGTCTTGAGCGAGAAGATGCGTTTGAAGGAAAACCCGTTCGCGATGATCCGAAGCATCAATCCGCCTCCGGGGTGACGTCGATGATGAGGGTGGAGCGGGCGGGGATCTCGGTGATCGCGCCGCCCACGTCGGTTCCGCTCAGATACAGGACGGTGCCCGCGATGTCCGGCATCGCGGCCGCTTCATCGTCGAAGTTGTGGATGACGAGGACGCGCTGCGTCATCTCTTCGTAGGCGTATTCGCGGTAGAAGCCGGCAAGCGACGCGGACGAATCCTCCCACGCGGTGAAGCTGTTCCCGTAGGCGAGCGCCATGTTCGCGTTGCGGACCGCCAGGATCGCGGTATAGAGGGAGAGCAGCGATTCCGGGTCGGCGAGTTGTTCCGCCGCCGTGCCGACGGCGGCGTTCGCGGCTTCCATGTTCGCAAGCGTCTGGCTGGAAGAGGCGATCCAGTCGGTCTGGGCTTCATCGCCCCAGACGAACGGCATCCGGCGCGTCTCGTCCCAGATGTCGGGTCCGGAGGCCTTGACGCCGAACATCCCGAGTTCCTCGCCGTAGTAGATGATCGGATTGCCGGGAAGCACCAGGAGCATCTCGGCGGCGAGCTTCATCATCGCCGTGTTGCCGAGAACCTGCGAGGCGAAACGATCCATGTCATGGTTGGCGATGAAGGGAGCGTCGATGAAGTTTTGATTGATGTCGCGGTAATAATCGTACCACACCTCGAGGTTCTCGGCGTAGTTGTAGTTCTTGGTCTTCTGGGCGGCGGAACGGATCTTCGCGGCGAGCGGGAAGTTGATCGGCGCGTCGAGGCCGTAGAAATAGGTCGCGGGGATCTTGTAGTCGGATTCGATGTAGGCTTCGCCGATCACGTAGATGTCATCCGCATAGGCGTCGATCGCCGCCGAGTAGGCGTCGAGATAGATGATGTTGTTATAAAAATCGTACGTTTCGTCGAGATACTCGTTCTCGCCATAGAAGTGGTGCACGGCGTCGAGGCGGAAGCCTTTGACGCCCTTGTCGATCCAGAACTTCGAGATGTCTTCGATTTCCGTCTTGACGGCGTCGCTGTAGAAGTTCAGGTCGGGCATCGTATGGGAGAAATAGCCGCAATACTTGAAGGCGTCGGTCGTATGCCAGATGTTCTGATTCCAGCTGCCGAAGATCCGCGAGGTGTCGGTCGCCTTCGGGATGGTGACGTAATAATCGAGATACGTCGCGTCTCCGGCTTGCGCGGCGACGAACCACGGATGCTGGTTGGAGGTGTGGTTGAAGACCATGTCGAGCATCACGCGGATGCCCGCGGCGTCGGCCGCCGCGACCATGTTCTCGAAGTCCGCCATCGTCCCGTAATCGGGATTGACGTCGTAATAATCCATGACGTCATATCCGTGATACGAGGGGGACGGATGGATCGGCATGAGCCAGATGCCCTTGACGCCAAGGGATTGAAGATACCCCATCTTGGCGGTGATCCCGTTGAAATCGCCGATCCCGTCGTCATCGCTGTCGGCGAAGCTGCGGACCAGGATTTCGTAATAGACCCCGGCTTCGGGGTTGACTTCGGCAAGGTCGATCTCGTTTCCCTTGCACGCCGCGATTCCGAAGAGCAGGAACAGGGCGATGGTGGCGGCGCTTATTTTTTTAATCATGGGAACTTCCCTCCATCCGTTTTTTCATTGCGGGAGTCTGTTCGATCGGCATGCCTTCGCGGTCGCTGACGTATCGGGTGAGGCAGATGACCTTGGTATGGAAGATCAGGTCGTGGATGGTCCGCCCGTCGCGGCGCGACGAGGCCATGATGCCGCACACGACGGCATAGAAGCCGACCGTCGAGATCAGCAGGGCAGCCTTGACGAGTTCGCGCAGGACGACCATCGGGAGCGGTTCGGGTTCGCCCGTCTTGACGTCGACGACCTTGATCTTCTGCGTCCGCTTCCCGAACGATTGTCCCTTCGAGAAGAAATTGGGGATCACCAGCGTTCCGAAATAGGCGACGGCGGCGGCGATGAACATGACGACCCCGCCGTCGGCGCCTTCGATGGTTCCGCCGAGGATGATCAGGAGGATGAGCAAGATGGTCGCCATCGACATGTCGATGGAAAAGGCGCGGATGCGGCGATCGATCGTATTCATGGTCAACACCTCACAGGCAAATAGTCTTCGTACGTTCCATTATACTATAAAAAGCGGTCGCCGGCGGGTTTTTCTCGCCCGCCGCGCAATGTGAAAGCCATTCCACGTTTGCGCGGATTGATTTCGACGGGGTTGATGATACAATAGGGACGGTGAATCATTCGAAGGAAGGTGCCCATCCATGAATCTCCATGCCGTCCGCCACGCGCCGAAAAGCCCGATGGCCTATGCATATGACGAACATACGCTTCACATCCACCTGCAGACCGCCAAAAACGAAGTCGCGATGGTCGAGTTGATCATCGGCGACCCGTTCGAATGGCGGCTTGAGAACGGCGCCTACGTCTGGAGCGGCAAGGCGTTTCCGCGCAAGCCGATGGCGATCGAATGTCAAACCGAACTGTTCGATCACTGGTATGTCTCGGTTCATACGGAGACGACCCGCAACAAATACGCCTTCCTGATCCACGCCGAAGGGAAAACCTGGTTCTACGGCTGCCGCGACCTCGCCGCGGTCGACGTGGTCAAGGATGAAAAGCTGATCTATACATTGGCCGGATACTTCAATTACCCCTATATCAACCGCGAAGACCTGATCGACGCGCCCTCGTGGGCGGACGATACGGTCTGGTATCAGATCTTCACCGACCGGTTCCACAAGAGCGCCAGGCAGAAGGATGGCTATCCGGTTTGGGGGTCCGTCGAACTGGGAATCAAGAACAACATGTTCTTCGGCGGCGACCTCCCCGGCGTCATCGAGAAGATCCCGTATCTGCATTCGCTCGGGGTCACCGGCATCTACTTCACGCCGATCTTCAAAGCCTACTCCGCGCATAAGTACGATACGGAAGACTATTTCACGATCGATCCTTCGTTTGGCACCAACGACGACCTGAGGGAACTGGTCCAAACCTGCCACAAGAGCGGCATCCGCGTCATGCTGGACGCCGTCTTCAACCACTGCGGATGGGATCATCCGTTCTTTCAGGACGTCGTGAAGATTAAGAAGGCCTCGCCCTACTGGGATTGCTTCTTCATCGAAGAGGAGGATTTCATCAACTTCCCGCTGGATGCGAACGGCCGTCCGGCGGTCCACTCGATCCGGCCTTCCTATCGCACTTTCGCGATGACTCCCTTCATGCCCAAACTCAATACCGGCAACCCCATCATGGAAAAGTACCTGCTCGACGTCGGAACCTACTGGGTCAGGGAATACGACATCGACGGCTGGCGCCTCGACGTTTCCAACGAGGTCTCGCATGCGTTCTGGCGGAAATTCCGGACGGCGGTGCGGGCGGTCAAGAACGATGTCTACATCCTGGGCGAAAACTGGGACGATTCGACGCCGTGGCTGCGCGGCGACCAGATGGACGCCGTGATGAACTACGAGATCTCCTATCCGGTCTGGCAGTTCTTCGGAACCTTCAACACGCCGGGGAAGATCACCGCGGAACGATTCGCCTACCGCATCAACAATCTCCTGTTGTCGTATCCGAAGACGGTCTCGAAGAACATGTTCAACCTCGTCGACTCGCACGACACGATGCGTATCCTCACGCGGTGCGGCGGAAACGTCGCCCTCGCCAAACTCGCATACCTCTTCATCTTCACGTTCTGCGGCTCGCCGGCGATCCTCTATGGCGATGAGATCGGGCTTGAGGGCGGTGACGATCCGGACTCCCGCCGATGCATGATCTGGGACGAAACGCGCCAGAACCAAAGCATGTTCGACTTCATGCGGTCGATGATCGCGCTGCGTAAATCGACGCCCGACTTCAAGAATACGGAATTGAAATGGCATCGTCACGACGACAACGTGCTGGTCTACCAGAAGGGTTCGCTGGTCGTCATGATGAACACGAACCCCGACCAGCGATTGATCACGATCCCGTCCGACGACGACAAAAATCCGGCGATCGACCTGGAAACGGGGAAGCCGATCCTGTTGAACGGCACCGTCCTTTTGCCGGGATTCGGTTATCGTTTATACGAAGTGGAAATCTAGACCGCCATCGAAATCTTTCTTAGGGATAGACATATCGTTTACTAATGATGGAAATCAAGACGTCTTCGTCGATGATGCTGAAAATCTGATTATTCATATAAATTGTTTGTTCGTATTTTACATATCTGCTAAAATAGCGATCTTGGTTATCATCAAACGACAAAAATCAACATTTTAAACCACAGAAATAGATACATTTGCATTATGTCCATATTTAGCGGTTTAGATGACTTATATTGAATATATATGCTCAATGTTCATTTATTTACGGGCATTCCAGTGTTTTCCTGTTGTGTGGGATTTTTAATATAGAAGAAGCGTTCCGGAGCCGGAACGCTTCTCTTTTCAAACCGCCGAATCAGGTTTTTTTGAATTGAATCTTGACATGATGCCGTCGAAGGGTTCGGATGTCAGGTAAAGCGCCAGAATCTGCGATGTGATGATCATGAAATCTGACAATTCCTTTTGCTGGGACTTGCTGAATCCGTCGAGTACGTAGTCGACTACGTCTTGTCGATCGTCGCGGCCGATGCCGATGCGCAGACGCTTGAAATCGTTGCCGTGAAGATGTTCGATGATGGACTTGAGTCCGTTATGGCCGCCGGCGCTCCCTTGTTCGCGCATGCGGATCTGCAAAAACGGCAAATCGAGATCGTCTGAAACGACGAGAATGTCGCTGTTCTTTATTCCATAATACTCCGCAACGGCTCTGACGGAGATTCCGGAGAGATTCATGAATGTCCTTGGTTTCAACAAAACGGCGTCCTGCATCTTGGCGATTTCGCCATGGAACTTGATCGATTTGGTGAAGGTGACATGTTCTGCGGCGGCGAAGGAAGAAAGGACCATATAGCCGATATTGTGCTTCGACTTGGCGTATTCTCTGCCGGGATTGCCAAGCCCGACGATGAGTTTCATATTACTTGTTCTTCGGCTTGATGACGACGCAGCGGTTTGGCTCTTCGCCTTCGGATTCCGTCGTCACGTCACGCCAGTCGGCGAGTTTCGTGTGGATGACGCGGCGTTCGTAGGCGTTCATCTTGCCCAATTTCGCCTCGACCCTGGTCTTCGCGACTTCCTTGGCCGTCTTCGTCGCCAGGATTTCCAACTGCTTCTTGCGCTGTTCCTTGTACCCGCCGATATCGACGAGGACGACATAGTGCTCGTCGGTAAAGAGGTTGATGAAGTTCTTGAGCAGCGTCTGGATGGCGTCGAGCGTCTTCCCGTTCTTTCCGATGAGGATCGGGTTCTCGCTCGTATTGACGACGAAGGTGATCTCGTGATCTGCGACGATCTTCGCTTCGACGACCGCTTCGAGCTGCATGTTGTCGAGGATCTGCTGCAGGTACTTGATGCTGTCGCGCACGACGTCGAACTTGATCGTGGCTTCGACCACGAAGGTCTTGTTGAGGCGAAGAAGGCCGAATTTCTCTTCGATGACGTTCAGTTCGACGAAATCCTTGTTGATCTTGAGTTCGTCGGCGGCGTACTTGACGGTGGCGTCGTTCATGACTTTGGCTTCAAAACGAATCGATCTCATGTTGGTTGTCCCTCCGTTGTCTTACATGCGCTTGCGGAGTTCTTCCTGGCGCGTGGTCATGCCGCGCTGTCCAAGATAACTCTGCAACAACTGATACAGGTTGCCGATGATCCAGTAGAAGGCGATGCCGGCGTTGCCGAGCGCGATCCAGGCCATCATGGCGGTCATGAAGTACATCATGAACTGCATGGTCTTCTGGGTCTGTTGGGCCTGGGCGTTCATGTAACGGACGTTCTTTTGGTTCTTTTTGGTACGGAGCTGAGCCAAATACTGGCTGAGCCACATCGTGACGCCGACGACGAGCGCCAGCGGCAGGTTCGGGAGCCAGGCGGTGCTGCCGAGGTTGGTCCAAAGGAAATCGATGTTCATCGTGATGGTCGTTCCGCCGTTGAACACCGCGGTATCGGTGAGCGGGAAGCGCTGCACGACCTGATACATCGCGATGAAGATCGGCATTTGCAGGAACGGCATGAGGCATCCCATGAAATTGACTTTATACTTCTTGTACAGCTCCATCATTTCCATCTGCATGCGCTGTTGCGAAGCCTGGTCGGTGCGGTTCTTGTACTTCTCCTGGATCCGTTGCTGGTCCGGTTGCATCATCTGCATCTTGAGCGTCATGTCATTCGACTTGGCGTAGATCGGCCAGCCGAGGGTACGGATCGTGAGCGTCATGATCAAAAGGCCGAGCCAGTAGTAGTGCGCCGGCAGGATTCCGAACAGGCTGCTCGCATAAAACGTGTAGTAGCCGATCCAGCGGATGATCATCTGCCAGAGGCCGATGTCGTCGGCGTCGCTGATGGGCGTATGGTAGATGTCCTGATACAGGTTCGTCGAGTATGTCGAGGCAACGACGTCGTCGATGATGATGACGGTGATCGTCACGTCTCCGTCGACCCAGGTCATGACCCCCTGCTGGGTGGCGGAGTCATAGGTGGTTTCCGTCGGGTTGCCAAGCAACACGATGACGCCGGAGTGCGTCGTGGTGGTCAGATCCTCGTTTTCCGCGGATTCGGCGACGGTGACGATGGAATCGTAGTTCGCGTACGATACGACTCCGGTTTTCGTTCCGCAGGACGCAAGTCCGAGGAACAGGGTGAGCAACAGTGCGATTTTGATGATTCGGCTTTTTTTCATGGATTCATCCCTCATATTATTTTCGCTCGCGCGAATAGTTTATGCAAATCGGTTTGGATTTCGGCGAACGTCAACGGCGCGGCGTTCGGCTTGACCACGATGAAGTAATCGTAATTGGGTTTGAGTTCGGCATGGGCGACGATTTCGCGGATGCGCCGGCGGATCAGGTTCCGCTGCACGGCGTTTCCGTACTTCTTGGGCACGCTGACGGCGAAGCGGAGGTGCGGGATCGCCGGCTGATCGAGCTTGTAGACGACGAAATAGGCGTCGCCGACCGTGTCTTTACGCTTGATGATCTTCTCGATGTCCTCGTTCTTTCGTACATGGTACGACTTGTCCAACGCATTCGCCTCCTTCCGGAAAATAAAAATCACCGGAACGACTTGCGTTATTCCGGTGGTTTCGGGTGTCGGTTGTATGGGTGTGACGGGGATTAACGATCGGAAACGGTCAGCGATTTGCGGCCAACTGCGCGCCGCTTGTTCAATACTTTGCGACCCGTCGAGGATGCCATTCTGGCCAAAAATCCATGCGTCCTGGCTCTTTTCAGTTTGCTCGGTTGATATGTCTTTTTCACATTCAACACCTCCTTGCCACGATTCGAAAAACCATGCTACACCATTATATGTGATTTTGCCGTCTCTGTCAACAGAAATAGAAACGAAGGCTCTCGTTTTTAAAATCCGCCGTTTTTCCACATTCCTCTTTTTCGCCAGACGGCGCGCTTTATGCGGTCCCTCCGCTTCTCCACTTTTATGTGGAAAACCACTGTCGGTGAAGGTGTTGAAAACCTGCTCCGAGCGCGTTCTTTGGCGCTTTGGTTTTCCACACACAAGGTGAAACGGAGGGCCTGTTATGGGTTTTTTTCCACATTTTTTGTGGAGAACTTTGTGTCAAGATTCCTACCCGTGTATGGTATATTGTAGATGATACGCGAGAGGTATGACATGGAAGAATTCCAAAAGCTCTGGGAACAGATCAAAGCCAAACTGCAAATCATCCTCGACGAGGACGTTTACAACGAAACGTTCGCCGGTATCACGAGTGTTTTCAAGATCGTAAACAACTACGTCTACCTCGTTGCGCCGAACTCGTTCATCAAGGGAAAAATCGAATCGTTCTACCTCAACCGCCTCAACGGCATGCTCAACGAACTGGTGCAGGAAAAGCACATGTTCAAGATCATCACCAAAGAGCAGGCGGCCGAGGAGCTCGCCAAGGCCCCCTACGCCGTCAACAGCCCGGAACAGGGTCTCGCAGATAAGTACAAAACCGGGCTCAACAACTCCTATACTTTCGAAAACTTCGTCGTCGGCGCATCCAATCGCCTGGCCTATACGTCGGCCATCAAGGTCGCCGACCAACCGGGCGTGATCTCCAACCCGCTCTACATCTTCGGCGAAGTCGGATTGGGCAAAACCCATCTGATGCAATGCGTCGGCAACTACATTCTCGAGAACGACGTGAACAAGAAGGTCCTGTACGTCAAGACCGACCAGTTCATCGAGGATTATGCGAAGGCGTCGGTCAAGAAAACGTTCGATGAATTCTCCAAGAAATACGAGAACGTCGACATCCTCCTCGTCGACGACATCCAATTCCTGTCCGGCAAGAACCAATCGCAGCTTGAGTTCTTCAAGATCTTCGAGAAACTGAAGGAAAACAACAAGCAGATCGTCATCACGTCCGACCGCCCCGCCACCGAACTCTACGACATCATGTCGCGTCTGACCAGCCGGTTCTCCTGGGGACTCTCGGTCGACATCAATCGTCCGTCGCTCGATCACCGCATCCAGATTCTCAAGAAGAAGCTGCAGGCGGAGACCTCTGATCCGGAACTCGTGCCTGACAACGTCCTCGAATACGTCGCCAGCATCTTCGACAACAACGTGCGTGAACTGGAAGGCGCATTGAAACGCGTGCTTTTCTATTGTACCGCGTTCGACTACAAGTTCACCATCGCCAACGCCGAGGAAGCCTTGAAGAATCTGATCAACACCAAGAAGATTTCCAACAGCGCGATGGCCAACGGCAATTTCAACGCGGTCCTCGACATCGTGAGCGCCTATTACCATATCACGACATCGGATCTGCTCTCCAACAAACGCACCAAACAATACGTCTATCCGCGTCAGGTTTCGATGTACATCCTGAAGGAAGTCTACGATCTCACCTACAAGAAAATCGGCCAGATTTTCAACGACAAGGACCACTCTACGGTGATCTATTCGATCGAGCAGATCGCCAACGACATGCAGACCGACAAAGACAAGAAAACAGATATCGAGAAGCTGTTGATAAAGTGTGGAAAAAAGGCGTAAAAACGCCCTCAAATCCGGCGTATATAAGGATATACAATCAAAGAGTTTTATGTTATAATATGAGATAGAATGACGGGGTGTTTTTCCCCGAATCCCCGCCGCCAACAACAATCATTAAGTACTAAAAGATTACCTAAATAAACAGGAGGTCGCCTATGAATTTCACCATCAACAAAGAGGTCATGCTGAACAATCTGCTGGTCGCACAGAAGGCTCTTTCGACCAAGACCCCGGCTCCGTATCTGCAGGGCGTCAAGCTTGAGGTATATCAGAACGAACTGGTCATGATCACGAGCAATTCGGATATCTCCATCAAGCTTTCGGTGAAGCACGAGAGTCTTTCCGTCGAATCGACGGGCGAGGTCCTCGTCCCGGGTCGTTACTTCGTCGAGATCATCCGGAAGCTGGACGGCGACAAGGTCGCGGTGTCCGTGATCGAGAACAACATGCTCCGGATCGTCGCCGGCAATTCCGACATCACCCTCAACATGATGAACGTCGACGACTTCCCGCAGATCGAATTCTTCATGAACGACAATCCGATCCGCCTGGACTCGAAGGTCATGCGCTCGATCATCCGCCAGACCACGTTCGCAACATCCGTCGTCGAGAACCGTCCGATCCTGACCGGCGTCAACATCCGCGTCGACGGACAACGGCTCGTCGCCATCGCGACCGACTCCTTCCGCCTCTCGCAGAAAGTCGTCGACATCCCGACGAACCGGGAGAACATGAACGTCGTCATCCCCGGCCGCAGCCTCGACGAACTGATCAAGATCATGGAATCCAACCTCGAAGAGATCCTGGTCCATCTCGACCACAAGTCGATCCTCTTCGAATACGGCAACGTGTTGTTCCAGTCGCGGCTGCTCGACGGCAATTTCCCGGAAACGTCCCGACTGATCCCGTATGAATTTCCGATCGTCATCAAGTTCAGCAAGAACGATCTTGCGGTCGCGATCGAACGCGCCTCGCTGCTCTCGTCCCGCGAAGCCACGGCGGCCATCGTCAAGCTGTACCTGCGCAGCGACAACGTCGTCGAGATCACTTCGAACTCGCCGGAAATCGGCAAGGTCGTCGAGGAAGTCTTCCCCGTCGACAAAGCCATCGGCATCCCGATCCGGATCGCCTTCAGCGCGAAATATTTCCTTGACGCCCTCAAGACCTTCCTGTCCGACCAGGTGTTCGTCAAGTTCACCGGCGAGATCCGTCCGTTCGTCATCGAAGGCGAGAACGATCCCGGATTGATCCAGTTGATCCTGCCGGTCAGAACCGAATAACGAACCGTTTCAAACCATTGCGGCGTCCCAAGCGGCGCCGCTTTCTTTTTGCGTCGGCGATTGATTTCACGGGCGTTTGATGATATCATCTTATCGTCCCGAAAACGGAGGTCGCCCATGAACGAACGGTATGATGTCGTAATTGTCGGCGCCGGTCCCGCCGGATCGATGTGCGCCTATGAACTCCATGAGAAGAACCCGTCCCTGTCGGTCCTGCTTTTGGACAAGGGGAACGACCTCGACCACCGCCGCTGTCCGATCCTCGAGAAGCGACTGACCAAATGCCCGGAACGTCCCGACGGCGTCGCCGGCTGCTACCCGGCCTGTTCGATGACCAACGGTTTCGGCGGATCCGGCGCCTACTCCGACGGCAAGTTCAACATCACCTCCGAGTACGGCGGATGGATGACCGACTACCTGGACGCCGCCGACGTGGAGGAATTGATCAATTACGTGGACGCCGTCAACCTCAAGTTCGGCGCCCCGCTCGAAGTCACCGATCCGACGACCGCCAAGGTGCGCGAGATCGAACGCCACGGCCTGGCCGTCGGCCTCAAGCTGCTCCGCGGCAAAGTCCGCCATCTGGGCACCGAAGTCAACCTGAGGGTGCTGAAGAACCTCTACGTCGACCTCTCGCGAAAAATCACGATGCGCCACCGCACCGAAGTCGTCGACATCATCGCCGAAGCCGGCGCCGTCCGCGGCGTCGTCCTCAAGGATGGGACGAGGATCGCAAGCGACCGGGTCGTCGTCTGTCCCGGCCGCGACGGATCCCGCTGGCTCTCCGACATCTGCGCGGCGCGCGGCATCCCGATGCATGCGAACCACGTCGACATCGGCGTCCGCGTCGAGACCAACAACGAGATCATGGAAGAGATCAACGCCAACCTCTACGAAGGCAAGTTCATCTTCCGGACGACGATGGGGACCCAGGTCCGCACCTTCTGTTCGAACCCGTCCGGACACGTCGTGATCGAGAACTTCTCGGGGATCATGCTGGCGAACGGCCATGCCTACTCCGATGCCGGCCTCGGTTCGAAGAACACCAACTTCGCGATCCTCGTGAGCCACGATTTCACCGATCCGTTCCATCAGCCGAACGAGTTCGCCCAAAGCGTCTCGGGACTGGCCAACATGCTGTCGAACGGTTCGATCATCGTGCAGCGCTACGGCGATCTGAAGATGGGCCGCCGTTCGACCGACAAGCGGATCAAGGAAGGATTCGTCACGCCGACCCTCAAGGAGGCCGTCCCCGGCGACCTCGGGCTGGTGTTGCCTTACAAAACGATGATGTCGATCATCGAGATGGTCGAGGCGCTCGACCACGTGACGCCGGGAATCGCCTCCGAGCATACGCTCTTCTACGGCGTTGAGGCGAAGTTCTATTCCGCCCGTCCCGAAGTCGACGATCGTTTCGAAACGCGCGTCAAGGGCCTTTATGTCGGCGGAGACGGGGCGGGAATCACCCGCGGCCTCGCGCAAGCCGGCGCCAACGGAGTCCGCATCGCCCGCGCCATCGCCGAAGCGAACCCCCAAAAATAAACCCAATCGACGACCGTCCGTGAAAACGGAGGTCGTTTCTTTTCACCCGCCCGCAGGGTGCAATCGGCGGACCGCATGATATAATACTATTGGCTTCCGGGAGGAATCGAAGATGGGGAAACGTGTCGTCGTCGTCGGCACCCAATGGGGTGACGAGGGCAAAGGGAAAATCACCGATTATCTCGCCGGGAAGGCGGAGGTCGTCGTCCGCAGCCAGGGCGGCAACAACGCCGGACACAGCATCACCGTCGGCGGCGAACGCTTCGCGCTCCACCTGATCCCATCCGGAATCTTCAATCCGAACATCCAAAACGTCATGGCCAACGGCATGGTCATCGATCCCGTCTCGCTCTTCAAGGAGATCGACCAGCTCGCCGCCCGCGGCGTGAAGGACTTCAAACTGATGATCTCCGACCGCGCGCACGTCGTCATGCCATACCATCTCATCCTGGACGGCGCGTTCGAAACCCTGAAGGGCGACGCGGCCGTCGGCACCACCAAGAAGGGCATCGGCCCGGCCTACACAGACAAGGCCGCGCGCATCGGCGTCCGCGTCGGGGACCTTTTGGACCCCGTCGTCCTGAGCGATCGCATCGCCGCCAACCTCGCCATCACCAATCCGCTCCTGAAGCTGTTGAACAAGGAGCCGTTCGACGCCGATATGCTCGTGAAGGACTATCTGGCCTTCGGAGCGCGCATGCGTCCCTTCATCGCCGATACTTCCGTCTACCTCAACGACGCGATCGAGGCCGGCCGCAAGATCCTGTTCGAAGGCGCCCAGGGCATCATGCTCTGCCTCGACCACGGAACCTATCCCTACGTCACCAGCAGCTCGCCCACCGCGGCTTCCGTCCCGCTCAACTGCGGGATCGCCCCGATGGCGATCACCGACGTCGTCGGCGTCACGAAGGCCTATACGACCCGTGTCGGCGGCGGGGCGTTCCCGACCGAGTTCGAAGACGATACGTCCCGGCGGATCCGCGAAGTCGGTCACGAGTACGGCACGACGACCGGCCGCGCCCGCCGCATCGGCTGGCTCGACGCCGTCGTCCTCAAGCATTCGCGCCGCGTCTCGGGCGTGACCGGACTGGCGATCATGCTGCTCGACGTCCTGAGCGGCATCCCCACCCTCAACATCTGCACGCACTACCTGATCGACGGCAAGCGGGTCGATCACATCCCCGGCAACTACCGCGAGTTCTCCGCCGCGATCCCGGTCTACGAATCCTACCCCGGATGGACCGAAGACATCTCCCGCGTCGGCCGATTCATCGATTTGCCGATCAACGCCCAGGGGTATCTCAAGGCGATCGAACGTCTGACGGGAGTGCCGATCGTGATGTTCTCGGTCGGTCCCGACCGGACCCAGACCGTCACCTTGAAACAAGTGTTCAATGATTCAGACGACGAGGAGGAACGACATGTCGAGTCACATCGTAGGTAATCACGCGCTGACCAAACACATGGAATCGAACATCCTGAAAACATCTCAGGATGCCAAAAACGCAAGAATCCAGAACCCGATGGTGATCGACGCGACGGTCGGTCAGCTCAACAAAGAGAATGGGTCGCTACTGCGCTATCTGGCCGTCGATCGACTGTTAAAAGAATTGACAGACCAAGAAATGTACGTATACGCACCGGTCAACGGGTCGAAAAACTACTCTGACGGCGTGATCGACTGGGTCTTCGGAAAACACAAGGAAAGCATCTTGAAATCGTTCCATGTGAACGTCATTCCGACCACAGGCGGCTCCGGCGCATTGAGCAATACGATCTACAATTTCAACGATTTCGGACAAAAGGTCCTGATTCCGAACTATTACTGGACTCCTTATGAAAACATCGCCGAAGAAGCGAACCTCGGCGTGGAAACCTTCCGCATGTACGACGACGAGTACCGCTTCAACCTCGACGAATTCGAACGCAAGGCGAAGGAACTCGCCGCCCGTCAGGGCCGATTGTTCTTCCTGATGAACGATCCTTGCAACAACCCGACCGGGCTTTGCCTTTCGACCGATCAATGGCGGAAGATGATCGCCGTGCTGAACGAGATCGCCGCCAAGGATATCCCCGTGATCCTGCTCCACGACATCGCCTATATCGATTTCCAAATGAAACCGGAAGACCAGTCGCGCGATATTTTCGCCGCCTATCTCGACCTCGACCCCCGGATCCTGGCGGTCGTCGCATTCAGCGGATCGAAGACATTCTCGATGTATGGATTCCGCATCGGGGCCCAGATCGGGCTCTCCAAGTCGAAACAGGTCATGGACGATTTCAAGCGCGTCGGCGACTACAGCGTGCGCGCCAGGTTCTCTTCGGTCAGCCGTCCGGCGATGTCCGTCATCGGCAAGATCTTCGCCTCACCCGAACTGAAAGCCGGATTCAAGGCCGAACTCGCCGACGCACGGCTCATCCTCGAGAAACGCATCGCCCTGTTTCAAAACTGCGCCGACCGCGAAGGACTCAAGTACCTTCCTTATGGTGGCGGGTTCTTCATCGGCGTCGAAACCAAGAACTGCCGCATCTTCGAGGACCTCGTAGCGGACGGAGTCTACGTCATCGCGATGCCGGGTCTCATCCGGATCGCCCTGTCAAGCGTCAATCTCGATGACATCCCGCGTCTGGTGGCCGCGATAAAAAAGAATGTATAATGGCCAAATATAGCCATTAACCATACAAAAAGGAGTCCATTTCGGACTCCTTTTTTTCTTTCATGCTTAAGCGAGGAAGGTCACTTTATTCGAAGTGGCGATCGTGAAAAGGTCGATCAATGCGCCGACCCAGCCGATGAAGAGGATCCAAAGGATACCGACGATGACCCTTCCCTTGGCGATGCGATAGATGCCGTAGACGACATTGTCGAGTCCCGGCAAGGCGAGGATGATTTTCAGAATCAGCGGCAGACCATCGATGATGCGGATGTATTCTTTCATTGTATCACTCCCTTCGGTTGTGATTATAACACGATGCATCCCGTGTTGTTAAGCCTTTCGTCGATTTTCTCGGCGCAAGGATGACGATTGGCGACTATTCCAGGATCCGGTCGACGGCTTCCGCGATCCGCCGGCACTTGACCACGAGGTCGGCGAAACGTTCCGGCTTGAGCGACTGCTGCCCGTCCGAAAGCGCGCATTCCGGCTCCGGATGCACTTCGACGATGAGCCCGTCGGCCCCCGCGGCGATGGCCGCTTTGGAAAGCGATTCGATGTATTCCCAGCGTCCGCTGGCGTGCGAAGGGTCGATGATGACCGGCAGATGGGTCAGTTTCTTGAGGACCGGGACGGCGCTGATGTCCAGCGTGTTGCGGGTGGCGGTCTCGAAGGTGCGGATCCCGCGTTCGCACAGGATGACGCGATCGTTTCCGCCGGCGAGGATGTATTCGGCCGACATGAGCCACTCTTCGATCGTGTTGGCGAGGCCGCGCTTCAACAGGATCGGCTTGTCGATCTTGCCCAGTTCCTTGAGCAGCGAGAAGTTCTGCATGTTCCGGGCCCCGACCTGGATCATGTCGACGGAATCGAGGAAGAGCGGGAGGTCTTCGATGCTCATCAGCTCGCTGACGACCGGGATGCCGTATTTGGCGCGGGCTTCCCTGAGGATGCCGAGGCCTTCGGGGCCGAGTCCCTGGAACGAATACGGGCTGGTGCGCGGCTTGTAGGCGCCGGCCCGCAGGATCTTCGCGCCCGCCGCCTGGACGAGGCTGGTCGTGAGGTCGACCTGCTCGCGGCTTTCGACGGCGCACGGTCCGGCGATCATGACGACGTTTTTCCCGCCGATCGGCACGCCGGAGACGTCGACGATCGTATCGGTCAGCTTGAACTTGCGGTTGACCTTCTTGAACGGCTCCTGGACCCGCAGGACGGTGTCCACCGAAGGGAACGCGTAAAGCGAGTTCATGTCGAACTTCGACGTGTCGCCGACGATGCCGAAGATCGTATAGGTCTGGCCGACGCTCTCGTGGATCGTGAAGCCGAGGTCGGTCAGATGCTTTCTGAGGACCTCGATCTCGTTTCTTCCGGTACTTTCCTTGAATTTGACGATCATGGCAGATCATTCCCTTTCTTGAGTTCGTCGACGGCCTCGAGATATCCGGCGAACCCCTTCCCGCAGATTTGTTTGACGCAGACATCCGCCGTGACGGACAGTTTCCGGAACGCTTCCCGGGCGTCGATGTCGGACAGGTGGACTTCCACCGTCGGCAGCCCGACGGCCTTGATGCAGTCGCGCAGCGCATACGAATAATGCGTGAGCGCGCCGGGATTGATGACGATGCCGTCGAAACGGCGGTAGCGGCGCTGGATCGCATCGATCAGCGCCCCTTCGTGGTTGGATTGGAAGAAGGCGACCGCGACGCCGGCCGTCTTCGCGTGCCGGCGGATCTCGCGGACGAGATCGCGATAGCTTCGCTTTCCGTAGATCGCCGGTTCGCGAACGCCGAGCATGTTCAGGTTAGGGCCGTTCATGATCAAAATACGCATGGATCTTCGCCTCGATTTCCTTGGTGGTTTCTTCGTGCCGACCGGTGATCTCCACCTTGACGTCGGCGTATCGTTCGTAGATCGGATGCCGCTCGAGGGCGAGCCGTTCGACGTCCGCCGGCGACTGGATCAGCGGCCGGTTCCGGATGTCGGAGGCCATGATCTTGCGATAGTCTTTATCGAGGAAGACGACGACGCCGTTCCTGCGCAGCCGGCTCATCGCCGTCGGGTTCTTGATCATCCCGCCGCCGGTCGAAATGATGAGGCCGCGCGCGGTGGCGATGCCCTCGACGATCGTTTCCTCGAGCGCCCGGAAAGCCGATTCGCCGCGTTGGGCGAAGAGGTCCGGGATCGATGTCGCTTCGCGAATCTCGATCGCCTTGTCGGTGTCGAACGGCGTCTTTTCGAAAACGGACGCCAAGCGGCCGGCGTACATCGACTTGCCCGACAGGGGCATGCCGATCAAGACGACGTTCGCCTGCCGGACCGCCAGGTCGCGGTAGACGGCCTCCGCGCGGGCATCTGAGATCAGGCCGTCCGTGAACAGTTCACGCGCCCTGCGCGCCTGCATCACGAGCATGTAGAGGCCGGAGGCGGCCGCGACGCCGCGGTCGATCGCGGCGAGGATGAGATTGGTGCGGAGCGGGTTGTAGACGAGGTCGAAGACGAATTCCAGATCCGGGAAGAGGGCGAGGTCGACCGGGGTTCCGTCGTCGTCCGGATGCATCCCGACCGGCGTCGCGTTCACGAGGATCGCCTGAGGTCCGCCGGCTTCGTCGAGCGGCCGTTCATCCGGATGCCTGGGCGTGCGGCAGAACACGTCGACGCGCACGGCGCCGCAATCCCTCAAGAACTGCACGACCGTCTTCGCGGCGCCGCCGTTGCCGATGACCGCGGCCGTCTTGCCGGATGGATCGATGCCGTGGCGGGCAAACGTCTTCGCGATGCCGTCGTAGTCGGTGTTGTAACCATACAGCCTGCCGTTGCGGCGGACGATCGTATTGACCGCGCCGGTGCGGGTCGCGACGTCGTCGGTGACGTCCATCGCGGAAAACAGCGTTTCCTTGTAGGGAATCGTCACGTTGAGGCCGTCGAACTCCTCGTACTCGAGGAAGGCGACCGGGTCGTCCGTTTCAAAGATGCGGTAATCGGGATCGCCGAACGCCGCATGGACGGCGGGGGAGAAACTGTGGGACAACCGCTTGCCGAGCAACCCGAAGGTCTTCATCGGAACCAGCTCTCCGGTTTCCCTTCCGCGAGCATGTCGAGGAGTGCGTAATAGACCGCCGCGTTGATGACGTGGACGGCGCGGTTGACGATCGCCGGATCGTGGCGGCCGATGATCTCGAGGATCGTATTCGCCTGGGTGTCGAGGCGCACCGAGCGTTGCGGAAGACCGATCGAGGCGGTCGGCTTGACGGCCGCCCGCAGGATCACGGGCATCCCCGTCGCCATCCCGCCGACGATCCCGCCGTTGTGGTTGGCGAGGGTTGTCACGACGCCTTCCGGCGTGTAGGCGTATTCGTCCTTCGCTTCGGATCCGGCGAGCCGGGCGATGTCGAAGCCGTCGCCGAATTCGACGCCCTTCACCGCCGGAACGGAGAACAGGACGGCGGACAACTGGCTTTCCAGCGACCAGAACAGCGGTTCGCCGAGTCCGACGGGAAGACCGGTGATCGCCGTCTCGACGACGCCGCCGACGGAATCGTGGGCGTCGCGCGCCGCGGCGATGAGGTCTTTCATGACCGGTTCGATCGCCGGGTCGAGGACGGGGAAGAGGTTGCCATCGAGCGCCTCGAGGAGCGCCGGGCCGACCTTGACGGGATCGAAGCCGACATCCTGCGCATCTTTGACGGACAGGATGTGGGAACCGACGCGGATGCCCTTCGGGACGAGGATCTGCTTGGCCAGGGCGCCGGCGATCATGAAGAGGCTGGTGATGCGGCCGGAATGGATACCGCCGCCGCGGAGGTCTTCCGTGCCGTGTGATTTGATGTAGGCGGGATAGTCGGCGTGACCGGGGCGCGGGACATGCCTGAGCGGATCGTAGTCGCCCGAACGGACGTCGGTGTTCTTGATCACGAAGCGCACCGGCGTGCCGTCGGTGACTCCGTTTCGCAGGCCCGAGACGATCTCATAGGCGTCCGGCTCGCTCCGCGGCGTCGAGAGCGTCGACTGCGGCCGGCGCTTCGCGAGGCCGGCCTTGATCAATGTCTCATCGATTGCGATGCCGGCGGGGAGGCCGTCGACCGCGATCCCGATTTCCGGACCATGGGACGTTCCCCACATCGTGATCTTGATGTTTTTGCCGAAAGTGTTCAAGATATCACTCCGCCTTCAAAGCTTGAACTGCGACTTGACGATGACCGACGAGCCGATGTCGAGGACGTCGACGATCGAGAGCAGGTCGCGGCGGTATTTCTTGTCGCGGTTCACATACAGTTTCAGGTTCTCGACGTCGACGGGGTCATACGTCGGCAGGTCGTAGCGGCGCAGGCATTCGACGAGTTCCCGGCGGACTTCGGGACGGGAGACGATCATCACCATGCCGATCGCGATGGCTTCGCCGTGCAGGTATTTCTTGTAGTCGTAGTAGGCTTCGATCGCATGGCCGAAGGTGTGGCCGAAGTTGAGGGAACGGCGGACGCCGTCGTCGAATTCGTCGGCTTCGACGAAGCGCCGCTTGATTTCGAGCGACTTGTAGATGTAGTATTCCCAGTCGGACGCCACGTCTTCCGTCTTGATCTTCTGGAAGAAGTCCTTGTCGGCGATCATCCCGTACTTGATCATCTCCGCCATGCCGGCGGAAATCTGACGTTTGTCGAGGGTCTTGAGGGTATCCGGGTCGATCAGGACCTTGACCGGCGGATGGATCGCGCCGATCGCATTCTTGGCCTTCGCGGTGTCGATCGCGACCTTCCCGCCGACGCTCGAGTCGATCTGGGCGAGCAGGGTGGTCGGAATCTGGATGTAGGGGATGCCGCGGAGATAGACCGCCGCCGCGAAGCCGGCGAGGTCGCCGGTCACGCCGCCGCCGACCGCGATCACGCAGGAGTCCTTGCGGACGCACTGGTCGGTCATGATGTCGATGATCCGTCCGAGTTCCGCAAGCGACTTGCTCGCCTCGCCCTGCGGAAAGCGGATCACGATGTGGTTGGGACAGACCGCGGTGACTTTCTCGATGTAGGCGGAAGGAATGTGGTCGTCCGCGATGACGACGTAGAACAACTCGGGATCGAGATGGGCGGAGAGCCGGCCGAGCAGGCCGGACTCGATCATGACGTCGTAGGTTCTCGCCGATGCCTTGACGCGCAATTGCCGCATGTCATTCCTCCATGGCGGTGTAGATTCCGCCGACGCTCTTGTAGTCGTTGAAGAAATTGGGATAGGATTTGTTGACGGCCTCGGCGTGCTTGATCAGCACGGGTTTCACCGCGCGGGTCGCGGCGATCGCGGCCGACATCACGATGCGGTGGTCCGGTGCCGGATCGATGAGACCGCCTTCGAACGTGGGACGGCCGTGGATCACGAGCGACGTTTCGGTCATCTCGACGGCGACGCCGAACGCGCGCAGGATGTCGGTCGTCGTCTGAAGCCGGTTCGATTCCTTGTATTTGAGGCGGGCGGCGTTCTCGATCGTCGTGATGCCCTTCGCGCCGGCGCCCAGGACGGCGATGATCGGCCCGATGTCGGGACACTGCGACACATCGACGACGCATCCCCGCAAATCCGATTTACGGAACAGGATGCCATCCTCGCGCGTCACGATCGTACCGTTCATCGCGGCGATGACGTCGAGGATGCGGCGGTCCGGCTGCAAAGAGGCGACCGAGATGTTCTTGCACAACACGTCGCCCGAAAGGACCCCGGCGGCGGCGAAGAAGGCCATCTGCGAATGATCGCCTTCGATCGTCAGGTTGGCGGCGACATAGGTTTGGTTGCCGCGGACAAAATAGACGCCGTTTTTTTCTTCGATCGCGATCCCGAACCGGCGGAGGATGTCGACCGTCATGTCGACGTAGCCCTTCGATTCGAGCGGTTCGCCGATATGGATTTCGGAATCGCCCTTGAGGAGCGGCAGGGCGAAGAGCAATCCGGAGATGAACTGGCTGCTGACGGATCCGGGAACCTGGTAGACGCCGGGTGTCAGGGTGCCGCTCACCATGATCGACTTGTCGTTCTGCTGATAGACGAGGCCGTGCTGCCGGCAGATCTCGTCGTAGGTCGACATCGGCCGCTTCATCAGGCTCGGCTTGCCGGAATAGATGACTTTTTCGCGCGAAAGCGCCAGGATCGGGAGGATGAAGCGAAGCGTCGATCCGGACTCGTTGCAGTCGATGAAGTTGTCGTCGCTCACGACCACGCGCGATACGCCGTTCACGATCAGCTGCGTTCCGTTGTTGATGATCTTGACGCCGATCTTCTCCATCGCGGCGATCGTGGCGGCGATGTCGTCGTTGACCGCGGCGTTATGGATCACGCTCTTTCCCTTGGCGAGCGAAGCGGCGATGATCGCCCGGTGCATCTGGCTTTTCGAGGGAGGAACGGCGACGGTGCCGGAAAGCGGACCGGGCGTAATCAGTACATTCATGTCATTTCCCCTTTTCAAGAAGCGACCGGCGTCGCTTCGCTTCCGTCATTTTTTGGTTCAGACCGTCGAGGTCGTCGTTTTTGAGCATCGCCTCGAAGGCGTCGAGGGAAGACCGGAACGCGTCGATGCGGGCAAGCAGGTTTTCCTTGTTTTCCAAAAACAGTTCGCTCCAGAGCGGGGCATTGATCATCGCGATGCGGGTCAAATCGCGGTACGAGTCGCCGATGAAGCGGCCGGTGTCGAACTTGCCGTCGTCGCTGTCGACGATCGAGAGCGAGATCACGTGGGTGAGCTGCGAGGTATAGGCGATGATCGCGTCATGTTCATCCGCCGAGAGGTCGGTGACGTTTCCGAAGCCCATCTCACGGGCGAGCGAACGAACCGTCTCGAGCGCTTCCGGGGTATTCTCGGGAGTGGGGACGACGATGTAGTTCGCTCCCTTGAAGATGGCCGGGTCGGCGAAGGCGACGCCGACCTTTTCGCGCCCGGCGACCGGGTGCGAGAAGACGAACTGGATGTCCTTGCGTAGATGGGCGCGGATGCCGTCCACGATCGCCGCCTTGACGCCGGCGATGTCGACGCAGATCGTACCGGGACGGAGTTGGTCGACATGCCGTTCGAAGAACGCGTCGACCGCCCGGGGATAGAGGCAAAGATAAATTACGTCGGCCGCACCGAAGAGTTCTTCGGGGGTCTTCGCGCCGGCGTCGATGAAGCCTTTTGAGAGGGCGAGCGAAACCGCGGCGGGATCGATGTCGTAGGCGGTGACGCGGTGGCGCGGCTTCAACGCGGCGGCGATGCTGCCGCCCATCAAACCGAGTCCGACGATGCCGATTCTCATGGTTTCACCCCCTCCAACGAATACTTTATATCATTGTATCACAATTTGTCCGCGATGGAATTCGCATTGCCGAAATTCCCAAAAAAGTCCCGGTCCGCCGTCCGATCCGTTTCCGGAATTCCTTTTTCACATGCGGGCGATTATGATATAATTACTGTGAAGGCAGGTGGACCGATATGTATACCAACGTCTCTCCATTCGAATACGCCGGTGCCGCACTCGAACGGATGAAACCGGGCGTCTTCCTCACCGCTTCCGCGGATGGGCGAAGCAACACCATGATCATCGGCTGGGGCGGACCGCTCATGATCTGGAACCGTCCGATGATGGTCGTCTTCATCCGCGACATCCGTGCCACCTACGCGCTCGTCGAACAAAGCGGCGAGTTCACCGTGAGCGTCCCGCTCAGGGACGGACTGGAAGAAGCGATCAAGTTCTGCGGCACGCGCTCCGGCCGCGACGTCGACAAGTTCGCCGCCTGCCACCTGACCGCCGTTCCCGGACGCAAGGTCGGCGCGCCGATCATCGGCGAATGCGATCTGCATTATGAATGCAAAGTGCTGTACAAGCAAACCCTGAATCAAAACGACGTGCCCCAGGCGATCAAGGACCGCTTCTATACGAATCCCGCCAACAAAGCCAACCACACCGTCTATTTCGCGGACATCCTCGACTGCTACGTCGACGAGAGGATCCGCTGATGGCGGTGCTTCTCGACGGCAAGGCCCTCGGGCTCGCGATCCGCGAAACGGTGAAGCAAGACGTCGAGGTCATCCGCCGCGAAACCGGCGTCGTCCCCCATCTTGCGGTCATCCTCGTGGGCGACGATCCGGCGAGCCAGACCTATGTGAAGGGCAAGGAGAACGCCTGCCGGAACGCCGGCATCCGTTCGACCGTCATCCGCGAACCGGCGGACGTCCCTGAGG
>CAIMSF010000147.1 GCA_903844055.1 uncultured bacterium
ACCACCGGAAGCATCGTCCATGTCGTCCGGGGAAACCATTCCACCACTTGGACCACGGGTTGTTCGACGCCGTGCCTTTCGCTATACAAACCGACCTATTTCGGCGTCCTGGTTCCGCCCGTCTTCGCGAAACCGGACGAATCGCTCGGCTACTGGCTCGACCGCGAGTATATGGTCCGCGCCGTCTACGCCGGCCTCGTCGGCCTCGCGGACTACCGCGGAGAGCTCACCGGCATCCAACGCTCGTTCCTCGAGGGCGACGACCGTCTTTTCGCGAAGCAGGCGACCAAGGCCGAATACAAGGCATATCAGAAAGCCTGCTCGGACCGTGAACAGGCGTTCGTCGAGTCGTTCCGCGAGGCGATCGACCGGATCGCCGAGAATCCGGCCGGATTGTCGCCGCTCTGGGTCCGCAAGACGATCACCCTCGGCCACAACGCCTCCGCGCCGACCCTGAAGGAGCGGCAGGAGGGCCGATGAGGATCGTCGTCGCGCCGGCGTCGTTCAAGGGATCCTATCCCGCGTCCGCGGTCGCCCTCCTGATGGAGCGCGCGATCCACGACGTCGACCCGACGATCGAGGTCGTCTCGCTTCCTGTTTCCGACGGCGGCGAAGGGTTCGCCGACTGTTTCCTGTCGCGCTTCGGCGGCGTCAAGGTCCCCGTCCTGGCGCTCGACCCGCGCGGCCGATCCATCCAAACCCATTACGCCCGGTTGCCCGATGACACCGCGGTCGTCGAACTCGCCCTCGCGGCGGGTCTCCATCTTGCCGGAGAGGATCCCGACCCGTCGACGGCGACGACTCATGGCGTCGGGACCCTGATCCTCCACGCGGCCGAACACGGCGCGCGGGAGATCATCGTCGGCCTCGGCGGCAGCGCCACGAACGACGCCGGCTGCGGCCTTGCGTCCGCCCTCGGCGTAAAGTTCCTCGATCGTGACGGCGTTCCGTTCCTGCCCGTCGGCGCGACCCTCGACAAGATCGCCTCAATCGACCGTTCCGGGCTTCCCGAGTCGCTTTCGAACATGCCGATCCGGATCGCCTGCGACGTCACGAACCCGCTTTCCGGCCCTTCGGGCGCCGCGCGGGTCTTCGCCCGCCAGAAGGGCGCGAACGACGCGATGGTCGAGATGCTTGACAACCAGCTCAAGTCCTACGCCGCATTCCTAAATAGGCAATCCAAATTCGACGCCGAGTTCCCCGGCGCCGGCGCCGCGGGCGGCAGTACCGTCGCCCTCCGTCTGTTCCTGAACGCGGAAATCGAGCGCGGGATCGACACCGTGCTCGATATGCTCGGATTCGATGAGGCCGTCCGTACCGCTTCGTTCGTCTTCACCGGCGAAGGCCGGCTCGACCGGCAAAGCCTCGGCGGGAAGGCCGTCTCAGGCATCGCCCGGCGCGCCCATGCGCATGGGGTGCCCTGCGTCGCCTTCGCAGGCCGGATCGAAGGCCTCGATAAGCCCGACTATCCTCCGGGACTGACCCGGGCGGTCGCCCTGTTCGACGCCTCCATGCCGCTTTCCGAAGCCATCGGCGCGACGCCGAAGCGGCTCCGCGAGGCGATTGCCCTCGTGCTTGGACACTAAAAAAATCCTGAAACCGACATGTCGGAATCAGGATTTTTTTGATTCGCTTCAGTCCGCGGTGACCAGGATGCGGGTCGCGGGCAGCCACACCGAGGCGTCGATCACGAGGATGACGAGCAGGGCGGGCAGGCCGCCGACGGTGAGCGCGAGATAGAGCGAATAGAGCAGCGGGACGATCAGGAGCATGTTCCAGAGGATGTTCTGGCCGAGGGCGACATGGCGGACGACGCGGTTCTTGACGAAGGCGTGGACGTAGAGCGAGACCAATCCGACGGCGGCCGGGACGAAGAACAGGAAGGAGGCGCCCGAAAGGACGATTCCGGTCAAGAGCGCGAGGACGAGGTTCACGAGGATTCCGCCGAGCATCATGGCGACGTTTTGTTCCCGGCGGACGAACAGCTTGAGCAGCAGGTAGAGGTCGAAGACGCATCCCGCCAGGATCACGAACGTCGGCAGGTCGGTCCCCTCCATGCGGGTGTAGGTGAGCGAATAGGGGACCTTTCCGAAGAAGGCGAAGACGGATCCGATGAGAAGGCCGGCGAGGGCGGCGAGGGCGACGACGGCGAGGACGAGTCCGGCGGATTTCAGCACCAGGAGCGGCTTCAGTTCCTTCTTCCGCGCCTGCAGGGCGACGAACAGGGCCAACAGCGCGAAGCAAACGACGGTCATGACGAGTCCGGCGGTCTCGGTGTAGCTGACGAACCAGTTCGGGAAGATCGTGAAGAACACCGCGTCCTGATCGCTGTCGAGCGCCCCGGCGGCGACGTAGGCCGGATCCGTGACGAACTCCTCGACGAGCGGGACGATCTGCGCGCCGTAATGCTGGATCGAGGACAGGTCGATGTGGATGTACTCGTCGTTGGGAGTATGGTAATAGTAGAGGCCCTTGAGGACGGCGAAGTTCACGCCGGTCAGGCCGATCGCCGTGAACTCGGTGAAATCGGTCATGTTGGGCATCACGGCGTAGACGGCGGTCGCGATCGAGTACGAGACCGGCAGTTCGGCGTTGCGGTAGAAATCGATGACGGCGGCGTTGTCGCCGCTCGTCTCGAACATGTACGCCGCGCCGTCGACCCCGCGCGCCTCGATGTTGATGACGAATTCGACGTCGTCCATGAAGTCTTCCTGGGCGGCCATGCGGGCGCCGTACAGGCCGGTCTCCTCCGCGTCGGTTGCGAGCAGGTAGATCGTGTTGGCCAGGTCGCGCTCGCCGTACAGGCGGGCGATCTCAAGCAGGACGGCGATTCCGTAACCGTCGTCGGCCGCGCCGTAGGAGTGGCCGAGTTCGCCGTAGCGGCCGATGTGGCCGCGCGAATCGTAGTGGGCGACGATCAGGATCCCCTTCGGCGAATCCCCGGGGATTACCGCGAGCAGGTTCTGGACATCATAGTCGATCCCCGGATCGACGTCGGCGGCGGCGTAGTCCATCTCGGTCACGCTCCCCACGCCGATGTATCCTTCGAACTGCTCGATCAGATATTGGCGGACCGTCTCATGCGCCGCGCGATCGAAGACGGAGTGCGGTTCACGCGCGATTTCGGCGATGTGGCCCGCCGCCGCGACGGCCGAGAAGCCCGTTTCGAGATGCTCCGGGATCGGGGTGTAGAGGACGAACGTGGAAAGACAGAACGAGACGAGGACGACCAAAAGAACGATGAGACCGTTTGCGCGCTTCATGGGAACCTCCGGATATGGTTTGAACATCAAATGATCCGCATACCATCATATCACCGCGGGGAACGAAACGCAAGCGGAAAAAAACGCCGGCTGCGCGCCGGCGTCTCACATTTCTGTTTTCTGGGGGAGCGGTTCGTCTTCCCCGCGGCGGAAGAACGGCAACAGGATCGAGACGCGCTTCTGATAGTCGGCGTAGGCGGGGCGGGTCGCGAGGATCTTCCTCTCCATCATCGGGATCGAGATGAAGAGGAACATGCAGGTCATCGCGATCGGCGCGAGCAGATGGAAGCCGATCGGACCGGCGAAGCCGATCGAGGCGACGTAGACGCCCCACCAGACGGTGATCTCGCCGAAATAATTGGGATGACGGGAATAGCGCCAGAGGCCTTCCTCGATGCATGCCTTGCGGCCGCGGTTGCGGAGCCGGAAGGCCGCCATCTGGCGGTCGGAGAGCCACTGCAGGAAGACGCCGAAGAGGATGATCGAGGCGCCGAGGTACGCCCAGGCGCCGCCCGAGGTGGCCAAGGCCATCCGCAGCGGGACGATGAGCTGCGCGAAGACGATCAGGGTCGGGAAGAACATGATCCCGAAGAAACTGACGAGCGGCCACAGTCGCGGCGCCTTCCGTTGAAACATGTCGTAGCGCCAGTCCTGTTCGGAGAAATCGGTCCACAAGGACGCCCAGTTGCCGGTCAGGCGGACGGCCCAGATCAGGACCGCGAGAAAGAGCATCGTCATCGTCGCGTGGACGGCGCCGGCGTCGATCACGGCAAGCAGCAACAAAAACGGCGGGACGACGCTCCAATAGGGATCGTAGACGCTCGCGTTCTTCACGAACAGCGAAGCGACCCAGACGATCAAGGTCATCCCGACGTCGGCCAGAAACGCGCGGAGGACGAGGTCGCCGGGAACCATGAAGAACAGGGCGCCGCCGGCGGCGAAGGCGAAAAGATAGAGCGCGGCGATCAGGGCGATCGTCTTCCGCTTGCGAACTCGAAGGGTGTCGTTCATGGCGTTCGTTCTCCTCATTTGAGATCCAGCCGCATCACGACGACGGGATCGTGGCGTTCGGATTCGACGTATCCCGCCTCGCGGTACATGTTCATCGTGCCGCGGTAACGGCGTTCGTCCGCCATCGGGCGGTCGACGGGGAGGGCGATCGCGGCGTCGTACCCCTGAGCCCGGAACCCATCGATCGCGGCGGAGAGCAGTCGTCGGGCCAATCCCTGGTTCCGATGCTCCGGTTCGATCACGAAACAGATCGTCAGGCCGATCCTGGCGGCTCCGACGTACCCCTTGAGATCGTCGTGAAGCCTCACGTAATCGAGCGCGTTCCCGGCGTTCACCCAGCCGACGCAGCGGTCGTCCTCGATCGCGACGTAGCCGTGCATCTTCCCCGTCCGGATCGCGTCCAGCGCGTCCGCGCGGTTCTCGGCGCCGGTGCGCTTGATCCAGGCGTCGAAATCGCACGCGGTCTGATAATAGCGGCAATAGCAGGTCTTCCATTCGCGGGCGTGCTCGAACGCCATCGCGTCGAACAGCCCGACGAAGCGTTCCGCGTCGGCGGGGCCGAGCGCGCGGATCTCCATCGACATAGGTTTCCTCCTTGGTCAGCGCGGCGCGCCGGGATCGGCGGGCGCATGACGGTTTTGCTTGTCCCGATACATCAAGTGGTCGACGTGGCGGATGAAATCCTCGATCTCCGGATAGCGGTCGCTTCTCACGTCGTATCCGACGCTCACGTCGATCCGGTACGGTTTCCCGGCGGACGCGTTGTATGCCTCGAGATGATCCTTCGCCCGTCCGACCACCCGCTTGAGCGCGTCGAGGTCGACGCCGTCGACGAACGCGAGGAATTCGTCGCCGCCCAGCCGGACCAGATAGTCCTCGTCCCCGATCGCCGATTTGACCGCGTTCGCCACCGCGCGCAAGGCGCAGTCGCCTTCGTCGTGGCCGTATCCGTCGTTGATCGCCTTGAGGCTGTCGAGATCGAGATAGACGAGTCCGAAGGACGCGGGATGCCTGAGGCGGCGCTTGACATGGTATTCGAACGAATCCCGCGTGCGCGCCCCGGTGAGGCGGTCGACGCGGATGAACCGCTGTTCGAGGAAGATGAAGACGACGATCAGGGCGAAGGCGACGCTGCTCCACATCAGGAGGATGCCGTAGAACAGCGACTGGAGGAGGCCGCCGACGATCGGCAGGATCGTCGCCGTCGTCATCAGGACGAGGTCCTCCCGCATGTACAGCTTGCGGTCGACGACGATCTTCCAGAGCGTCGCGACCAGATAGAAATACGTCATCGCCGCCGACAGCCCGAACCACGGGCCGCGGACGTAGACGTTCATGGAATCGATGTCGAAGTAGGCGCCGTTGAAACACGAGAGGACGCTGAAAACGACGGAGACGCAGAACGGCACCAGCATCAGCGCCGCCGTCGGCTTCGGCAGGGGCTTGAACGTTCCGCCCACATGGCGGGAAAGGCGGTACCACGAATAGGTGAGCCCGGGCGCGGCGATGAAGAGGACGACGTGCAAGAACAGCGCGAAAGGCCGGACCCAGGCGCCGGGCATGCCGTTGAGCACGCAGGTCATGGTTTCGACGACGAGTTGCAGGATGACGATCAGCGTGGTAACGAGGAACGCCCGATTGAGCCGGTCGCGGCGGTCGAGACGCCCATACGCGATGATCAGGATGACGGCGAGCATCAGGGCCGCAAGCAGGTTGACGTCGATTCGGAAATAGCTGTTCATGCGGTCGCCCCTTTCGAAAAAGAATGCCCGACGGCCGGCCGGCGGGCGTTTTTCAAGACCATTATATCACCGCACCCGCCGATTGGGAAGACGCATCGCGCGTTCAGCGGATCGCGACCTTGATGATGCTGCTGAAGAGGGTCGCCAGAATCAGCCCATCGACGACGCTTTCGTACCAGAGCGGGCGGACGCAAAGCTTCGCGACGCGGGACAACAGCCATTTCGCCGTCGCGATCAGGAGGAATGCGAGGACCGCGAGTTCCGGCCACCAGCCGGAATCGCCGCGGGTGCCGAACCAGTCGAAGGCGAGCAGGAAGGCGTGGATCGTGCCGGCGGCGACGACGAACAGGTGCACCGACAGGAATTCCATCAGTTTCGGCGCCGCGGCGGGATCGGGCCGGTTCGACCGGTCGGACTGC
>CAIMSF010000148.1 GCA_903844055.1 uncultured bacterium
CATCTTCTGCATCAGGTCGACGTAGATGAGCGAGCGGTTGACCCAGACGTTGACGGCTTCCGGATCGTCCTCGGTGACGTATTTCTTTTCGGTGAAGGATGCCGCGAAGGAGCGGACGGCGTTGCCGAACTTGGCGAAGACGTTGGCGTTCGCACGGTCGAGGTCGGCGTCGTTATGGACGTAGAAGGAGTCGAGATAGAGCGGCTGGCGGGAAATCGCCATGATCGAGTCGCCGAGCATCTGGGTGACCGAACCGACGCCGCTGTAGAGCGTGCCGAGATAGAGCGGGATGACGTCGGGATCCTCGTTGATCTCCTCGAGCAGGGTGACGGCGCTCTTCAGATAGGAGAGGGTGGCGGAGGTATCCAGCTCCGCGGAATAGGGCGCCAGCGTCACGACGTCGTGCTTGACGATCGTGATGTAGGCGTCGAGATACGCGGGCGTCTCCTCGATGTATTGGGTGAACTCCCACTTGCGGTCGATGTCGATGTTGGCGCCGGTGATCTTCAGGATGTTCAGGGCGAAGGCGTTGATGTGGTCGACGAGCAACTGGATGTCGCGCAGCTCGTCGGCGACGGGCGAGGTGACGGCCCGGAAGGAGATCGTATGGGTTCCGGCGCTCAGATAGAAATCGTAGAAGCCGTCCGCGTCGCCGAGCGTCAGGTTCGCCCACGCGTCCGCGCCGGTCACGCCGAATTCATAGCTTTTGAGTTCTTCGAACGGGATCGCGCCGTCGATCGCGATGGCGCGGAAGACGGAAAACTCGTTCTTGTCGTTCAGGTAGTGGAGCGCGATCCGGTAGTTGCCGGTCGCGGCGACGGAGAATTCGTAGGTGACTTCCTGTCCCGAGCGGTACCAGGCGCTGCCGTTGATGACGTTCAGTTTCTTGTCGACGGTATCGAAGGGGGCCACCGACGGCGACTGGAAGGCATGGAGACGGACGTATGAGGAGTTCTTCTCGACATAGGAAATCGCGTCGACCTCGACGGTTTCGGCGGGGCGGTCCGCATCGGCGTGAAGCGAAGCGTATGCCTCGTAGGACGGTGCGGCGACGGGAGCGACGAGTTTGAGGTCGCCGAGCAGAATCGCGCCGTTCATCACATTCTCGATCGTGATCACGTTGTCGCCTTCCGCGAATTCGAAGAGCAGCGGTTCGGTCGTCGGATAGGTGTTGTTGTAAAGCGAAAGCGGACGCCAGCCGACCACGCGTAGCTGTTCGGGCAGCGATTCGTCGCCATAGGTGTCAAGCGAGAACTCCTTGGTGGAGTCGGTCCAGACGAGCGGGACGTCGATCGTCGCGGCATCGTCGAACGGCAGTTCGCCGTTCACGCGCAGCGCGAGCGTCAGGTTGTTCAAGACTTCGCCGCCGACGTAATAGTCGACCACGACGTGATAAAGGCCGGCGACGGGGACGTCGACGCGATAGGTGGCGGTTCCTTCGGCTTCGAGGTCAATCGCGGCGTCGCCCTGATAATCATGGTCTTCGTCGGTTTCCGTGGAGAACAGGATCGCCGGAACGTCGGTCAATCCATAGAGGACCGACCGGGCCTGCAGATAGCTGACATAGTCCCGGCGCGTGATGTACTCCGTCGATCCCTGGATGACGGCGAGGGCTTCTTCATACATCTCGTCGGTGATTTCGGTTTTCCATGCGTCATAATCCGTCCGCTTGAACGGATTGTTGAAGACGAGCGAGAACAGAACGATCCCCGCGAATATCAGGATCAGGGGTTTGAGCAATCGCTTCAGTTTCATGAGAAACCTCCCGTTACGCCGTAAAATGGACGATTTCCGGCGTATGTAAACCGTATCATATGGCATTATTATATCACAGTCCGAAGACCGATGTCCACAGCAAACGCCCTTGGATAAAAAGAAAAGGTGTGTATAAACACACCTTGACTTTTGGATCCTTACTCGAAATCGGACGGAGAATAGCCGTAGTAGATCATCAGGCCGAGCTCGAGGTTGTCGAACGCGGTGGCGAACCGCTGGTTGATGGCGGTGTTCCAGCCGGGGAGGAGCGAGAGGATCGAGCTTTCGAACGCGGCGTCGAATTTCGTGTAGCCGCCGTTGATTTCCGGATTCCAGTAGTTGATCCACTCGTACATGATATCGCGGGAGGTTCCTTCGAAGGAATAGAACCATGGGAAGGACTTGTCGGAGACATCCCAGAACTGGCCGATGCGGTAGAGTCTGAGGACTTCCTGGAAGCCCGGCATCAAGTACTCGTCGTCGAGGTTCTTGGCACCGAAACGCTGATGTTTGACGGGGGTATACCAGTATTCCATCTGGTCGTCGAACATATCGCCGGTGACGATCGGCATCGAGTCGTTGAGCGCGGAGGAATATCCGCCGGATCCCGAGTCGTAGAACAGCTGGTTGGCGCGGGCGGCGAAGGAACGGCTGTCGGCGCACCAGAAGATGGCGAACGTGTAGGCGAGCTGGATCTTGAGCTCTTCTTCGGCGGTGCAGGAGATGTCGCCGTCGTCGATGCAGTAGTTGTAGACGGCCATCGGGTCAAGGACGAGTCCGATCGTCGTGTCCTGATAGTCGGTGGCGGGACGCGGATAGATGTCCCAGTCGTTGATGTTGCAGACGGCCCACCAGCTGGAGTTCGTTTCGGCGCAGTCGCCCATCATCCACGGCTGGCCGTCGAAGGTGAGCAGGCGTCCCTGGCGGAACAGGTGGTAGTCCCAGCTGCCGGTGTTGGCGTAGAGCGTGTGGACCGGTCCGGTCGAGGCGTTCTCGCCGAGCGCGAGCGTTTCCTGGTCCCACTGGCCCCAGAACGAGCCGGTGACCCATTCGCCGATGTAGTGGATCATCGAGCGGACTTCGCTGGAGTTCAAATCGATGAACGAAGCTCCGCCATCATATTCGGCGAGGGATGCCTGGATCGTGGTGACGCCGGTGTTGATGAAGGAGAGCGGCGTGTCCATCGCGCCGTAATACTGGTTTTCCTGGTTGTTGGAGTAGTTCGAGACGAAGTCGGTGTACTCGTCGATGTCCCAGTCGGGGCCGGGCATTTCGATCAGGTTGGCGCTGGCGAGCGACTTGTTGACGTAGACGCCCCACGGCAGGATGTACTGCGGCAGGCCGGCCTGGAAGCCGTAATAGTTCATCATGTTCATGATGCTCGGGTTCACGACCTGGTAGAGCGGGTCGTCCTCGAAGCGCGAGATGTCGGCGACGAGTCCCTTGGCGACGTCGCCGGGGAGGTCGCGGGCGGCCCACACGGCCGGGAAGCGGCCTTCGTCGTCGCGGTACGTCTCAAGCGTCTGCGACCAGGCGTCCGGTCCGCCGGATTTGAAGTAGCCGTTGATGATGACGTTCGGATAGATCGCGTTGAAGGCTTTCGCGACGGCGTAGGCCGCGGCGTTGTTCTGCGCGAGCAGCTGGTCGGGAGTGTAGTCCTGATGGCCGAGGTCGTACAGCGTGGAGCCGTCGCCGGACCAGAGAACGATGTCGATGATGCCTTCGACGTTCCGATCCAGACCGGTATTCGACTCGATGTTGGTGAGTTCGGCGGTCGTCGTCGTGCCCTGCGTCGTCGTGCCCTGCGTCGTCGTGCCGCCGGCGGTCGTGACCGTCCTGGACGTCGTGACGCCGCTCGTGGTCGCGGCGGTGGTGATGGTGTCGCATCCGATCATGACGAAGATGAGGACGATCGCCATGAGGAAAGTCAATAGTTTTTTCATTGTCTCCTCCTGTGTTGATTTTGGATTGGATTGAATTCGAGTCTATTTTATCATACGGGTAAAGCGTTTTCAATAGTTTTTATGTAATAGGTTACACATTCGGGTGAAAGGGGATCGAACGTATACGTTCAACGCGTGAGCGTGTGAATCGTTTCCTCATGCTCGGCCGGCGTCAGGACGCCGTCGCGGGCCATCCTCGCAACGATCCGCTCGACCGGATCCTCATACTCCCACCAGCGGAGCTCGCGGTGGGCGCGCTTGAGCACGTCGCGTAAAAGCGAACGTTCCGGTTCGACGGAGAGCCATTCGTTCGCCGGATGCTTGAGCGACAGCCGCGGCCGCGTCTCGTCGGTCGAGTCGAAGGCCACGTCGGCTTCAAGACGGATATCGGAGACGGAAGAACCGACGCGAATCCCATAGACCCCCTTCTCCACGAGGAAGGCGTTCCGGTGAACGATGAAGGAGGCGAAGTCGGCGTCGCCGAGGGTGAACGCGACTCGCTTCTCCTCGCCCGGCCGCAAGAAGACCTTCGCGAACGCCTTGAGCGTCTTCTCCGGGGAGATCAGCCGCGATCCGCGCGGCGCGAGATAGAGCTGAACGGTTTCCTTGCCGGCGATTTGACCGACGTTCTTCACGGTCACCGTGACGATGAGCGTCTCCCCGTTCTTCAAGGTCGGTTTGGAAAGTGTCAGGCCGGAATAGCGAAACTCCGTGTAGGACAGCCCGAACCCGAACGGGAAGGCGACCGGGATCTTGTGGGTGTCGTAGAACCGATATCCGGTGAACAGGCCCTCGCGGTAGACGGCCGGTCCTAGCTTGGCCGGAAAATCGGGGTAGGCAGGCGTATTCTCGAGCCGGATCGGGAACGTTTCCGACAATCGGCCGGACGGATTGACGAGCCCGAAGAGGATGTCCGCGATCGGTACGCCGCACGCGGAACCGCCGAACCAGGATTGGACGAGGGCGGGAACGCATGCGGTGATCCGGCCGGTTTCGATCGCCGACCCGGAGGCGTTCACGACGATCGAACGCGGATTCGCCCTTGCGATCGCCTCGATGAAGACATACTGCTCATCGGGCAGGCGCATGTCGGCGCGGTCATGCCCCTCGCTTTCCAATTCGGGGGTCGTGCCGGTGAAGATCACGACGGTCTTCGCCTTGCGGGCGGCTTGGAGGATCTCCTCGGACGCCGTATAACCGTCGAAATACGCCGCGGGGCAGACCGCGCGGATTGCCTCGAGCGGATTCTCGAGCCGATACGGCTTCAGTTCGGCGCTGCCGCCGCCGTTCATCCGCGGATGGGCGGCGAAGGTTCCGAGGACCAGCACCTGCGCGTCGCGGGCGAGCGGTAGGATTCCGCTATCATTCTTGAGCAGAACGATCCCTTCTCTGGCGACGTTGCGGGCGAGTTCGTGGTGACGCTCGAAGTCGGTCGGCTTGCCGCGATTGGGGTTCTGCAACAGACGGTCGTAAGCGGAGAGAATCCGGCGCACGGCGGCGTCGATCACATCCATCGGATACTTGCCGTCCACCACGTCCTGGATGAACGCGTCCTTCCATTCCGATTCGGGCATCTCGACGTCGAGCCCGGCCATGACCGAAGCCCGCTTGTCCTGTACGCCGCCCCAGTCGGAGATCGCGAGGCCGCGGTAGCCGAAGGCGTCGCGGAGCAGTTCCTTGAGGGCGAAGGGACTCTGGCAGGCGTACACGCCGTTCACCTTGTTGTAGGCGCCCATGACGGTGAGCGGGTCGGCGTCCCGGATGATCATCTCGAACGGTTTCGCGTACAGTTCGCGGATCGTCCTGAGGTCGACTTCGGAAGAGGCGAAGCGCCGCGAGGATTCCTGTTCGTTCAACAGGTAGTGCTTGACCGAGGTGCCGATCCCGGTCGACTGGGCGCCCTGGACGAACGCCGTGCCGATCTTGCCGGTGAGGACCGGGTCCTCGGAGTAATATTCGAAATTGCGTCCGCCGAGCGGGCTGCGCTTGCCGTCGACGCCGGGACCGAGGATCACGTCGACCCGATAGTGGTTGCATTCTTCCCCGATCGCCTCCCCGACTTGCCTGATGAGGTCGACGTTCCAGGTCGAGGACATCAGCGAAGCGGAGGGAAACGCCGTCGCCGGCATCCGCGTCTCGGGATAGCCGCCGCGTTCCTGGGGATCCTTGTAGGCGCGCAGCCCGTGCGGGCCGTCGCCGACCATGAAATCGCGGATGCCGAGACGCGGGACGCCGTTCATCCACCAGTTCTTCTTGCCGGTGAGGAGCGTCGCCTTCTCGGCGGGAGTCAGTTCCTTCATGGTCTTTTCGATATCCATCGTCAGTCCTCCTTGTAGTCGAGCCCGTATCCGAACGGGAAAAGCACGAGCGAAGCGTCGTACGGCACGGAGTTGACGTTCATCCCGATGCCGGAGGCGAAGCGCGGCCACGTGACCGGCAGTCTCCCGGTGAAGTCGTAGTCGCCGTACAAAACGTCGGCGATGCCCGACCCGGCCTCCGAGCCGGGCAGCCAGCAGGCGACGAAAGCGTCGAAGAACTGCAGGTAGTTGCCAAGCAGGAGCGGTCGTCCCGAAAGGAGCAGGCCGATGACGGTCTTGCCCTCCGATTTGGCGATCAGCACCTGCTCGAGGAGGGCGGCGTTGCCCGCGTGGGCGGTCGCCCCGGTCAACGTCGGATTGCCGTTGTCGCCGTTGTATTCGGCGTACGGCGTTTCCGACAGCACGACGACGAGCACGTCGGCGCCCGTCGCGGACGTCGAGACGGCGCCGCTTCCGGCGGCGATGCGCGTGCGGATGCCCTGCAGGATCGTGACGCCCTTCGTCAACCTTCTGGCGGGGTCCCCCTGCCAGCCGATCGTCCAGCCGCCGCATTGCAGGCCGATGTTGTCGGCGCCTTCGCCGATGATGGCGACATCCGCGTCGTCATCGAGCGGCAGGGCGCCGTTCTCGTTCTTCAGAAGGACGAGCGATTTGCGCACCGCTTCGCGGGCGACGCCGCGGTTTTCGGCGGTATAGAAGTTGTCGTCGTATCCGAGACGGTAGTAATCGGAAGTGGATTCGTCATAGAATTCGTCGCTGAAGAGACCCATCTTGTACTTGATCGTGAGGATGCGGCGGACGGCATCGTCGATGCGTTCCATCGCGATGTCCCCGTTTTGGACCGCGAGGATGATGTTCTCGATCGCGGACTTCCAGTCGAACGGCTCCATCAGCATGTCGATGCCGGCGTTCACGGAGGCGACGATCTGGTCGTAGTAGGTCCCGGAAAGCTGATGGATCGCGTTGTAGTCGGAGATGACGAAGCCGTCGAAACCCATCTCGTCCTTCAAGACGTCGGTGATCCAATAGGAACTTCCGTGCATCTTGGCTCCGTTGATCGAACTATAGGAGACCATGATCGTATAGACGCCCGCCTCGATCGCCTCGTAGTAGGGGGCGAGATGGAGCGCGCGGATCTCCGCTTCGGTGGCGACGGCGTTGCCCTGGTCGTGGCCGCCGTCGGTCCCGCCGTCGGCGACGAAATGCTTGGCCGAGGCGGCGAGGCAGTAGCTTTGGAGTCCTTCGATGTAGGGGGCGGTGAGGTTCGTGACGATTTCCAGGGATTCGGAAAACGACTCGTAGGTGCGACCCCAGCTGATGTTCTGGACGATCGAGACGGCCGGCGCGAAGGTGTAGTTGATGCCCGTGACGCGGACTTCGCGGGCGACGACGATGCCGATCCGGTTCATCAGGTCGGGATCGTTGGCGGCCCCGAGGCCGATGTTGTGCGGGAAGATCGTCGCGCCGTAGACGTTGTTGTCGCCGTGGACGGCGTCCACGCCGTAGATGATCGGGATTCCGGAGGACGACTGAAGGGCGGCGTTCTGGAAGTTCTCGTACATCAGATACCACTCGTAGGCGAGGTTGGTCGACGGCGAAGAACCGCCGCCGGAAAGGACGGAACCGAGGTTGTAGGTGCGGACGTCGGACGCCGAGGCGCCGTTCTTCTCGGCCTGGAGCATCTGCCCGGCCTTCTCGGCGAGCGTCATCGAATCGAGGAGGGTCTCGACGTAGACGTCGTCGACGACGAGTTCGTCGCAATACGAGCCTTCGTATGCGACGGCTTGCTCGTCGGTCCGAAAGGTGGTTTGCGTCGAGGTCGTTTCGGTCGTGGTCGTTTCGGTCGTGGTCGTTTCAGTCGTCGTGAGATCGGAGGTGGATGTCGAGGTCGGCTCCGTGGTGCCGGAGGTCGTATCGGCCGTCGTGGCCAGGGTGCAGGACAGGATGGAAAACGCGGCGATGGCCGCGATGACCGCAATCAGGATTTTTCGCATTGGTCTACTCCG
>CAIMSF010000149.1 GCA_903844055.1 uncultured bacterium
GGCCTCTCCGGCCTCGCGATCCACGGCGCCTTCGTGTTCGCCGCGGTGAGCGCGACGATCTACTGCAAGATCAAGAAAATCAGCATCTTCAAGGTCATCGACCTCGTCGCCGTCGGCTTCGTGTTCGCCCAGACCTTCGGCCGCTGGGGCAACTTCCTGAACCAGGAAGCCCACGGCGGCGTCATCTTCGACTACATGAACGGGCCGCTCTCCTCCGCCCAGCTCGAAGCGCAGTGGAGCTTTCTGAGAAACACCCTGCATCTCCCCGAGTTCATCGCCAACAACATGTACATCCTCGCCGGCACGCACGGCTCCGCCGTCGAGCCGCTCACGGCGTACTACCATCCGACCTTCCTCTATGAACTGCTTCTGAACTGGGTCGGCTTCGGGATCGCGCTCTTCCTCCGCCGCCAGAAGTTCGTGAGGATCGGCGAACTGATGCCGTTCTACCTCGTCTGGTACGGCGCCGTCCGCATCTTCATCGAGTCGATGCGCACCGACCCGCTCGTCTACGAGCTCTTCGGCCTCGAGCTGCAGGCCGCGACCACCACCTCGGTCCTGATGATCCTCGGCGCGGTCGCGCTCGACCTGTTGATCCGCTTCAAGTGGCACACCGGCTCCTACGCGGACATCCCCGGGGCCTTCGAGTGGAACGAACTGAGGAAGCAAGCCAAGGAACCCGTCAAGCCATGACCAAGTGCGAGCTGTTGATCGTCGGCTGCGGTCCCGCCGGGATGATGGCGGCGATCTACGCCAAGCGCGCCGACAAGGACGTCGTCGTGCTCGACCGCTCGACCCCGGGCGGCAGGGTCCTCTCCACCTACCAGGTCGACAACTATCTCGGCTTCGGCCGCGTCTCGGCCGAAGAGCTCGTCCTCAAGATGGTCACCCACCTGCGCGACCTCGGGATCGAGGACCGCTACGGCAAGGTGCTCGAAATCGTCCGCGAGGGCCGGGGGTTCCGCGTCGTCACCGACAACGGCGACTATCTCGCCGAAGCGGTGATCGCCGCGACCGGGACGAAGTCGAAGCCGCTCGGCGTCGAAGGCGAAGCCGCCTTCGTCGGGAAGGGGCTTTCCTACTGCGCCGTCTGCGACGGCATCTTCTTCAAGGGCAAGGACGTCGTCGTGATCGGCGGCGGCGATTCGGCGCTCGAGGAAAGCAACTACCTCGCCGGCATCGCCAAGTCCGTCGCGATCGTCCACGACCTGCCCGACTTCACCGCCGCGGCCGGCCTCGCCGCCCGCGTCCGGCGCAACCCGAACATCCGCATCCTCACGTCGACGGCCGTCGTCGGCTTCACCGGCGAACGCGTCCTCGAGGGCGTGGTCGTCAAAGACAAGGCGACCGGACTGTCCTCGGTGTTGCCGGCGCAGGGCGCCTTCGTCTATGTCGGGAACTTCCCGGAGACGGGGTATCTGCAAAAGACGGGGGCGGTCGGACCCGACGGCTTCGTCGCCGTCGACCGCGACATGAAGACGAAAGTCCCGGGGCTCTTCGCCGCCGGGGACGTCACCAAGAAAGATTTCCGGCTGATCGCCACGGCGATCTCGGACGGCGCGATCGCCGCCCTCTCGGCCGTCAAGCATCTCGACGACATACACAAAGCGGAGTGATCCCATGTCCTTTACCGCCGACGTCAAGGCTGAACTGTCCAACATCAAGGATCTGCAGTGCTGCACGCGGGCGGAGCTCGCGGCCCTTTTGCACGTCGGCGGCGCCATCGAACTGCGAAGCACCGGGCTCGTCCTGACCTTCCAGACGACCAACAACGCCGTCGTCCGGAAGTTCTTGAAACTGTTCAAGGAGCTTTTCAAGGCCGAACCGCTGACGATGACGAAGAAACGCCTGAACCTGCAGAAGAACGACATCTTCATCGTCGAGATCGAGGACCGGGTCCAGGACGTCATCGGCGCCCTCTTCCTGCAAAACAAGGCCGCCCGCTTCTTCCAGGAGATCGACGAGCGGCTGATCGCCAAGGAGTGCTGCAAGCGCGCCTTCCTGCGCGGCGCGTTCCTCGCCGGCGGGTCGATCAACTCGCCTTCCACGGCGACCTACCACATGGAGATCCAGACCTTCTCCGAATCGCTCGCGGAGGATTTGAAGAAGCTCGCGAACGTCTTCGACCTGAACGCCAAGACGGCGGCGAACAAGCGCGGCTTCATCCTGTACGTGAAGGAGGCCGAGAAGATCGCCGACTTCCTGCGCGTGAGCGGAGCGACGAACGAACTCTTCAGCTTCGAGGACTCGCGCATCAAGCGCGATTTCGCCAACTCGATCAACCGCGTGATGAACTGTGACATCGCCAACGAGGAAAAGGCGATCGAGGCGGCCAACCGCCAGCTGGAGCTGATCGCGAAGATCGAGGCGCTCCAGCCGACGGACATCCCGAAGAGCCTCGAGGAGATCATCTTCCTGAGGAAGCGGTATCCCGAATCGACGCTCCACGAACTGTCCTTCGCGGCCGAGGAGCACTTCGGCCACATGATCTCGAAGTCCGCCCTGAACCACCGCTTCCGCGCCTTGAAGGACTATCTGAACGAACTGACCTTCGAGCGGGAGGAACGGCCGTGATCAAGGGGATCGGCGTCGACGTCGTCAAGGTCGAACGGTTCGCCAAGATCGCCCCGGAGCACGTGCTGTCGACCGCCGAACTCGCGCTCTACCGAAGTTTCGGGATCGAATCGCGCAAGCGCGAGTTCCTCGCCGGCCGCTTCGCCGTCAAGGAAGCGATCATCAAGGCCTCGCCGACCGGCCTCTCGGTCAAGTCGATGCCCTCGATCGACGTCGCAAACGACGTGAACGGCCGACCGTTCCTGGCGAGCGGGCAGTTCCCCTCGCTTCGCGTCTGGCTCTCGATTTCGCACGAGGCCGACGTCGCCGTCGGGCTTTGCGTCATCGAATCCGACTGATTCGTGAGGTTTTCTTGAAGGCTGTCGTTTGTGCTTGCAAAAACGTTTCAAAAAATGTATGATTATAAATGCGAATCTATACTCCGGGGTGAACTGTCATGGCAACATACAAGACTGGCTTCAAGAAACAATCCAGCGAACTGATCCTCCTCAAAATCATCGTCGGGACCATCGGAGCGGTGCTCCTGATCGTCCTCGCCGTGTTCCTCTACGACCTGGCCGTCTCGATCGGCAGCTATGACGACTACACGCACATCACCAAGTATGACGACATCCTCACGCAAGTCGACGAAGACGACGTGCAGCTGCAGGACTACATCATCTATTTCTACAATGACGAATGCGAGAACTGCGCCGCGATCCAGAAGGACGCCCTCCGCCTCGTCGCCCGCATCAATCGGAACGACACCGTCGTGTTCTTCGTCAACACCGCGGAAATCACCGAAGCCACGGCCGGCGACCGCGACGACTTCCTCGGCGCGATCAACGAGAGCTCGCTGCGCACGCCGATGCTCGTCGTCGTGAACGACGGCGACTTCGAGGAGGTCGCGGTCGGATCGACCAACGTCCTTGAGCTTCTCACGACCGTCAAGAACGGCGACTACGATCCCTTCAACTGAATGTGATTCCCTCCCCCGGAGCGCCGCTCCGGGGGTTTTTTCCTATTTCGATACCCTAAAACCGCGGCGATGTGGTATAAATAGAGAGTAACGTCATTTTCGAAAAGGTGAACCCATGGACTATGTCAACGACGCATTGATCGCCGGAGTCGCCGGCGATCTCAAGATCAAACCCGACCAGGTCAAAACCGTCCTCGGTCTGCTCAAGGAAGGCAACACCGTCCCCTTCATCGCGCGCTACCGCAAGGAAGTCACGGGCGAACTCGACGAGGAACAGATCCGCGCGATCGAGAAGGAATACGAATACGGCGTCTCCTTGCAAAAGCGCAAGGACGACATCAGCCGCCTGATCGACGAGAAGGGTCTTTTGACCGAGGAACTGAAAGCCAAGATCAACGAGGCGATGAAACTCGTCGACCTCGAGGACATCTACCGTCCGTTCAAGGAAAAGAAGAAGACGAAGGCCACCGACGCGATCGCGAAGGGGCTCGAGCCGCTCGCCAAGGCGATCCTCTGCTTCCCGAAGGATGTGACCCCCGAAGCGCTCGCCCAGCCGTTCTTGAACGATTCCGTGAAGACCGTCAAGCAAGCCCTCGAGGGCGCCGGCTACATCATCGCCGAAGTGATCTCGGACAACGCCGGATATCGCAAGTGGATCCGCGACTTCACCTGGAACAAGGGCACCCTCGTGACCAAGCTCAAGAAGGACGCGAAGGACGAGCTCCAGGTCTACAAGAACTATTACGATTATTCAGAACCGCTCAAGCAGGCCAAGCCGCATCGGATCCTCGCGATCAACCGCGCCGAGGAGGAGAAGGTCATCGCCTGCGACGTCGAGACGGATGTCGAAGACGTCCACCTCCATCTCGAGGAGGAGATCATCGGCGGGCGCCGCTCGCCGGTGAACGACCTCGTCAAGGGGTCGATCAAGGATGCCTACAAGCGTCTGATCGCCCCGGCGATCGAACGCGAACTTCGAAGCGAGATGACCGAGAAGGCCGAAGACATGGCGATCAAGCTGTTCGGCGAGAACCTGAAGAGCCTCCTGCTCCAGCCGCCGATGAAGGGCAAGACCGTCCTCGGCGTCGACCCCGCCTACCGCACCGGCTGCAAGTATGCCGTCGTCGACCCGTTCGGCACCTTCAAGGCCAAGGGCGTCGTGCATCCGCACGAGGCCTACGTCGGCCAGAAGGTCAACCCGCGCCAAATCGAGGATGCCAAGAACGAGATCAAGGCCGTCGTGTCCAAATGGAACGTCGACATCATCGCGATCGGCAACGGCACCGCCTCCCGCGAGACCGAAGCCTTCATCGCCGAAGTCATCAAGGAACTGAAGAAACCGGTCTTCTACGTGATCGTGAGCGAAGCCGGCGCCTCCGTCTATTCCGCCGGCGACGTGGCACGGGAAGAATTCCCCGACTTCGCCGTCGAGGAACGCTCCGCCGTCTCGATCGCCCGCCGCATGCAGGATCCGCTTTCCGAACTCGTCAAGATCGATCCCCAGGCGATCGGCGTCGGCCAGTACCAGCACGACGTCTCCGAGGCGAAGCTGTCGGACCAGCTCGACTTCGTCGTCGGCTCCGCCGTGAACGAAGTCGGCGTGAACGCCAACACCGCCTCCGCCTCGCTCTTGAAATACGTCTCCGGCTTGAACGCCGCCGTCGCGACGAACATCGTCAAGCACCGCGAGGCGAACGGTCCGTTCACCGACCGCGAAGGCTTGAAGAAGGTCCCGAAGCTCGGACCGAAGGCCTTCGAGCAGGCCGTCGGCTTCCTGCGCGTCCCGGAATCGCTAAACCCGCTCGACAAGACGCCGATCCATCCCGAATCCTATCCGACCGCGCTTCTGGTTTTGGAGAAGCTCGGCGTGAAGCCCGCCGAGATCGGATCCGAAGAGACGAAGAAGAAGATCGCCGCCGCCGACCGCAAGCGGCTCGCGGCGGAATTGAACCTGAATTTGATCACCGTCGAGGATTTGCTCGACGCCTTCGCGTCTCCCTCGCGGGACCCGCGCGATGCGTATCCGCAGCCGCTCCTCAAGAGCGACCTGCTCAAGCTCGAGGACCTCAAGCCCGGCATGGAACTGCAGGGCACGGTGCGAAACGTCGTCGACTTCGGCGCGTTCATCGACTGCGGGATCAAGGAAGGCGGCCTCGTCCACATCTCGAAGATGGTGAAGCGCTACATCAAGCACCCGCTCGAGGTCGTCAGCGTCGGCGACATCGTCAAGGTGTGGGTCACCGGCGTCGACCTGGAGAGGCACAGGTTGCAGCTCACGATGCTGCCGCCCGAGAAGGGCGACACGTTTGCGAACAAGTAAGGACCGAGACGAGTGCGCGCGTTTGCGAACGCGCGTGGAAAGGGGTTGACCTCCGATGCGACTGGACTTCACCTTCGCCGCCGTGATCATCGCCGTGGCGATGCTGCTCGCGGTGTGCGCGGTCTATATCTTCACCCGCAAGGAA
>CAIMSF010000150.1 GCA_903844055.1 uncultured bacterium
ATCGGTTTGAAAAAGAGTGCTTCGTCTTTGGCCATGGGTTCCCTCACACGCGCTTGCGGATGATTCTATTATACAATTTTACCCGTCGAAACCCAAGCGGAAAACGGTTCCGTCCGCAACAATCGACCGTCGGCACACCGGCGCAAGGAAACGAAAACCCGCCGTCGCCGGCGGGTTCTTCATTTCAGGATGTAGAGGATGCCGATGCAGCCCTCGCCGCAATGCGAGGAGATGACGCAGCCCGCGTCCGTCTCGTGGACGTTCCTGATCGGCAACTGGCCTTTGAGCCGTTCCAGGATATACAGGGCGGACTCATGCGCGAGCGAATGCGTGATCATCATGAACTCGGGATCGAGGCCGTCCTTGAGTTCGAGGACTTCGTCGACGAGGACGTCGAGGCCGGCGGTGATCCGGCCGTGCGGCTTCTTCCCGACGTGCATCGTGCCGTCCTTGACCTTGATGATCGGCTTGATCTTGAGGAAGGTCCCCATCAGGGCGGCGACCGCCGAGCAGCGTCCGCCTTTGTAGAGGTACTCCATCGTGTTGATGACGAACTGGGTGCGGACCTTCGGGATCAGATTCTGCACCTTTTCGACGACCGTGTCGATCGGATCGCCGGCCGCCCGGAAGGACGCCGCCTTGAGGACGAGCAGTCCGGTCCCCGACGACAGGTTGGCGCCGTCCACGAGGCGGATCCGCTCGCTTCCGATCTCGTTCTTCGCGAGCGTCGCGCTCATGAAGGTCGCCGAGAATTTCGAGCCGATGCCGATGAAGAGCACGTCGACGCCGGCATCGACGTACGGTTGAAACGCGTGGATGAAATCGGCCGGGGCGGCGGCCGCCGTCTTCGGGAGCGTCCCCCGGGTCTTGACTTGCGCATACATGTCCGGGACGGTGATGTCGACGCCGTCCTTGAATACGTCGTCGCCGAATGAGACGACGAGCGGCACGATGCCGATGTCGTACTTCTTGATCAAGTCCGCGGACAGGTCGCAGGTGCTGTCGGATATCAGTTTGAATTCAGCCATTTTTCCAATCCCCCATAGCCACCATTATATAGAATGACAAGGATAAAGTAAAGAAAGCGCGGACGCTTTTACGAAAATGCCGAAAGGCGCGGCGGCCTTCTCGTCCTTTCCAATCCCTCCCCCGCATGGTATAATAAAGACCGAGAGGTGATTCCCATGAACAAGATCGCCCGCGACCGCCTGGTCGCCGAAGTCGCCCGGATCGTCGAGGAAGCCAACATCGACCTCGACGGGAAAGCCGTCGCCTGCCTCAAGGCGGCGCTTCGAAACGAACGCAACGAACTGGCCCAAGGCATCCTCGCGGAAATCGTCGAAAATCAGGAAATCGCCCGAAACGAGCGCATTCCGATTTGCCAGGACACCGGCGTCGCCGTCTTTTTCGTCGAACTCGGCAATGAAGTCTTCCTCGATTTCAACCTCGAGGCCGCGCTCAACGAAGCGGTCGCGACCGCCTATACGAAGGGGTACCTCCGCAAATCGATCGTCCGCCACCCGCTCGACCGCGTCAATACGAAGGACAACACGCCCGCCGTGATCCACGTCAGGCCGGTGATGGGTTCGACCCTCCGGATCCGCTTCGCGCCGAAGGGCGCCGGCAGCGAGAACATGAGCGCGATCGCGATGCTCACCCCCGCCGACGGCTTTGCCGGGATCGTCAGGTTCGTCGTCGACGTCGTCCGACGGGCCGGCGGAAAGCCCTGCCCGCCGATCGTCCTCGGCGTCGGGATCGGCGGCACCTTCGAGAAGGCGGCCTTGATCGCCAAGGAAGCCCTCCTCCGCGAACTCGACGACGAAGCGATGAATCCGCGCGACCGCGAGCTCGAACAAGCCCTGTACCAGGCCGTGAACGCCACGAACGTCGGTCCGATGGGGCTCTCCGGCGACACCACCTGTCTCGCCGTCAAGGTCAATTCCTATCCCTGCCACATCGCCTCCCTGCCGGTCGCGGTGAACATCCAGTGCCACGCCGCGCGCCACAAGGAAGTCATCCTCTAGGAGATGGACACGATGCTGAGACTCACGCTCCCGATGAATGAGGCCACCCGGCTTTCGCTTCGCGCCGGCGACCGGCTCCTGCTTTCCGGCGTCATCTACACCGGCCGCGACGCCGCCCACCAGCGCATGGTCGACGCCCTCCAGAAGCATGAGAACCCGCCGTTTTCCTATGATGGGTCGCTCATCTACTACACCGGTCCCTCGCCCGCCAAGCCGGGCCGTCCGATCGGCGCCTGCGGTCCGACCTCGAGCTACCGGATGGATCCCTTCGCGCTCGCATTGATGCCCGCCGGGCTCAGGATCATGCTCGGGAAGGGTCCCCGCGGGAAAGCCTTCCGCGACGCCCTCGTGAAGCAGGCGGCCGTCTATCTCGTCGTCACCGGCGGGATCGGCGCGCTCCTCTCGAAACGGGTGCTGTCCGCCGCAACGGTCGCGTATCCCGACCTCGGCGCCGAAGCCGTGTACCGCCTCGAGGTCGTCGACTTCCCCGCCGTCGTCGCCTACGACGCCGTGGGCGGAAACCTCTACGGCGACCTCGACGATTGAAAACAAAATCCCCGCCATTGCCTTGGCGGGGAATTTTTTTAGGGGTGGGTCTAGTATGCCTTGGCGAAGAGGACGACCTTCTCGGCCTTCTTCCCGCAGACGGGGCAGACGGTGCCGACCGGGGTCTGGTCGAACGGCAGGCATCTTGAGGTGGCGGTGGTGTCTTCCTTGATCTTGATCTCGCAGGCGACATCGCCGCACCACATCGTCTTGACGTAGCCGGGCTGGTTCTGGATCAGGTCCTTGAACTCGTCGTAGGTGACGGCGGTGCGGGTGTTGGCGGCGACGTTTGCGGTCGCACGCTGTAGCATCTCCGCATGGATCGTCTTCATGAGCGATTTGACCGTCGCGGCGACGTTGTCGAGCTTACAGCGGATCTTCTCGCCGTCGAGGCGCTTGACGATCACGCATTCGCCGGCCAGGACGTCGCGCGGGCCGACCTCGACGCGCAGCGGGATGCCCTTCATCTCGTATTCGCTGAACTTCCAGCCCGGCGACTTGTCGGAGTCGTCGACCTTGACGCGGACGGAGGCGGCTTCGAGCTGGGCTTTGATCGCGGCGGACGCGGCCGCGACTTCCGGTTTCTGGCCCATGATCGGGATCACGACGACCTGGGTCGGCGCGACGTACGGCGGGAGGACGAGTCCGGAATCGTCGCCGTGGACCATGATGACGGCGCCGATCAGGCGCGTCGAAACGCCCCAGGAGGTCTGGAAGACGTTCTTGACGACGCCGTCCTTGTCCTGGAACTTGATGTCGAAATGCTTCGCGAAGCCGGTTCCGAAGTAATGCGTCGTGCCGCTCTGCAGGGCTTTTCCGTCATGCATGAGGGCTTCGATCGAATAGGTCTCCTCGGCTCCCGCGAATTTTTCCTTGTCGGTCTTGCGGCCGGTCACGAACGGGATCGCCAACAGGTCGCGGCCGAGGTCGCGGTAGATGTCGAGCATCCCGAGCACTTCGGCGCGGGCTTCCGTCTCGGTCGCGTGGATCGTATGGCCTTCCTGCCAGAGGAATTCCGAGCCGCGCAAAAACGGGCGCGTGGTCTTCTCCCAGCGGACGACCGAGCACCACTGGTTGTACTTCTTCGGGAGGTCCCGGTAGGAGGAGACGATCTTCGCGTAGTGGTCGCAGAAGAGGACTTCGGAGGTCGGGCGGATGATGAGCCGCTCGGCGAGCGTCTCCTTCCCGCCGATCGTGACGATCGCCGTCTCCGGGGCGAATCCGGCGACGTGGTCGGCTTCCTTCATGAAGAGCGATTCGGGGATAAGCATGGGCATGTACACGTTCTCGTGCCCTGTGCGCCGGAACTCGGCGTCCAGGTGCCTTTGGATGTTTTCCCAGATGGCGTATCCGTACGGGCGGTAGATGATGAAGCCCTTCGCGTCGGTATAGTCCATCAGTTCCGCCTTGCGGCAGACGTCGGTATACCACTGGGCGAAATCCTCGTCCCGGCTGGTGATCGATTTGACTAGCTTGTCTTTGTTCTGTTCCATGTTCAGCACCTCGTTTTTCAAGTAACCATTATATCATGGAACCCCCGCCGTTTCCACCGGAAACAGCGGGGATTTTTTGTCGTTCAGCGCGGGAAGACGCCTTGGACGAACGCCTTGAAGGCGTCCTGCATCGTTGCCTTGAAGACGCCGCAGTCCTCCAAGACGAGCTCGAAGACCTTGCCGACCTCGGCCTGCAGATAGGCGTCCGCATGGGCGGGATCGCGGTCGGGAAGCTGAAGCGTCTTGATCCACGGCAGATGCTTCTCCAGTTCCGGCACGGTTGCCGGATCGAGGTCGTCGAGCAGACAGGTACGGATCTGGTCGAGTTCGGCCTTGAGCCGTCCGGGCAGGACGGCGAGGCCCATGACCTCGATCAGGCCGATGTTCTCCTTCTTGATGTGGAAGTATTCGTCGCGCGGATGGAAGAGGCCGTACGGACGGAGCGCGGTGGCGCGGTTGTTCCTGAGGACGACGTAGAACACATAATCGCCGTAGGAGGCGTCGGTCTTGCGCAGGATCGGCGTCACCGTGTTGTGCGGCTCGCCGCCGCTTTCGGCGAGGATCTCAAGCTCCGGGTTGTCATACTTCTTCCACGCTTCGAAGAGCCGGTCGACGGCGTCGATCACCTTGTCCGGGTTCTTGCCGGTGATCTTGACGACGGAGAGCGGCCAGTCGAGCAGTTCGGCCTTGACGCCCTTGCCCTTGAAGGTTGCGATCGTGCGGGCGGCTTCGATCGGGAAGACGTAGTTTCCGCCCTGGAAGTGGTAGTGCGTGAGGATCGAGCCGCCGACGATCGGCAGCCCCGCGTTCGACCCGATCAGGTAATGGGGGAACTGGTCGACGAAATCGACGAGTTCGAGAAACGTCGTGCGGTCGACCTTCATCGGGACGTGTTCCTTTTTCAGGACGATGCAGTGCTCGTTGAAATAGGCGTAGGGCGAATACTGGAAGCCCCAGCCGTCGGTCTCCCCGTTCAGGGTGATCGAGATCACGCGGTGGTTGGCCCGCGGCGCCTTCTCGAGGGTGCCGTAATAGCCGACGTTTTCCATGCAGAGGGCGCATTTCGGATAGCCTTCGGCGGCTTTCTGCTTGGACAGGGCGATCAGTTTCGGATCCTTCTCCGGCTTGGAGAGGTTGATCGTGATGTCGAGCTTTCCGTACTTTCCTTCATACACGTAGTTGATGTTCTTCGCGATCCGGGCGATCTTGATGTAGTTCGTCGCCTTCGAGAGGCCGTAGAACCATGCGGTCGCGAGCGTGGCGTTTTCCTGCCAGTTCAGATACTGCGTGAACTGCCGGTTGAGTTCGGCCGGACGGGGCAGGAAGGCGTCCATCAGCTTCGCTTCGAAATTGTCGCGGAGCGGCTCGACGTCCGCTTCGATCAGATGCCGTTCGAGCGCATGCGCAAGCAGGCCGTCCATCGTCCGGAAGAAATCGACGGGGGTTTCCACGTCTTCCTGCACGAAGACATCGAGGCCGTAGAGATAAAGCAGCGTGTTGACGGCGTACTCGCGGTCGTACGGATCGAGGATCCTCGCATCCTCCGCATAGCGGACCAGTTCGTTCAAAAGCAGGCCGAGGCGCTTCATCCGCGATACCCCTCGGGATGCCGGCGGTGGAAGTCCCAGGCCGAGCCGATCATGTCCTCAAGACCCTTCTTCGGCTTCCAGCCGAGCACGGCGAGGGCCTTCTGGTTGGAGGCGACGAGGATGTCGGGATCGCCAAGACGGCG
>CAIMSF010000151.1 GCA_903844055.1 uncultured bacterium
CTACGACGCCATCATCGTCGGCGCCGCTTCCCCGCTCGACTTCCTCGCGGCGGCTTCGCTTCACGCCGGCCTCGTCTGCGTCGCCATCACGGCACCCATGCTCGCCTTCCCGCTGTCCGTCCCCGTCTTCTGGATTTCTTCTCGCTTCACGCTTCACGCCTTCAAACGACTGGAACCAACGCATCAACCAAATACTACAGGAGGAAACAACGAATGAAAAAGCTCTTCACGCTTCTCGTCTTCGGTTTCATCGCGATCGCCATGATCGCCTGCGACCAGGCGACCACCACCGCCGCCGTCACCACCGCCAACACCGCCCCGACCCTCGCCGGCGTCGCGTTCGAAGCGACGATCGCCAAGGGCGAATCGTTCGATGCCCTGGAAGGCGTCACCGCTGCCGACGCCCAGGACGGCGACCTCACCGATGCGATCGTCCTCTCGAGCGTCCCGGCCCTCGTCTTCAATGACGGCGTCTGCGTCCCCGAGGAACAGGGCGAATACTATCTCACCTATTCCGTCACCGACGCCGGCGGACTTGAGACGAAGGAATACACGACCCTCACCGTCACCCGCCCCGTCGCCACCGAAACGCTGTACAAGGACTATGACTTCAGCGACGCCGAACCCGTCGACCTCGACGGCTGGACCGCGACCTTCTCCGACGGCGCGACCGGCCTCATGGAAGTCGCCGCCGGCCGCCTCGTCTTCACCGTCACCGAACGCGGCGGCGCCGATTACCATGCGAAACTGACGAAAGTCGGCGTCGAAGCCCTCGCCGCCTGCGAATACGAACTGAAGATCACGATGAGCGCCTCCGTCGCCGGAGCGAAGCTCCACTGGATCGTCAACAACGCCGCCCTCGGCTGGTCTCCCGCCGGCGGCATCTGGAACCTCGAACTCTCCACCACCCCGACCGTCTACTCGATCAAGTATACCGTCGCCGCCGACTCGACCCAGATCGAATGGCTCCTGCAGATGGGCGGCGACCTCAACGCCGCCGGCTTCGACCTCTACGTCGACAAGATCGAACTCCTGGTCTCGACCGGCACGGAAACCCCGTCCGAACTGCTCGCCGACGATTTCGCGACCGATGCGAACGAAGGCGACTGGGGCATCTCCCAGAACGAAGCCGCTTCCTCCGCGCTCGACGTGACCGGCGGCGCGCTCGTCTACACGATCGCCAACTACGCTCCCGAAGGCGCGCCGTGGAACATCAACCTCTGGCTCAACACCGGCATCGACCTCGTGAACGGCAAGAAGTACCAGCTCTCCTTCGACGTCACCGTCGCGCAGGACCAGTTCTATGAACTCTGCTTCGAAAACGTCGCGCTCGACTGGCAGATCCGCGCCGGCTTCAAGAACGGCACGTTCTCCGGGACGCAGACCGTCGAACACACCTTCTACGCCGGGATGGACATCACCGGCCTGTACATCAAGCTCGCGCTCGGCCAGGGCACCGGAACGAACACGATCACGATCGACAACGTCCGATTCGTCGAACTCGTCGGCGACAAGACCACCGAGACGATCACGAAGACCTTCTCGCCGATCACCGAAGACTCCGAATGGGATACCTACAACGCCGCCGGCGGCGTCGGTTCGCTCTACACCGAGAACGGCAACCTGGTCTATTCGATCCAGTCGTTCGGCGCCGTCGACTGGTACAACAAGATGTTCATCAAGTCCGTCACGCTGGAAGCGGGCGCCCTCTACAAGGTGTCCTTCACCGTCAAGTCCGACGTCGCCGTCAAGATGTTCTTCGCCCTCAACGTGAAGGGATCCTGGGATCCGCGCGTCACCGCCGAAGTGAACATCACGACCGACTACACGACCTTCACCTATACGATGGATTCGGAAATCATCATCGACATGGACTTCGAACTGCTCTTCCAGTTCGGCGGATATGCCGAAAACGTCGCCCCGGCCAAGATCGAATTCTCGGCCATCGAAATCTACCAACTGAAGTAGCCTGAAGCACGGGGCCGGGGCATCCCGGCCCCCGCCTTCGGGCGGGAGGCACCATGAAGAAAACGCTCGCGCTCATCGTCGTTTGCCTCGCCGTCTTCGGCGTCTTTTCATGCAGCGCCGAAACGACCGCAACCACGCAACCGACGACCGCGAAAACGACGATCGACCAGGAGGGCCTATCCTTGTTTCCCATCCATTCCGACGGCTTCATCGGCGATCCGATGCCCTATTTCGACGGCGAGAAGCTCCATCTGTTCTATCTTCACGACGCCCGCGACGGGGCGAGGGGATTTCATCCCTGGTACTTGATGCAGACGACCGACTTCCTCCACTGGACCGACCGAGGCTTGGCGATTCCGTATGTGAACGACTATTCCAGCCAGGACCTCGCGCTCGGCACCGGTTCCGTCATCAAGGATCAAAACGGGTTGTATCATGCCTTCTACACCGGCTTCAACGGGACCGGCAACGTCGACTTCAAGGAAATGATCCAGCACGCGACCTCGACCGACCTGGTCCATTGGACCAAGATCCCGGAGGACGGGTTCTACGGCGGAACGAACGATTTCCGCGACCCGTACGTCCTGTACATGGAAAGCGAGAACCGCTACTGGATGCTCGTCACGACACGCGTGAACAACTATGGCGTGATCAAGCTCTTCACCTCGACCGACTTGACGGAATGGACCGACCGCGGCGTGTTCTTTCGAAACGACGCCGGAAGTTGGAACATGGAATGTCCGACCCTGATCCGATACGACGGCTACTGGTATCTGTCCTATTCCGAACAGGGCGCGAACCGGATCGTGCACTACCGCTACAAGGCGAACCTCGCCGATCCCTGGATCCGTCCCGCGATCGACTACTTCGACGGCATCGGCTTCTACGCCGGGCGC
>CAIMSF010000152.1 GCA_903844055.1 uncultured bacterium
CGAGCGGCACTTCGCCGCCGGATAGGTACTGGTAGACTCCATCCACCCATTGGTAGACGTAATAGTGGATCGGTCCGAGAACTCCGGATGGATCGAGATAGTCGGCGGCAAACGTGTATTCGAGGTCGGATTCGGTCCAGGTGAAGGATCCGGAATACCGCGGCGTCGTCCAGCCGTGGGCGGAACTAATGAGGGTTGTGATGGAAAAACCGGTGAGCGGATCGACATAAGTCGCGAACAGTTCCAAATGGTATTCGGTCGCCCGAAGCAGTCCGTCCACGCGCGTCATTCCGGCGTCGGAGCTTTCGGGCAATCCTTGGCCTTCGGACGGGGTCGGCTCGATCGGGAAACGCGCCACGGTCTCGCTGAGCGGGCAGGTCATGACGACCTCGAACACCGCGTCGACGCGGCTGTTTGCCTCGACGTGGGCCGAGACGTCGAGCCAATCGACGCCCGCATCAACCACATTTAGATAGGCGAAGAAGACGGGTGCGGTGTCAAAAGTCCGCTGGTCGAGGATGACGGTCTCGGCGGCGGCAGTGGTCGCCTGAAGGATCCAGAAGAAACGATATTCGGATTTCCATATCGGCGGCAACAGGACGATTTGGTCCGCGGATGTCACCGCGACCGTCGCATAGCCGAACGGATCCGGTTCGGCGAGTTCCGACAACGGAAGATACTGATAACGGAAGCTGACCTCCGCGAATGCGCCGTCGGGGTCGGAGACATGAAGCGAGACGGCGTAGGACAGGAAGGTCTCCCACTGGTACTCGCCGGTTTCCTCGACCGTGTAACCGACGATCGCTCCGCCCGGTCCGGGATCGGTCCTGACCGTCGTCTTGGCGAGGGTCCGCCAGCCGAAACCGGAATCGATTTCGATCAAGAGCCGGTACTCGGTGTCGGGGCGCAGGTCGGTGAAGACGCCGGACGACATGCCGGGCGAAAGCTTCTGTTCACGGTCGCCGAACTGGTCGCGGGCGAGGACGCGGAGCTCCGCATCCGGCGAATCGCCGAGCGACGCGTCCAGATAAAGTTCATAGGTGATGTCCGTCCCGGCAGCGGATACGTTCAGGAAGCGCGCTTCGGCGGCGGCGGCCGGGGCGAACGCGGAAATGACCGTAACGGCGACCGTGACCGTGAAGCCGGCGATCCATTTCAAGACCGTCTGACGCTTCAAGAGGGTCAGGCGCGCGGCGCGCCTGGTCCGATAATCCTGCATGGATCTCCCTCCCCCGATGGTTGAAGATGCCTCATCTTTTTTCATCATATCACTTCTTGTGCGGCTTTTCCATAACCCAAACGACATTCGCGTTTCCGGAACCGTCGAATGTAACGTTTTTGCGACGAATCGGGGTTGACGGAAGAACGCCGGACTGTTACAATACATATAGACACTCATCTATATGACAAGGAAGACAACCATGGACAAGCCGAACATCGCATCGCTTTTCAAAGCCCTTTCCGACCCGGTTCGGGTCGAAGTGACGGGGATGCTCACCGTCGAAAAACGGTGCGCCTGCCAGATCCTCGAAAAACTGCGGATCACCCAGCCGACCCTCTCGCACCATATGGCGGTACTCGTCGCTTCGGGACTCGTACAAGCCGAACGGCGC
>CAIMSF010000153.1 GCA_903844055.1 uncultured bacterium
ACACCGACCTCGGCGCCGTCCACGTCTTCTCGATCGACAAGACGAAATCGACCGCAGAAGAAGCGATCGCGCTCGTCAGAACCTATTCGACGCCGTCCTCGGCGCTCCTCGAGGTCGACGGCTTCATCTTCCGGCCGATGAAGATCGCGGTCGATTCCAACCATACGATGTATATCGTCAACCAGGGCACGACCTCCGGCGTGCTGATGGTGAACGAAGCCAACCGCTTCATCAACTACTTCGCCGCGAACCAGGTCGACGTCTCGCTCTGGGACCGGATCCAGCGGATCCTCTACCAGAACAACGATGCGGTCAACCTCACGAAGAACATCCCGGCGCCGGTCGCGAACGTCACGCTCGACGACGGGGGCTACTTCTACACCGTGACGCAGTCGGCGATCGCCGACCGCGCCGAGGGCGACAACCTGAAGAAGGTCAACATCGGCGGGACGAACTACTTCCCGAGCGACATGTACGTCTACCGCGACGTCGTCGACGCCACCCCGGGAACGGTCGGAAACGTCTACTGCGTCACCTCCGCCGGCTTCGTGATGGAATACGACAACCTCGGCAACCTGCTCTTCCAATGGGGCGGGACCGGCACGGCCAACGACAAGCTCGGCCTCTTCATGTCGGCTTCGGCGATCGCGACCGACTCCGAAGGCAACATCTACGTCCTCGACGACCATTCCAACCGCAACTCGATCCAGATCTTCCGCGAGACGGAGTTCGCCGCCCAGGTGCACGCCGCGCTCGACCTCTACAACCAGGCCCGATACGTCGAATCGATCGGCGTCTGGACCGAAGTGCTCCGCTACAACTCGATGTTCGACCTGGCCTACGAGGGCATCGGCCTCGGCTACATGATGAACGAGGAGTACGACCTCGCACTCGAGAACTTCAAGATCGCCTACGACAAGGCGGATTACTCGGAAGCGTACTGGGAGATTCGCAACCTCTGGATGACCGAACACTTCGGGACGCTACTCGGCGCCCTCGCGGGCCTCGCCGTCCTGGGGGCGGCGATCGCCCTTGCGGACCGGAAATGGCGCATCCTCGCACCCCTCCGCGCCGGCGTCAGGTTCGCCGGACGGGTCCCGCTGCTCCGCGAGACGGCCTACATGTTCCGCTTCATCCGCCATCCGGCGGACGCCTGCTACGAAATCAAGGCGAAACGCAAAGTCTCCGTGAAAAGCGCGTTCTTCGTGCTCGGCCTGCTCTTCCTGCTCGACATCGCCTCGATGCTCTTCACCGGGTTCATCTTCAATCCGGTCGTGATCGAACGCGTGATTCTCGTGACCGAGGCGCTCGCGCTCCTGTTGCCGGTGCTCGTGTTCGTCGTCGCCAACTACCTGATGAGTTCGCTGATGGAAGGCGAAGGGACGCTCAAGGCGACCTTCGTCAACACCGTCGGCGCGCTCATGCCGGTATTCGTGATCTGGCCGTTCGTGATCCTCGTCTCCAACTTCATCACCCTGAACGAATCGTTCCTCTACACGTTCGGGATCGGCGTCATGTTGATTTGGACGGGCATCCTCCTGTTCTTCAACGTGAAGGAGACGCACAACTACTCGGTCGGCCAGACGTTTGTGAACCTGTTCCTCTCGCTGCTCATGATGGTGGTCATCATCGTCATCCTGATCATGGTCTATCTGATGGTGCTCCAGGTCACCAATTTCGTCACCGACGTCGTGAAAGAGGTGATCCTGCGTGAATAACAAGAAAATCATCCTCGCCGTCACCCTCGCGCTCTGCGGCGTCTTCCTCGTCGTCCCCGCTGTCGAGGCGCTCCGCCGCCCCGACCCGGGCAACGTGATCGAAACCGCCTACAACCTCTCGACGACCTCGAACTTCTTCGGGGAGGTCGAGGACACCACCCCCGCCCCGGTCCCCGACGACGTCGAGGCTACCCTCGCGGCGAAGCAGTACGCGCTGTGCGCCCAGGTCGGGTCGCTCTCGCTCTACGTCCGGGAGCGCTTCTTCCAGATCGCCGTGTACGACGCGGCGGCGGACTACCTGTGGTACTCGGTCTACCCCGACTACCTCTCGCTCGGCTACTCGGGAACCTCGAAGTTCTTCATCGAATCCGGCGTCGTGATCGAATACTACAACATGGACAACATCCAGCAGGAAGACTCGAAATCCTACCTGTCCGGGAGCCGCTACAACGTCGGGATCACCTACGACTACGAATCCGTCGCGAACGGCGTGCTCGCGCACCTCGACTTCGCCGACCTCGCGATCCAATTCGACGTCGTCGTCCGGCTCGAAGAAGGCCGACTGCTGGTGTCGATGCCGCGGTCCTCGATCGTCGAGGAAGACATCGAGGAGCCGTTCCTCAACATCGACGGCACGACCGGCGTGAAGATCGTCCAGAACCGCCTCAAGGCCGTGTACCTG
>CAIMSF010000154.1 GCA_903844055.1 uncultured bacterium
CGGCGTCCTCGGGATCGAGGGCCTCGTTGTAATGGATCGTGTAGGCGAGGGCGTTGTCGAGGAGGTCGACGGTGGTGAAGGTGAGCATCCACTGATATCCCTCGACGTCGGAGGGCGTCACTTCGTAGACCGTCTCGTCGGCTTCGGCGAGCATCACTTCCATCGTGTTGAGGTATTCGGTGATCTTCTCGATCTGGTCGGTGACGAGCGTCTCGGTCTCCTCGATCGGGGCGGTCGTCGTGTCATGGTCGCCGAACTTGACGTCGAGGGCGAGTTCGGTGGCCGTGATCTGCGAAAGCAGCGAGGTGGCGGAGACCATCTGGAAGCCGTAGATCTCGGCTTCGGTCTCCAGCGCGAGGACGACGGGGGGGTCGGTTTTGAACTGGTTGTAGACGAAGACGCCGGTGACGCCGACGAGGATCAGGACGACCATCGCCTTGAGGAAGAGGGCATAGTCGAACGGCCGGATCCGGCGAACCGATGGTTCGGGGGATGCGACGTAGGCGTTTTCCAGGTCGATGCGGTCGAACACGTCGGGCATCTGGGCGAGGGCGGCGCGTTTGATGGACTTTTTCAATTGAGATCGGTTCATGGCCGCTCCTTTCCGACATGCGATTGCATCTTCCTGATCGCCCGGTTGTAGAGCCAGAGGACGGTTCCGAGCGGCTTGCCCAGGATGTGCGCGATGTCTTTGAATTTCGTGTCCGAGACGACGTGCAGGAGCACGATCTGGCGTTCTTCGGTGTCGAGCGGGGCGATCAGGGTCTCCAGGTCGTACTCGCTGCGTTCGACCAGTTCGACCCGGTCGAACACGTAGGCGTTGTCCTGCGGGTCGACCGGAACGGTCTTGTGTTCCTTGCGGTAGTGGTCGAGCGCCAGGTTCTTGGCGATCTGGACCAGCCAGGCGTTGAAGTTGCGGCCCGGTTCGTAGGCGTCGAGGTGCGAAAGCATCTTCATGTAGGTTTCCTGCATGAGATCCTCGGCGATCCCGCGGTCGCGGACGATCGCGACGATGACGGCATAGACGCCGCGCTTCGTCTGATCATAGATTTCCCGAAAGGCGTCTTCGTCCTTGCGGCGCAGGGCGTCCAGGCGGCCATCGAAGTCGAACATGGGAACACCTCGTTTCGATGACCATTATATCACGTCCTGGCCGCGGGAGGGAGTGTTTGCAAAAAAGCTTCAGGCGTTATGGCCGCCGTTATTGCCGCTGTCGTTGCCATGGCCGCCGCGATCGTTTCCGCCGTGGCCGTTGCGGCCGGTCTCGAACTCATGGGTTTCCTCATGGTCGACCTTGTGTCCGTTCTTGTATTGCGGGATGACTTCGTAGGTGTAGGTGGTAAGCCCGGTCGCTTCGTCATAGGTGGCGACGATCCGGATCTTGCCGGACTCCTCGTTGCCTTCGGCGTCTTCGGTCGAGTACTGCACGGCGATGTAGGTGACGTTTTCGACGGTTTCGATCTTGAACTGGTAGCGGCCCTTCGCGGCGCCTTCGATGAAGGAGAGGTCGACCTTGACGCC
>CAIMSF010000155.1 GCA_903844055.1 uncultured bacterium
CCCATCATCCGCGCCATCAGGCTGCCGCCGCCGATCCCGAAAAGGTTTCCGATGGCGGACAGGAGGGCGAACGCACCGAACGAATAGGAGACCGCCGCGACCATGTAGGGGTCGTTCGTGCGGCCGATGTAGAAGGTGTCGGCGAGGTTGTAGATCATCGTCACGAGCTGGGAGAGGATCGCCGGGACGGCGAGCGTCGCGACCGCCTTCCAGACCGGCATCTTTTCGAAGATCAGCGTTTTCTTGTCCATCACGGCTCAACTTTCACGGTGCGGATGTGTGGGAATGGTCGGTTCAAGGGTGCATCAAAGGCGCGTCGTGATGCAACCCGGTTCGGCCTGCACGAGTCCGAACTCCGCGAGCAGGGCCAGATACGACGGGATGTCCGCCTCGGCGGGAGTGCGGTATTCGAACGTCAACCCGTTGCATTTGTCGGTCAAGTAACCGAACAGGGTATAGCTCTTGCGGAATTTGCAGGTCCCGTCAGGACGCTGGTTGTGGCAATGGACGCAGTCGCCGAAACCGGCGAGGAACGGTGCGAGGATGGCTTCGGACGCCCGCTCGAGATAAGCGCGGTGCTTGTCGAGGTCCGACAGGTACAAGCGAAGCGTGATGCCGTCGTCGCGGAGATAGACGCGGGCGACCTGCCGTTCGCTGCCGGGCCGGCCTTTCGCGTAGGCGACCAGATGCCTGCCCCAGCAATATCCGGGGCCGAGGCGCCCGCCATCGGGAAAACCGGCCGCCTTCATCGCCTCATCGAATCGGGCGACGAACCGCCGGTCCGTGGCCGAGAGGTACGATAGCTGCGGATCATCGAAGAATGGATTCATGATGCTTCCTCCCGCAATGAAAGCCGGCAAGTACGGAATCGTGCTTGCCGGTCGTTTCATGTCGATTTCGTGTTCGGATCAGGCGACTTTGCTGGGCTTGACCCACTTGAGGACGACGAGGATCCAGCCGACGAGCGGGAGGAGCAACCAGAGCAGGTAGGTGGGTTTCTCGCCGACGTCGTTGAGACGGCGGGCGCCGAGGGCGAGCATCGGGACGAACAGGACGAGGCTGATGATGCCGGTCAAGGCCTGAACGTTGAAGAGGCCGATGATGAGGCCGATGACGAATTGAACGATGAAATGGCACAACACCGTGGTCCAGAAATCGTTCAGGTTGGACTTGCCTTCGTAGTTCTTCCAGTCGATCCAAAACTGCTTGTAGAGTTTCACGTACTTATCCATGCTGAATGATACCCCCTTTTTGCGTTTATTATAACACCGTGAAAATCGTTTGTACATTGCATTCCGGCGATTTTCCGCTTGTTTTGTGCAAATTGCCCATTTCTTGCCGTCCGGTCGTCAGGCCGTTTCCTCGGGAAGGGGCTTTCTCCCCGGTTCGGAGAGGCTCAGGCAATGGATGATCTCGCCGGCGATGACGAACTTGGTCGGCTTCGTGACGTCGTCCATCGCGAACTGGTAGATCAGGTAACCTTCGTAGATCTGGACGTTGCGACCGAGGTCGCTCGGGAGCGTCGGGACGTTCTTGGCATCAAACATGAGCCGCGTCTCCTTCCCGTCGACGGTGCCTTCGTAGACGTATCCGGACCTCGAAAGCGTCAGGACCCCCTTGCCGACCTCGACGAGCCGCTCGTCGCGGAAACTCTCGAGCCGGACGGGTGCGGTAAGCGAGAACACCGGATCGGCCTCGATCCGCGCAAGCATCGTCGCCTCCTGGGCATGGTACATGTCGTCGATGCGAAGTCCGCCGACGAGGCCGTAGCGGTCGTAGGCGAGGGTGTTCCCGCAGGCCGAGCAGAGCAGGTTCTTCCCATCGTTCTTCAGGTGTTCGTGGCCGCAGCGGGGACAGCGGTAGAGCACGCTTTCGAGATTGGCGATGTCGTTCAACCGGTATTTGAACCGGTTTTCGGCGTTGAATTCCGAGACGTTGAAGGTGAGGCATCCGACGACCGCCGCGTGGATCTCTGCGTCGGTGAGAACGGCGAGCCGTTCCTTCGACAGGACGAGTTCGACGTCCGTCAGGATCCGTCCGGGGAAGTTCTTCTTCGACCACGGCGGATTGACGAGATAGGCCCCGCGGTGCCGCACGACGTAGACGTCGACCTTGGCCTTCTTGAGCAGCTTCGCGATCGCTATGCTGATCGGCTGGGTGACGCCGATCGGCGAGATCTGCCCTTCCGGGAAGATCGAGACGATCCCCTTCCGGCGCAGGATGCGGAACACGTTCAGGGTCGCGACGGGGTCGCTTTGGAACAGGCATTTGGGAAAGGCGCGGGCCATCCGGAGGAAGAAGCCGAGCAAGGGATCGTAGAACATCTTGCCGGCGGCCATGTAGCTGACGCGCTTCGGATAGACCGCCGCGGTGGTATAGATGAAGTCGTAGAAGGAGGTATGGTTGGAGAGGACGATCGCCGGACCCGTGATCTTCGCCGCCCGCCGGATCCGCTGGCCCTTGAAGAAGGCGAAGACCTTGACGAGGAATCCGAGGATCCCGTAAAGCAGCCAGTTCGGACGCTTCATGGCTTACAGCCGGCCGAGCAGCTCTTCTTGGCGGGAGCCGTCCTTGATCGCCTCGGCGATCTTCTTCTGCATCGCCGAATCGATCTTGTAGCGGAGCGAGATATACATCCCGACGCCCATGAAGACGAGCGGGACGAAGGCCATGATGAGGCGGATCGCCAGCATCGCGGAATCCGGTTGGCTCGTGAGCGGCGGCTGCGTCAAATCCTGGGACTGGAAGCCGGCGAGGCCGATCAGGGCCATCACGGCCGCCAGGCCGACCGCCTGCGCGACCTTGTTGATGAAGTTGGTGAAGCCGCTCATCTGGCCGTCGAGGCGGTCCTTGAACTTGAGCTGGCCGGCGTCGACGACGTCGCCGTACATCGTATGCGGGACGAGGCCGGGGCCGCTGATCCCGAAGCCCATCAAGGCGCCGACGAGGTAGATTACGACGGGATCGACGTTGGCGGGGATGACGAGGAGGGTGAGGGCGGTGAGGATCCAGACGATCGCGCCGAAGCGGTAGGCGTAGGTCTTCCCCTTCTTCGCGATCATCTTGATGTAGACGGGCAGGGCGACGATCTGCATCGCGAACATCAACGCCGCCGCGATCAGACCGACCATCGACGAGGTGCCGTTTGCGGTGAGGTCCTTGACGATGTAGAAGTCGACATAGAAGAAGAACAGACCGCTCATCACGGCCATCGACATCTGCAGGAACAGAAACATCCCGAGATACTGCCGGAACGGTTTCAACCCGAGCGGCTTGACGAGTTCTTTGATCGACAGCTTCGTCGTGACCGCGGGCGTCGTGATCTCTTCTTTGGCGAACAGCCCGGTGACGAGCACGCTCAGCCCGAAGAACAACCCGAAGACGAGGCTCATCACCTGGTAGCCGACGCGGGCATCGTCGAA
>CAIMSF010000156.1 GCA_903844055.1 uncultured bacterium
ACATCATCAACGTGTTTCTGACCGTCAACGTCTGAAGCGCGGCGGGCGTCCCCCGGGGCGCCCGCTTTGTTTTCCCGCCGAGCACCTCGCTTCGCGTCGCGTCGGAGCCGTGCTATAATATGAATAAACATTCACACCCCCAGGAGGGTCCCCATATGGAATTCACCCGGGCGCTGGAAACGCGCCGCTCGATCCACAGCCTCACCCCTGATCCCGTCGTTTCCGACGAACGCGTCGCCGAGCTCGTCGGCCACGCCGTCAAATACACTCCGAGCGCCTTCGACTCGCAGAGCCAGCGGGTGGTCCTGCTCTTCGGCGAACGGCACGCGCAGCTCTGGTCGATCGTCCTCGAGGCGCTCAGGAAGATCGTCCCCGCCACCGACTTCCCGCGGTCGCAGAAGAAGATCCAAGGCTTCGCCAACGGCCGGGGCACCGTCCTCTTCTTCGACGATACTTCCGTCCTCGAAGGCTTGGTCAAATCCTACCCGCTCTATGAGAAGAACTTCCGCCTGTGGGCCGAGCAACAGCTCGGGATGCTCCAGTCGAACGTCTGGGTCGCGCTCGCCGAGGTCGGCTACGGCGCCTCCCTGCAGCACTACAACGAACTGATCGAAGAAGACGTGAAAAAGGCGTTCGACGTTCCCGAAACGTGGCGGCTGTCCGCCCAGATGCCGTTCGGGAAGGCCGCCGCGGAGCCGAAACCGAAGGTCTTCCAGCCGCTCGAAAAACGCCTCATCGTCCTGGGATGAGCTTGTCCGGGAACGGCCACAGCGCGCTTTCCTGAACTTTACATTCAATTCCATCCTGATCGACAAATGCCCATTATGGGCATTTTTTTTATGATCCGACCGTCCGCGCCATCGCTGATCAGATTCGGGTAGGATTCGACCATGCCGCGGATGGAATTCGCTCAAACGATCGGGAAATGTTCCTTGCGTCCTTGTCTCGACCGTCCCGATGCGGTATGATGTTGGTGAAGATGGCGGACGCGTGTGTGGACGCCATGAAAAAGACGATCGTCGGAGTGTCGACTGACCGTCTTGTTCTGATTCGCGATATGAACCGATTACCGGAGGGCGTTGACGCGGATTTCCGAAAACTCGCAGTCGGCGGTTTCGACGTAGAACCCGAAGTGCGTCGTGCCGATCGGAGAATCGGTGCGGACGCCCATGAGATAGACATCGTCGAGATAGACTTCCAGAAAAGCCGACCGGAAGATGAGGCGGAGATCGACGGACCGGTGGTACTCCAGCCGGCCGGGCGACGTCTGCACGACTTCCTGGACCAGATTCGCTTCCCAGCCGGAGGCAAGCCGGCTGAACTCGATGCGGCCGGCCGCGACGTCGAGGAACAGGGTGTACAGCCGGTTCGGTTCGCCGATGACGAGACCGGCGCCGGTGCCGTCGTCGATCCGCAGGCGGCAGCGGACGAATCGACCGTCGGATAGCGTCAAGACGTCACGCGGGACCGCCAAGGCCGCGATCAGCGCGCCGCTGCTCCCGCGATCCTCGAAACGGACCGCGGCATGTCCGACGGACCATTTGACGGGTGGCAGGGCGCCGTCGTCCTTGACCAACTTGAACCGGTCCGCCGAGACGGGACCGAGCAAGTCCTCGCCGATCATCAGATCGTTCTTCGGAAGGTATTTCACGGCCAGTTCGAAGGGGCGATGCTCCACGATCCGTTTGACCGTACCGAACGCCCCATCCACCTTGGGATCGCCCCAGATGTGGTAGAAGAGCGTTTCATGGCCGACCCGCAGGATGCGCCCGACATAGTTCGCCGTGACGTTGTAGACATCGTTCTGGCCGATCAGGCGATTGGCATGCGGGGGTTTGCGGTATCCGGACAAGGGCTGGTCGGAGACGAGGTAGTAGGTCCCTCCGGTATGACCGCTCGCGTTCACCGCGTCGTATCGGAAACCGGCTTTCGAATTAGTCGAGAACAGCGCATAGTGGCGCCCGTTCATCTCGAGGTGTTCGGGGACCTCGTAGTTGGGATACTCACCCTGCGTGACGAGCGGCGACGGGAGACATCGCCAGTTCAGCCCGTCCGCGGATTCCAAGAGCGCGAGCGTCCCGTTCCGTCCCGGAAGGCGATCGTTTTGAAAAGAGGCGGTCACGAAGGCATAGTAGGTGAGCTTTCCATCCGTCATTTCCGAAAAGACGCCCAGCGAGTCCCATCGCGGATACGGGTTGGACGACTTCGCATGGTCGAAGAGATAGAAGGTCCCGTCCGGCTCGCACACCGGGTCGAGGCGTCGCCATGCGAACAGGTCGTCGCTTTCGGCGAAATAGACCTTTTGTTCCCGATCGGGATGCTCTTCGGAGAAATTCATCAGATAACGGCGGCCGACTTTCCAAACCATGCCGGTGCCGAGCCATTTCGCCTCGGGGCTCTTCTCGATGACCGGGCCGCGTTCCATCCAGTGGACGAGGTCGGACGAAGTGGCCAGACTGATGCCGTCCCACCAGGATCCGGCCGCGCTGATGCGCAGGTAAAAGAGATAATACGTGTCGCCTTCATGATACATCCAGCAGTCCCACAGTTTCTCGTTCGTCGGTTTGAACAGCATCCTCATCCCACCCGCATTGATCGGCTCGAGGCTGATCGACCAGTCTTCATCGTTATCTTACTGCAATCGCGCAAGCGATGTCAACGCCGCTGGCGCGGTTTCCTAAAAAACTGCAAATTATCATAAGAATTGTATGTTGATTTCATTTTCCCGCGAACCTATAATCAACTTGTGAAGACGGAGGTGTCTCCCCTATGAATGCCACCCACGAAACCATCGTTTCCAAGTTCGGCTCCCGCATCTCGATCAACTTCCGACCGCAGTCCCGGCAACTCTGGTTCTCGCCCGCAGGACGCTTTTTCGATCAACCGATCGCCCTCAATTTCGGCGTCGTCTATGACGGGGTCCGGTATGGACTCGGATTCGGTTCCTCGCATGTCGATTTCCAATATGTCGAGCAACACGAGTCATTCGACCGCGTGACCTTCCGCTGCCGGGACTTCCGCATCGGGATCGACTGCGAGTTTTCCTTCATCGCGCCGTTCTATCCGCAGGACGTCATCCTCTCGACCTTGCCCGCGATCTTCGTCAGAGCGACCGTACGGCGGTTGATCGACCGCTCCGTCCGGAAGGACGATGCGAAACGGATCGACGTCTTCTGCGATGCGATCATGAGCGGTTTCGTCGAGCGGGAAGGCGTGCTGTTCCTGGATGACCGCTATTACCTCGCCGACGACCACATCCACTATCAGGATACCACCTACCTCCGGACGTTCCTGAACGACCATCCGTACGCCTTTGGCGGAATCCAGGGGCAGACCGCGATCGCTTCGGTGCAGCCCGGGCGGATCGACGCGAAAACCATCCTCGTTTCCGGGAACATCGCCCAGGGCGTGTCCGCTTCCGCCGACTTCGTGATCGCCGGATACGTTTCCCAACCGGTGCTCAAGGCAAAGCAGGACGACTGGACCTTCCTCTATTCGCACTCCTACGCCGACGTCCATGAGGTCCTCGCGTATGCGATCTCGCGTTACGAGGCGATCCTCGGAAAATCGACGCAGTTCGATCGTATGATCGAATCGTCCTCGCTCGGTTCCGCCTACAACGAGTTCCTCGGGTTCTCGATGCGCAGCTATGCGGCGAACACCTGGTGGCTGGCCAATCCGGCGGGGAAACCATGGTTCAGCGTCTGGGAAGGCAATTGTCTCTTCCATTCGACGGTCGACGTCGAATACAACCTGGGCTTGTTCTATTACCTCGTCTGGCCGGACCTGCTGGAGATCATGTTCGACCATTGGGACGAGGCGAAGAAGCCCAACAACATCTCGCATGACATCGGCGCGATCCTCGATGCGGACGGCGCGGCCTATCCGCACGAGATGGAGATCGAGGAGAACTGCAACTTCATCCTGATGCTTCATGCCTACTACCGGATGTACGATCGCATCGGCGTCGTCAATAAATACCTTTCGACCCTGCGGACGCTCGTGACCTTCAACAAGGCTTGCGACAAGACCGGCAACGGCCTGCCCAACCTCGGCACGGCCAACACGATTGACGACTCCTCGGACGACGTCCAGTTCGCCGAGGAGCAGATCTACATCGGCGTCAAGGAATACGCCGCCTACGTCGCCGCCGAGGACCTCTTCGAAACGCTCCGGGATCGGGAACACGCCAACCTGTGCCGCGAGGAAGCCGCGAAGATCCGCGCGACCGTCGACGCCCGCGGCTGGCTTTCGGACCATTACGGCGTCACGTTGCGCTCCGCCTTCGGTCAGATCAACGCCCAGTCCCTGTACACCGGCATCGGCGCGAACGCCTCGGCCGACGGGAAAGACGCGTATTCCATCTATACGGCCAACGGATTTTTGTACCTCATGCTGTCGGGCAGGGACATCCCCTGGAACCGCGAACGGCTCAAGGTCGACATCGTGACCGCGGAGCGCCGTACGACGACGCCGTTCGGATGCACGCACAGCAGCGTCGATACGAGCAACATCTGGATTTCCCAGAATATCTGGCGGGATCTCTGCGCCGGGTATCTCGGCGTCGACATGACGGCCAATCTCGAGAAATACTGGGCGTTCGAACTCTACGAGAATCAAGGCGCGCGCGGCGGCTGCTTCATCGACACCTACGGGTGGAACAAACTGAACTACTATCCCCGCGGGCTGACCGCGATCGGCTATCTGGCGTCTTCCGTCGGCCTCGGGATCGACGCGGTCGACCGCCGCGTCCGGATGGCCCCCGTCCGGGTGCCGATGACCGTTCCGCTCCTCTATTTCGCCGACTGGAAGGACGGCCGCGTCCCGCTGGTCTCATTTGCCATCAAGGACGGGGTCGTGACCCACAGCGTCACCCACGGCGATCTGCTCGCCGGCTTCGAACTTTCCATCGAGTCCATCAAGGATTGACTGCGGAGGTGCATGTCATGAGCTATCAGAAACGCGTGAACTACCATGCCAAGTTCGAACCGGACGGAAACTACATCCTGCACGGGACCGGCCAGTACGACATCTACAACCAGTTCGACGCCTATGACCGGTATCGTCAGGCGCTCTCCAAAACCCCGCCGCTGATGAGCATCGCGTTCATCGGCCTGTACAACGACATCCGCTATGACATCTTCGCCAAACTGATCACGACGCACGTGAACTCCTACGCCTCCAACAGCTTCATCCTGCCGCAGATCGGCATCGAGTTCTGCAAGGGCGAACTGGCCGGGTCGAATTATGAGAAGGAGGTCGCCGAAGGCAAGCGCGACCGCGAGATCAGGCTCCTCATGCTGGCGATGAAGACGATCGACCGGCCGATCTTCATGCGCCCCGGATACGGGTTCAACGGCGAATGGAACGGGTACGACCCGGTCGACTACCGCCTCGCCTTCCGTCGCATCAAGACCATCATCGACGAGGTCAAGTGCGACAACGTGAGCCTGGTCTGGAGCTACAATCCCGCCGCGATCGACAAGGACTACATGAAGTACTATCCGGGCGACGACTGCGTCGACTGGTGGGGCATCGACATCTTCCAGACGCCGGAGGAATCCGCGCCCTATACCTATACCTTCCTCGCCGACGCCGAAGCGCACCACAAGCCGGTGATGCTCGGCGAGGCGACCGCCTTCCGCTACGGCGCCACCCTGGAAGGCTGGCAGAAGTGGTTCGTCTCCTTCTTCAACTACATCAAGGACCATCCCGTCATCAAGGCCGCCTGCTACATCAACTGGGACTGGACGAAGTATGCCAAGTGGAGCGGCTGGGGCGACTGCCGGATCGAATCCAACCAGGACCTCACCAAACTCTACCGCAACGAGATCAAGGACCCGGTCTGGCTCAACGACACCGACCGGGAACTGATCAAGAAACTGCTCAAGTACGAATGAAGCCGCGGCATCTCGGGGTTTCGCACGGGAGGAACGTATGCGCGTATTGTGCCTCCTGAAAGATCCGTCCTATCGGACGATCATCGATCAGGCAAATCGGCAGTCAGGCTTCGACATCGACTTCGCGAACGACGACAACATCGCGGGGTTTTTTGAGGATGCGGTCAGCTACTCGCTGATCCTGATCGAGGCGGATGCGGCGACGAACACCGGCATCACGATCGCCAAGGCACTCCTGCAGCATTCGCCGATCGCCAACATCATCCTCTTCATGAAGGAATGCCGGTTCGAGTATTCGATGATCGCGATGAGAATCGGCATCAAGAACATCCTGATCCAGGACGAGATCAACGTCGGGGTCATCCTGGAGATCTTCCACGCCTTCAGCGGCAGCGCCGGCGACAACATCGCGCTCAAGAAGGAAAACATCAAGCGGACCTTCGAACGCCTCATCTTCCAGCACGCCGACGCCGACAAGCACATCAGCTTCGAGACCTTGAACCGTCTCTTCGCGCTCGCCGAGAAGGGGGAGAAGTACTTCGTCCTGATGATGACGAGCCTTGACTTCATGATCCGCCAGAACAAGGCCGACCCGTTCAACCGCAAGATCCTGAACGAAACCGTCAGCGAATACCTGATGGCGTTCCAAGACAAGGACATCGAGATCCATTTCGTCTTCTACATCGACGACATGTTCTACATCGTCCTGACGAGCAAGTGCGGTCCGACCCTGAGCCAGGAGAACCTGCAGACGAACATCATCCTCACGCGGCTCTACGAATACGCGAAAAAGACGATGGCGGAAAACATCATGCTGCTCTGCACGCGGCCGAAAATCGACTTCAAGGACATCGACAAGTGCATCAAGGAACTCGACAAGATGAAGTCGTCGCTCCATCTGGGAAGGTATCCGTACCTCGCCAGTTACGCGACGACGAAGGTGATCGAAGCCAACGAGTCCAACTTCAACCGCGCCGTCGACCTGGCGGTGAGCCTCTTCAAGGGCATCGAGAACGACGAGGAGTTCGCCGATCGCGCGGAAAAACTGTTCTCCCCGGACGTGATGAAGGGAATCTCCTACGACCAGCTGTTGAAACTCAAGGAGTATCTGCGATTCGAATTCGAGTTGCTGCGCAGCA
>CAIMSF010000157.1 GCA_903844055.1 uncultured bacterium
CGATCCCCCGACTACGGCACCTCGCTGTTGCCGCTGCTCGGCTGAGGCGCGTTCGTCCCAAAACGCCGCCAGGAAAGAAAAAACACCGTTTCCGCAACCGCGGGGACGGTGTTTTGCTTGTCGGCACAAGGCGGTGACGGCTCAGAAGAGGATGCCGAGGAGGATCGCGAGGGCGACGATCGCGGGCGCCGGGACCTTTTTCACCGCAAGCAGCGCCGTCGCGCCGAGGGCGACGAGGAGGTTGTCCCACCGCAGGCCGCTATCGCGCATGAGGACGATGCCGGCGGAGGCGATCAGCCCGGCGGCGACGACCGTGATCCCGCCGAGGGCGACGCGGATGCCCCTGATCCCCTTCAACTGCTCCCAGACGGGCAGGACGAAATACATGAGGAGCACCCCGGGCAGGAAGATGCCGGCGGCGGAGACGAGGGCGCCGGCGACCTGCGCGATGGCGGAACCGCCGCGGGCGGCCATCCCGCCGGCGTAGGCGCTGAAGCTGAACATCGGTCCCGGCAACCCCTGGACGAGGCCGTAGCCGGTCAGAAACTCCTGGCTCGTCATGAAGCCGCGGACCTCCACGAGGTCGCCGTACATGAAGGGCACGACCACCTGGCCGCCGCCGATGATCAGATAGCCATAGCGGTAGAAGCGTTCGAAGAGCCAGACGAGCCGGTTGTCGAGCAACGCGGCGGACAACAGCGCGCCCGCCGCGATGGCGGCGAACAGGACGAGATAGCGGTAGGGCGGCTTGAGGGTCACGCGGTTCCAGAGGTTTCGCTCCTTCGACCGGAGGACGGCGAAGAGACCCCCGAGTCCGAGCAACAGCGGAAACAGCCAGCCCGTGTGGAAAAAGTAGGTGACGACGACGACCGACAGGAACAGGAGGAGATCCAGTTTGCCCTTGACGGCCTTGGAGCCGATGCGGATCGCCGCCATCGCGATGAAACCGACCGCCGTCGGCGCGATGTAGCGCAGCACGGACGGCGAAATCTGATGTTCGGACAGGTACTGGTACAGAAACGAAAGCACCGTCAGGAGCGTGACGGCCGGCAGCGCCCACACCAGGAAGGTGAGGAGGGCCAGGACCGGCCCGCCGGTCTGATACCCGATCGCGAGGATCGTCTGGGTGCTGCTCGGTCCCGGGACGATGCTGGTGAGGGCGATGTATTCGCCCAGTTCGGCGTCGGTCACATATCCTTTTCGATGCACCATGCGTTCGGCGAACACGCCGTAGTGGGCTTCCGGGCCGCCGTACGCCCCCATCGAGCAGACGAACACGTCCCACAGGAAGGTGGACCACTTGATCGGTTTTCGGTCTTCCATCATCGTTCCTCCTGAGCGGGTCCTAATCTCATGATATCATCCGGGAGCACGGCCGTCAAACGCCGTGCGCCGTTTTCGCGGTTCTGCAAAAAAGCCACCGGTCGGGATGGCGGCGGCGGCTCTTCGCTATTCGGGCTGGATCCGGTACTTCCGGTATTTTTTGCGGATGTCGCGCAGGATCCGGTGCGTCTTCTTGCGGTTTTCCTTCTTGATCGGCGCGGTCACGCGGTCGTATTTCACCTGCCGCATGGCGAGCCTCACATAGCGCTTGTTGGCATCGAGGAAGCGCGCGAAATCGTCGGACAGCTCCTTCGTGATCTGGGTATGCGAGCGGAGCGCCGCCTGGTATTCCTCGGTCAGCTGGGCGATCGTCTTCTGGAGCGTCTCGGAGGCGGCCGTGACGGTCGCGACGTAGGCGGTCTCAAGCGATGCGCCGCGGGCCGAGAGCTGCGCGCGGGCGGCGTCGGTGCGGGTCTTCAGCTCGGTCTGGGCGGCGGCGGCGGATTGCGCCTCGGCGGCTTCGGCGGCGTCGATCTCGGCGAGTCTTGCGAGATGGTCGCGTTCGAGGGCCTCGAGCCCGGTCCGATAGACCGCTTCGCTGCGTTCGCGCGAGGTCATGATCGCGTCGACGAGCTCCATGTACTGGGTCTTGTCGTAGCCGGCGGTCTGCTGGAAGAAGACCTCGCGGTAGTGGTCGAGCAAGGGCCCCATCCGTTCGTCGAGCCGCGCTTCGGCGAGCTTCAGCTCGTAGCGGCGGCGGTCGTTGATCTTGGCGAGCGTGTCGAAGAAGACCGGATCCATGATGTCGACGCTGTTGTCGAGATACGGCTTGAGGGCTTCGTAGCGGGCGCGGGCGTACTGGTAGAGTTCGGTGAATTCGGCGACGGTCGCGTCGCGGAGCTGTTCGGCGTCGCGGACCCCTTCCTCGAGGTAATCCTCGAGATGCTCGAGCTCGCGCTTCGCCTTCGCGATCGTGACGTCGTCGGACTGGGTCGAAACGAGCATGTTCACGCGGTTGTCGCGCAGCTGGCGCTGGCGGTCGAGCTCGCCCTGGATCGTCTTGCGCTTCTTCACGTCGGTTTCGACCTCGAGCTTCTGGGCTTCGGTATAGAGGCGGGCGTGGTATTCGTCCTCGGCCAGCCGGATTTCCTTGGCGAACCGGTCGCGGACGTTCTGGATCGTCTCGGCATGGTACTTGCGTTCGTCCTGGACGGCGTCGGCGAGGGCTTCGAGGCGGAGCCGGTATTCGGTCTCGGCGAAGGTGATCTGCTCCTCGGCGAACCGCATCTGGTTCTGATAGGTCGTCAGGATGAAGGCGTGGTTGATCTTGGTCTCCTCGCCGACGCGCGATTTCTGCATCACGAGGAAGGCGAGCTCGTTCTCGTAGGCGGTCTTGAAGTGGATCGCCTTCATTTCGTATTGCTTGAGCAAGAGCTCGATCTCCGCCTTGGCTTCGACGACGTACACTTCGTGCGTCTCGCCCTGGCGGACCCGCTTGATCAGTTCGTCGAAGACGAGCGAGAGCCACATCCGGTCGGTGTTGAGCGAGTCGACGAGCCAGGAGAGGTGGACGTTGACGGCGCCTTCGACGCGCGCGATCTGGAGCCGCTCCTTGGCGACGCCGAAGCGCAGCTTCTTGAGGCGGGCGCGGCTGTCGATCAGAAACGCGTTGATGTCGGCGATCTTCTGGAGCAGCTCGGATTCCTCCTCGAGCATCTCCTTGTTCACGGTGTGGGCGAGCTTGGCTTCGAGGCCGTTGATCTGGCTTTTGATCTTCGCCGACTGGATGTCGTAGTTGATGTTGGTCTTGAGCTCCTTGTTCACGCGCAGCATCGACAGTTCGAGCCGTTCGTCCTTGATCGCCTGGCTCGACTCGTCGCCCAGGGCCTGGGCGAGGAACGGGTCGATCTTGATCACGGCGAGGTACTCGTCGAGCGATTTGGCCATCTTCCCGATCCGTTTCGCGGTGTCGGTCTCGGCGAGCAGGAGCAGATGCTTCTTTTCGAGCAACTGCCGTTTCAACATGGCGTCGGTCCGGCGCGCACAGCGCGCCTTGAGCTTCGGCCACGCCTCGAGCCGGGCGAGGCGGGCGATGGCGGCCTTGAGCCCGCGCGGCTTCGAAAGCGCGGCGATCGCGGCGACCTCCCGCTTGGCCTGGTCGAGATAGCGGTCCGGATCGTCGAAGAAGTCGTACTTGTCGACGAGGGCGTAGGAGGCGCGGCGGAGGAGATGCTGGAAGATGCGGTCATAGACCGCCCGGTAATCCGCCTCGAGGGCGGCGCGGATGTCGGCGTCGCGCCGGATCGAATGCTCCTTGTAGGCGTTGAACTGGTTGATCTTGTCGGAGGCGATCGCCTGGATCTCGATCGAGGTCGGGTCCGGTTCGGCGCTGTAGGTGTACTGGTTGTCCCAGTAGTGCTTCATCTCGCGGTCGTAGAACCCCTCGATCCCGGCGACCTTCGCGTTCTTGTCGCGGATGATCTTCCCGATCATCGTGTCCATGCCCTCGATCTCGGCGTCAAGCGACTGGAAGATCTTCGCGATCTCGGCCTCGTAGCGGGCGAGGATCGTCTGGAACTCCGTCGACTTCTGCATGTAGAACTCGAAATAATCCTCCGTCTCGATCAGCGACTGGAGGTATTCGCGTTCCTGCATCTTGAAGAAGTCGGCTTTCCCGACGAGCAGCGAGCGGGACAGGTCGGTCTCCGTGTCGATCACCTTGAGGATGTTCAGGCGGTCGTAGTCGAGGATCGCGACGTTGTGGTCGTGGACCGCCGACTCGGTGTTGCGGATGATCTTCGAGCGGTCGACGACGACTTCCTCGTCGTGGTAGAAGATCGAGTCCTTGAGCTTCGCGGCGTCTTCCTTGAGCGCGGCGAGGCGTTCCTCGACCGAGGAGAGGTTGTTCAGGGTGATCTGGCGGTGCGTCTCCGCATGGCCGGTGATCTTCTTGAAGAACTCTTCGTAGAGCGCCGCCTCCGCGCCGAAAGAGGCGCCGACGGCGTCCTTGTGGGAAGCCGCGAGCGTCTTGACGTCGAGCGGTGATTGGAGTTCTTTGGCCATGGGGTCACTTCCCTACTCGTTCAGGATGCGTTTCTGGGTGGATTCGGAGTCGGCGGTGCGGGTTTTGACCTGTTCGCGGGCGGCTTCGGCCTTCGCCATCGAATCGCCGAAGGCATCGTCGGTCTTCTTAAGGATCCGTTCGGCGACCTCGATCTGACGGTCGAACGGATGCATCACGACGGCGTCGTTTCCGATGATCGCCTCATAGTCCTTCTGATTGGCGATGAAGCGCTGGAAGGCGGCGTCGAACGCCTGTTCGGTGGTGCGGTGTTCGCGGACGTAGGCGTCCTGGGACTCGGCCATCCGCTTGTAGAGGTCGACGTAGTCCTGCGGGAGCCGGTCGCGGATCCCCTGGATCTTCGCGATGAACATCGGCCGGGCGTTGAACTTGAGGCTTTCGAGCTCGGACAGCTCGGCTTCGAGGATCTTCTTGCGGGCGACGACGAGGGCCTGCTTGTCGGCTTCGAGCGTGGCGAGGCGCTCCTGTTTTTTGGCTGGCAGGGCCTGGACCGCGGTGGCGAGCGATTCGAGACGCGCCTTGATCGCGGTTTCCTGCTCGGCGAGGCCGGCGTCGATCGCGCGGTTCTCCGCCTCCATGTTGTCGTGGAGCTGAAGCTTCAGGTCCTCGTAGGCGGCGACGAGCTTGTCGAAGCGGATCTTCGCGAGCTGATGGGTCGCCAGGCGGTTTCTTTCGATGCGGGCGATTTCATGCCGGGCGGACCGGCGGACGCTCTTCAGGTCGGCGTCGAGGGCCTTTCTGACATAGGCGAGGCGGTGTCGCTCGTCGCCGACGCCGTCCTCGTAGGAACGGTTCAGGCGGTAGACGCGCTCGGTCATCGCGGCTTCGAACGTCTTGTCGGCCGCCTCGATCTCGCTCAGGTGGTCGTCGGTCTTCTTCGGACGCCGGGCGGCGTGGTAGATTTCGCGGTCGAAATGGTCGTCGACGATCCGCTTCTTGCGATCGATGGCGCGCCGGACCCCGTCGACGACGAGGACGTCGCGCGTGATCGAGGCGTTCAGGAGCGAATCGAAGAATCCGTCGACGACGTATTCGTAGTCGCGCAGGACGAGGATCGCGTCGACATAGAAGCGTTCGAGGTTGCGGAGCCGGCGCTTGTCGCCCTGGGCGGCGAAGCGCTCGTCCGCGGTCGGCGAGGAGAGAATCGCATACCGCGCGAAACAGCCCTCGATCTGTTCCGTCGTCTTGGAAGCGAGGTCGTGCAGGTCGGCCCGGCGGGCGATCTCGGCGAGCGTCTTCTCGCCGTCTTCGAAGGTCGAGAGGATCTCATAGCGGTAGAACCCGGCGAGTTTCAAGGATTCGACCTGGAGCGGGACGGTCTCGGGCCGCAGGTCGACGAGCAGGCGGCCGAAGGCGGAGAGATAGCGGTCGGCGCGGCCGATCAGATGGCGGTTGGCGACATAGGCGTAGTGGTGGTAGTAGTCGATCGCCTTGCGGTGCGCGGCGGTATCCTGCATGAACGCCGCGTCGAGGGCGCGGAGGGCGCGGTCGCGCTCGGCGTCGAGCAGATAGGCGCGCTTGTAGCGATCCTCGGCGACGGCGACGTAGGCCTTCGCCTCGGCGGTCTGTTCATGGTGGAGGTCGATCAGCTTCTGGGTTTTCTTGACGTAGTCGACGACCGTCGCGGAGCCGTCCGCGCGGGTGACGTCGAGGATCTGTTCCTGTTCGCGGTAGGCGGCGTCGTAGAGCGCGCTCGTGCGTTCGGTGCGGGCGATCACCTCCGCGGTCTGGCGTTTCGCCTCCTGGTCGATCAGGGCGGCGTCGCGGCGGAAGGCCGCCTCGGCGAGGACGAACTGCTTGTCGAGGGCCTGGTCGTGGATCTCCTTCTCGAGCATGACGAGGGCGCGGTCGCGTTTCGAGCGGGTCCCCTCGATGCGGCGCTCGCGGTTCGCGGCGGTGGCCTTGCGTTCGATCTGGAGGAGCTGGCTGTTCTGGTCGTCGTCGGCCTGGATCGTCTTCGTGTTCAGGTCGTGCTGGTAATCGGCGAAGAAGCGGTCGAACTCGAGGCCCTTGAGGTACTTGTGGTAGTCGCCGGTGATTTCGGCGTTCTCCATCTGTTTCTTGACGTCGGCGACCTCGAGGCGGTTCTTCGATTCAAGCGAGATGATGTCGGTCGAGACGCGGTCGATGTCGGTGATCAGTTCGGAGAGCTTCGCGGTGACCGCGTTCACCGTCACGAGCAGGTCGACCTTGAAGTCGGCGAAGACCTTCGCGGAGGTCTGGAGGTACTGGACGCGGGTTTGCGTGAGGGACTGGTTGAAGCGGATGAAGTCGGAGAGCATGTTGTCGATCTCGTCGAACGACTCGTTGATGAAGAAGGCGTAGTTGGAATAGAGGTTGATCGAGTTCTGGTAGAACTGGCTCGGCATGTAGTAGGCGAGTTTGACCTCTTCGACGCGGCGGAACGAGTCGACCTTGATCTTGTGGATCTCGGTCTGGTACTTGGAGATGAGCAGGTCGCTCATCCGCTGGTTGCGCTTGAGCAAAAACGTGGCCTTGGCGATGACGATCTCGTACATCATGATGTACTTTTCGGTCTCGGCGCGTTTCCCGCGGGCGTCGGCGTCGATGATCTTCTTCCCGATGATCGACTTCGACTCTTCGAGCTCGCGGTTGACGATCCGGTCGAAGCTCGCCTTGTCCTTCTCGACGGTCGCGATCTGGCGGACGAACTGGTCGATCAATGTCTGGTTCAGGACCGAATGCGGCTTCTGGCGGACGGCCGACAGCTCGTCGATCTTTTTCTTCTTCGCGGCGTAGACGGACGTCGTCGTCTTGAAGAGGGCGGTGATCTTGTTCTTCGTGTCGCGCAGGTTCTCGAGGATCTGCAGGATCGCCTGGGAGAGGAACTTGGCGTCGTTGAAGGCGCTCTCGCTCAAATCGCGGGCGAGCTGGTCGAGCATGTTCTTCGAGGAATCCATCGCCCTGAGCAGCTGTTCGTACTGCTCGTCGTTCATCATCGTGTAGCCGTGCTTGATGTCCTCGAAGCGACGTTCCTCGCCGTCGACGAAGATGCGGTGGATCTGCGCTTCCTTGTCGATCGCGGTGGCGGCCTTGCGGCTCAGCTCCTGATATTTGGCGAACGCCTCGTTTTGGATCGTCTGGAAGTCCTTGACGATCCCGAGGTATTTCTCGTCTTCCTGGGCAAGGTCCTGAAGGCGCTTCTGATCGCCCGCCGCCTGGTCGGCGTCGAGCATGTGGAACAGCGCCGCGTATTCGTCCTCGATGGTCTGAAGGGCTGCGCCGAAGTCGGTTTCGTGGCGCTCGTACTCCATTCTGCGCTCAGCCTCAAAAACCGCGAAATCTGCTTGGATTTTCGCGATTTCCAACTCGTATTGCTGTTCGATGTCCCGGACCGCCTGGCCGATTTCCGCGAGTTTCGCGGCGGAACGCTCGTTCAGGGGGATCGACGGAGATGAATCGTTTGGCTTGACGAGGCGCTTTACTGTCATTCTTCCACCCCAGGCGAGATCATTACTGTCATTATAGTCCATTTGCGGCTTTTTTTCAACCGAACGAACAGAAATTACAAGGTTAATTTCCGCGCGGTTTTGATATAATAGGGATGAGGTGTAGACCATGGACAAACGCGTGCTATCCAACAATCTGCTCGTCGACGACGAGATCGAGGCGACCCTGCGCCCCCAGCGTTTCGCCGAGTTCATCGGCCAGCCGAACGTCAAGGAAATGATCCAGGTCGCCGTCGAAGCCGCCAAGAAGCGCAACGAGACGCTCGATCACGTGCTGCTCTACGGTCCTCCCGGGCTCGGCAAGACGACGCTCGCGCAGGTCATCGCCAACGAGATGGGCGTGAACATGAAGACCTGCAGCGGCCCGACGATCGAACGCACCGGCGACCTCGCCGCGATCGTCACCTCGCTCGAACCGGGCGACGTCCTCTTCATCGACGAGATCCATCGGCTCCCGAAGATCGTCGAGGAGATCCTCTATTCCTCGATGGAGGACTTCGTGATCGACATCGTCGTCGGGAAGGACGCCGGCGCCAAATCGATCCGCGTCGACCTCCCGCCGTTCACCCTGATCGGCGCGACGACGCGTTTCGGGGACCTCACCGGACCGCTCCGCGACCGCTTCGGGATCGTCCACAAGCTCGATTTCTACGACATCCCCGACCTCGAGGTCATCTGTCGCCGCACGGCGAAGATCTACGACTGCGCGATCGACGAACAGGCGATCGTCGAGCTGGCGAAACGCAGCCGCGGGACGCCCCGCATCGTCAACCGCCTGTTCCGCCGCGTCCGCGATTTCGCAGACGTCTTGAACGACGGCGTCATCACCCACGCGGTCACGCGGACCGCGCTCGACAAACTCAAGATCGACGAGACCGGACTCGACCGCAAGGACCGCGAGTACCTTTCCGCCATCATCGACAAATACCATGGCGGACCCGTCGGACTCGAGACGATCGCCACCTCGATCAGCGAGGATCCCACGACGCTCGAAGACGTCTACGAGCCGTATCTGATCCAGATGGGGTTCATCAGCCGGACGCCGCGCGGCCGGGTCGTCACCGAGAAGGGCTACCAGCATCTGAAGAAAGGGTACCAGGGAAGCCTGTTCTGATATGAAAACCGCCGATTTCGATTATCATCTGCCCCCCGAACTGATCGCCCAGACGCCGCTTGCGGACCGTCAGGGATCGCGCCTCCTGGTCTGCGAGCGCGACGGATTCGGACTCCGGCACGACCATTTCTACAACATCGCCGATTACTTCGAGCAAGGCGACGTCCTCGTCGTCAACGACACCCGCGTCCTGCCCGCCCGCCTCACCGGCCTCAAGCAAGGCACCGACGCCGTGATCGAGATCCTCCTCCTGAGGCAAGTCGAGGGCGACCTATGGGAAACGCTCGCGAAGCCCGCCAAGCGCGTCAAGGTCGGCTCCGTCGTCCGGTTCGGCGACGGCCTCCTCAAGGCGACCTGCACGGCCGAAGGCGAAGAAGGCATCCGCCACTTCACATTCGCGTACGAGGGCGTCTTCCTCGAACTGCTCGACCGCCTCGGCGAGATGCCCCTGCCGCCGTACATCCACGAGAAGCTCGTCGACCGCGACCGCTACCAGACCGTCTATTCGAAGGTCGTCGGCTCGGCCGCCGCGCCGACCGCCGGCCTCCACTTCACGCCGGCTTTGCTGGACC
>CAIMSF010000158.1 GCA_903844055.1 uncultured bacterium
ATCATCCATCCCGAGATGATGGAATTCCATTACCCGCCGCGCTGGAAATACGACGCGTTCCGGGGACTCGACTATTTCCGTTCCGTTGATCATCCGTACGATCCGCGGATGGACGAGACGTTGGAACTGGTCCGCATCAAGATCCGCCCCGGTTCCATCCGCCGCGGCAGCCCGATTCCGGGCTTGATCCGATTCCCGCTCGAATCGGGAAAAGGCGGCCGCTTCAACACCCTCTGCGCGCTGCGCATCCTGCGTGCGTACGATCCCGGGTTCTATCGGGATTTGACCTCGACCGATTTCGCATCTCTGGAAGGATGAGCGCAAGGTTGTTGCGGTCGATGTTTCATTACCGCCCCGATTTGGTATAATAGGAATGTCCGAAGCCACTCGCACCGGCGGGCTCTTGATCCGCCGCGAAGCAGAAAGGGTCCCATGAACGAACAGATCGCCAACAAGACCATCAACGCCATCCGCATCCTCGCGGCCGACGCCGTGCAAAAAGCCAAGAGCGGCCATCCCGGCCTGCCGATGGGCTGCGCCCCCGCCGCCTACGCCCTCTGGGGCAAACACCTCGTCCACAATCCCGCCGATCCCGGTTATGTCAACCGCGACCGCTTCGTCTTGTCCAACGGCCATGGGTCGATGCTGCTTTACGCCTTGCTGCACTTCTTCGGCTACGGCCTCACGATGGATGACATCAAGCAGTTCCGCCAGCTTCATTCGCGGACTCCCGGGCATCCCGAATACGGCCATACCGTCGGCGTCGAGACGACCACCGGCCCGCTCGGACAGGGCTTCGCCAACGCCGTCGGGATGGCGATCGCCGAGACCCATCTTTCCGCCACGTTCAATACCGACGGCTTCAAGGTCGTCGACCATCACACCTACTGCATCGTCGGCGACGGCTGCATGATGGAAGGCATCACGAACGAGGCCGCCTCGCTCGCCGGCACGCTCAAACTCGGCAAGCTTATCGTCCTCTACGACGACAACGACATCTCGATCGAAGGACCGACGGACATCGCGTTCCGGGAGGACGTCGGGGCCCGCTTCGAAGCGCTGGGCTGGAACGTCCGCCACGTCGACGGAAACGACTGGACCGCGGTCGACGCCGCCCTCAAGCGGGCGCGCAGGAGCCAGGCCAAGCCGAACCTGATCGTGATGAAGACGACGATCGGCTACGGCTCCCCGCTCGCCGGGATGGAATCCAGCCACGGCGCACCGCTCGGCGAGGACAATCTCGCCGCCACGCGCAGGACGCTCGGCTGGGAGTACCCGCCCTTCGAGATTCCCGCCGAGGTCTACCGGCACTGTTCGACGCTCGCTCTCCGCGGGAAACGCAGGCAGGCCGCTTGGTTAAAAATGTATAACGGATACCGCGCCGCCTACCCCGACCGCGCGGCCGAATTCGACCGCTGGATCGGCGGCGCGCTCCCCGACCTCGCGTCGATTCCCGACCTCTGGAAATTCGAGAAACCGGAGGCGACCCGCAACACGAGCGAGGTCGTCCTGAACCGGATCGCCAAGGTCGTGCCGAACCTGATCGGCGGATCGGCCGACCTGGCCCCGTCCAACAAGACGATCATGAAGGGGCGTCCCGACTACTCCGCCGAGGATCGGAACGGCTCGAACATGCACTTCGGCGTCCGCGAACACGCGATGTCGGCGATCACCAACGGCATCCAGGTGCACGGCGGACTGCGGGCATATTGCTCGACCTTCTTCGTCTTCTCCGACTATATGAAGAACGGCATGCGGATGAGCGCGATCATGGACCTGCCCGTCCTCTATGTGCTGACCCACGACGGCATCGGCGTCGGCGAAGACGGCCCGACCCATCAGCCGATCGAGCACCTCACCGGTTTGCGCGCGATTCCGAACCTCAAGGTCTTCCGTCCCGCCGACGGGAAGGAAACCGCCGCTGGCTGGATCGCCGCCCTCACCGGACACGGCCCCACCTGCCTGGTGCTCTCGCGTCAGAACCTGCCCCAGTATGAGAACAGCGGCTTGTCCGCGCTCAAAGGCGGTTACGTGCTCGCCGATTCCGCGAAGCAAGTTCCGGACTTGATCCTGCTTGCGACCGGCTCGGAAGTGTCGATCGCCGTCGACGCGAAGAAACGCCTCGACGCCGAAGGGATCGCGACGCGCGTCGTCTCGATGCCCTGCCAGGAACTCTTCGACATCCAGGATGAAAGTTACCGCCAAGCGGTCCTCCCGCCCGCGGTGACGCGCCGAATTTCGATCGAGGCGGGTTCCACCCTCGGTTGGCACAAGTACGTCGGTCTGGCCGGAAAAGCCCTGGGAATCGACCATTTCGGCCTCTCCGCCCCCTATCAGCAGCTGTACGCCGAATTCGGCCTCACGGCCGATGCGGTCGTCCTCGAAGGACGAAAACTCGCCGGAAAGTAATCCCTGCCAACTAAAAGGAAGCATGTCGTCCCATCCGGGAAACATGCTTCCTTTTTTCACTTAAGATGGAAGAAGCGCTTGAGGACGGCGACGCGGTGACGGAGGATATCGACCACGAACGGCGCGGGATACTCTTCCTCGAAGGCGTGGTACGACCCTTCGATCACGTTCAGTTCGACGGGGACGCCGGAAGCGCCGAGGCGCTTCGCATAGGCGATCCCGTCGTCTCGGAGGCTGTCGAACTCCTGCGGCTCGACGTAGGCCGGCGGCAGGCGGTCGAGCGAGGCGGCGCGAAGCGGGGAGACGTAATCGAGAACCGCCGGCGGGTTCTTCCCAAGGTAGAGGGGCCACATCTGCCGGTTGGCGGCGGCCGACCAGTTCCCGTTCGCGTACGTCTTCAGGCTCTCGCCTTCCTGGAGGATGTCGGTGACCGGATAGATGAGCATCTGATACGCGATCGGAAACGCCTTGCGGTCGCGCGCCATCAGACAGACGGCGGCGGCGAGACAGCCGCCCGCCGAATCGCCGTGGATGACGAGACGTTCCTTGTTCACGAGGAGTTCGTCCGCATGGCCAACGATCCATTTCGCCGCTTCGAAACAGTCTTCGACCGGAGTCGGGAACTTGTGGCGGTAGGATGTGCGGTACAGGGGCAGGAATACCTTTCCCTTGAGTGCGTCGGCGTAGAAGCAGGCCTTCTGCACGCCCGCCTTGGACAAGCCGCCGAAGAACCCGCCGCCGTGGAAGTCGACGATCGTCGGGGCTTCGGGATCGATCCGGTCGGGAGTGACGACGAGGCAGTCAATCCAGTCGCCGTGCTCGCCCTGGACGCGGATCGTCGCCTTCGATGTCGAAAGGATCGGCGCGGTTCCAATCGCGCGGAGGTGGTTCAGATAGAAAAAGAGCCGGAGGAACGGGTTCGTCAGCCGCATGGAGCCGGCGTAGACCTTCGGCCCGCGCAGTTCGTCGCGATATGGATAGCGTTTCTTCATTGTCGTACCTCCCGAATCATTGGAAGCGGCCGCACAAATCACGTGCATGTCATCCTTCATATGTTTTCATGGCTGATTATAACGATTCCGCGACGCCCTGTAAAGCGGCATGCGGGAAATACCTAGGATTTATGAACGATCCGTCGACATCTCGGCGAGCAGGATGGGTGCGATCGTGTTCTTCCAGATGACGTAACCGGCGGGGGTGTAGTGGAGGCCGTCTTCGCCATAGATCTCCGGACGCAGGCCGCCGTCGGGCGAAAGGAGCGCCGTGGTGCAGTCGATGAAGGAAAGCCGCGGCCGGGTCAGGCGTCCGAGGGCGACGAGCTCATTGCACCGCCGTGATTCCCCCCAGACGTGATTGCGGGCGATCGAGGGCGAAATGGAAACGTAGTAGAGACGGGTCGAAGGGATCTTTTTCAAGATGACATCGACCAGGCCGAGCACCTTCCGGGCGACGTCCTCGCCTGATTCGGAATCATCGCCGCCGTGGATGTTGTTCGACCCGACGTAAAGCAAAACGGCGCGCGGATGGAACGGCACGAGGAGCGTGTCGACCCAATTCATCCAGTGTTCGACGCGCGTTCCGCCGATCCCGACGTTGGCGGTACG
>CAIMSF010000159.1 GCA_903844055.1 uncultured bacterium
GCCGGCGCGGGTGTAGACGAGATGGTACATGCCGCCCCAGTCGATCGCCGATCCCGAGAAGCACCCGAGGATGCCCTTCCCGCGGCCGGGGGCGAGGGCGACGTCGTGCCACGTCCAGTCGACGAAATCGGTCGAGGTGACGTGGCCCCAGTGCATCGGCCCCCAGTGCGTCGCGTAGGGATAGTGCTGGTAGAACAGATGGATCTTCCCGTCGTGGAAGGAGAAGCCGTTGGGATCGTTGATCCAGCCGCATTCGCCCGTCACGTGGAAAAGATACCGCCGGCCGGCGGGGATCTTCTTGGCATGGCTTTTGATGTACCGATCGGCGGAAGCGGGCATGGGATCTCCTTTCAAACATCGTTCGCTACATGATATGTGGTGCCTATCACGACCGTTGGTTAATGGAGGGAATCACGCGAGATTCGATTTTGGTCTTCCCCCTTCTGAGTGGAAGGCAGTTCGCCGACAACCGATTTCAAATGCTCGCAAACCGTCGCCGCTTGCTTTTCACCACTGACAAAGAATCTGATTATACGACCGGATTTCGATTGGATCATCACGTCATATGTGACGCCTCCTTCGGCATCTCCGGAATACATCTCCTCGCGGATATCAGCGATGTCGGCGAATGGGATCGTCTTCATGAAAAGATTTCGCACTGTAAGAATCGAATGACCTTGGTCATAGGTGATCCGGCGGACGAACATCATCACAAAACGGATGATGCCGAACAGCCATAACGCCATCAGCATCACCCAGTACCAGACCGACGCCGGCTCAACGGTGTCCATCGTAAAAACGGCGAGGACCCCAAGCGACAGGATCACGACGAAAAGATAGTCGAAAACCAACGGTCCGGCGTAGATGGTAACGAACGAATCCGTTCTCTGAATTCTGACTTTTTGATATTTTGCGTCTTTCATGCCGTTTCTTCTCCTTTTGGGGAGTATCGTGGATCCACCCATTTGATCAATCGTCCTGAGTTTGAGTCTCCTTTATCCATCGCGAAGCACGCGACGAAACGGAGCGGGATGCAGCATGGGGTTCCCATTGATTTTTACAAGCAAAAAGTGGCGATGTGATTCGGGCGCCCGATCATGATCAGAACTGTGGCTATCATCAATTTCAATTTGACATTGGCCGCAGCTTTGGATTCCAACCGTCAACGGATTTGAAGCGACCCTCGTTGGTCGCACTTCAAGCGACAGGTCGTCGGTGTTTAGGCAGACGGCTCCGGGGCGGCCGAGGGATCGTGATCCTTTCCGTAGAGGATGAAGATCAGCGTTCCGACGAGTCCGAGCGCGGAGGCGACGATGAAGTTGACGGCGGGCGCAAGGTTCCACAGGAACGCGCTCGAGAGCGCGACGAGGGAAACGACGACGTCGCGGATCAGGTAATAGGTGCCGAACGCCGAGGCCTTGTTCCCCGCAGGCGCGAGCTTCACGATCAGCGCCTTGCGGGTCGGTTCGCCGAATTCCTTGAGGCCGCGGATCACGAAGGCGAGGATCATCCAGGGAAGCGAGCGGGAAAACAGGAGGACCAGCGGAAAGATCGTGAAGAACACGAACGTGATGGTGACGATCCGCTTGTGCGAAATCTTCTCCGAGAGATAGGCGACGGGGATGTAGACGAGCATCGCCGTCGCCATCTCGACGACCGTCAAAAGACTGAACTCGGTGGCGGACAGGCC
>CAIMSF010000160.1 GCA_903844055.1 uncultured bacterium
AGTCGAGATGGTCGAGATACGGACGATCGGCTTCGATGCCAAATTCTTCCTCTTGTTCGGCGACATACATCTCATACCGATTCTGCAGATTCATCCAGAGTTGTGGTTCCGTGCCGAAGAATCCGCCCAGTTTCAGGGCAGTTTCCGCGGTCAATCCATGTTCGCCGCTGATCAGTTCACTCAGCTCCTTGTCGGAAATATTCAGTCGGCCGGCGCATTCATGCCGCGTCATCGAAAGCGCGTCGATCGCGTCTTCCACATAACTTCCGGGATGATACATGGGTCGTTTGCGTTCAATCTTCATAATGGTTCGATACCTCCGCTTCCGCGATCGTGCATTCGACGAGGATTTGATCGATCGGCCGTTCACGATCATCCGGCCGACCTTCGCAATCGAGCGGCGTCAGGATCAGACGCATTCCGCTCGTCTTCACGAGATCGACTCCAAAACAGGGATGAGTCCGATATTTCAGGGGATGAAATCGGAACTGCGGGACATGGACGAACTCCGACAGCGTCGACGCTGCTTCCGCAAACCCGATCGCCTTCATCAAGCGCTCGGCGACGTCGCTACCGAGTTTCCGCCGCGCGAACACGAAATCGTTGCACAGTTTCTCATCGTATTTCGTCCGGTACGTCAGTCTCATGTCGCATCCTCGTTTATGATTTCATTTTACCATAATTGAAAAACGAAAGAAAGAAAAAACATCGGCGCGGGTCCGATGTTTTCGTGGATGGGAAATCAGATGACCGATAGTTCCTTTCCGACGTTCTTGAACGCTTCGAGGGCGAAATCGAGGTCTTCCTTGGTATGTGCGGCGGAGATCATCGCGCGCAGCCGGCCCTTGCCCTTGGGAACCGTCGGGAAGACGATTCCCGAGACGAACACGCCCGCTTCGAGCAGCCGCTTCGAGAAGGCCATCGTCTTCGCCTCGTCGCCGATCATGACCGGCGTGATCGGCGTCTCGGAACGGCCGATGTCGAAGCCGAGCTTCGTCATGCCTTCCTTGAAGTACCGGGCGTTCTCCCAAAGCTTGTCGGTCGCTTCGGTCGAGGTCATCAGGATCTTGATCGACTCGATCGCGGCGGCGACGGAGGACGGCGGGATCGCCGTCGAGAAGAGGAGCGGCCGCCCGCGGTGCAACAGCCATTCCTTGACGTTCTGCTTCGAGCAGCAGTATCCGCCGACGACGCCGACGGCTTTCGAGAGGGTGCCGATCACGAAGTCGATTCTGCCGTGGAGGTGGAAATGGTCGACGGTGCCGCGCCCGTGGCTGCCCAAGACGCCGGAGCCGTGCGCGTCGTCGACGTAGGTGAGCGCCTCATAGCGGTCCGCGAGTTCGACGATCTGCGGCAGCTTCGCGAGGTCGCCGTCCATCGAGAAGACGCCGTCGGTGATGATCAGGACGTTTTTGTACAGAGAACGTTTTTCCTTGAGAACGCGCTCGAGGTCTTCCATGTCGGAGTGCTTGTAGACGGCGCGGTCGGCCTTCGAGAGCTTCACGCCGTCGATGATCGAGGCGTGGTTGAGTTCGTCGGAGACGATCAAATCGCCCTGGTCGGTGACGGCCTGGATTACGCCCATGTTGCAGTTGAGGCCGGACTGGAAGACGGTCACGGCTTCTTCCTGCTTGAACTGGGCGAGGAGCGTTTCGAGTTCGCCCATCAGGTCCTGGTTCCCGACGATCGTGCGCACCGCGCCGGCGCCGGCGCCGTACTTCTTGAGCGCCTTCTCGGCGGCCTTCACGACGCGCGGGTCGGCCGCGAGGCCGAGGTAGTTGTTGGCGGAGAGGTTGACGACCGACCGGTGGTTCAGGTCGATCACGTTCTTGCACGGGCCGTAGTTCACCGGGAGGACCCGGTAGATGCCGTTCTTCTTCAGCTCGGCGATCTTCTCGTCGATGTAGGCGAGCTTGTTCATGCGTGGTCCTCCGGGATCAGGACGATCTTCCCGCAGAGGCCGGCGGCCATCAGCTCGGCGGCCTTGTTCACGTCGGAAAGGGGCATCACGTGGGTGACGACCTTGTCGAGGTGGAGCTTGTCGTGGTCGAGGAGGTCCTTGACCTGGTGCCAGGTCTCGAAGATGCGGCGTCCGGTGACGCCGTAGATCGAGAGGCCCTTGTAGACGACGTCGCCGGAGACGTCGATCTCGATCGGCTGGTTGGGGAGGCCGAGCATGGCGATCCCGCCGCCGGCCTTGACGTACTTGAAGGCGGCCTCGATCGCCGGCTTGGAGCCGGAGAACTCGCCGACGACGTCGACGCCCTTGCCGTTGGTCGCGTCCTTGATCGTCTTGACCACGTCGCACTTCGTCGGGTCGATCACGAGGTCGGCGCCGAGGTCCTTCGCCTTGTTGCGGCGGTATTCGTTCACTTCGATCGCGAAGACGCGCTTCGCGCCTTCCGCCCTGGCGACGTCGACGCCCATCAGGCCGATCGGGCCGCAGCCGACGATCGCGACGTCCCTGCCCAAAAGCGGGAAGTGCTTCATCGTGTGGACCGCGTTGCCGAGCGGTTCCTGGACGGAGAGGAAGAGCGGGTTCGTCTTCTCGCTGTTCTTGAAGCAGTTGTCCTCGGGCATCTTCAGATAGCTCGCGAAGCAACCGTCGGTGTCGACGCCGATGATCTTCGTGTTCTCGCAGATGTGGCCTTCGCCGCGCAGGCAGAACTCGCACTTTCCGCAGATGATGTGCGTCTCGGCGCTCACGAGGTCGCCCACGGCGACCTTCGTCACGGCCTTGCCGACCTTGACGATCCGGCCGGAGAATTCGTGGCCGACGGTGAGGGGCAGGTGCAGCCGCTTGCGCGACCATTCGTCATATTTCCACATGTGGAGGTCGGTGCCGCAGAAGGAAGCCATCGCGACGTGGACCAGCACCTGGTTGGGCAACAGGTCGGTGGTGATCGTTTTCTGGACGATCGAGAATCCCTGTTCGGGTTTATCCTTGACGACCGCCGTCATGGTGATCGTCGGACGTGTTTCGGTATAGTCCTTCATATGCTTGACGCTCCTTTTTGCGCACTCGATACAAGCGCTTTCAGCCATGAACATTATATCACGAACGAAAGACGCGCGCGAGACGTTTTCGATGAAAATGAAAAGGCCGCTTTCAGCGGCCCGAAGGGGGTGTCTCAGTTCGATTCCGGGAGGTCGAGACGGTAGCCGCAGACGGTCGAGGAGGTCATGTCCGGACCGATTTCGGCGTACGTGGCGCGATGCTTCGCAAGCAGCGGAGAAAGCGAGCGGACGGTGTTCCGGACGATCCGCTTGTCCGTCACGAGGAAGTGGAAGATCGTCCGACGCATCCCGTAGAGGGTCGCGTACGGCACCGCGCCGCCGTCCGTCAGGAGCCGGTACCACAACCAGGCGGAGATCTTCTCGACCCGGTCCCGGTCACGGCGGTCGTCCATCCCCAGTTCCAGCGCGATCCGGCCGACCAGGACGCCGTCCTGGAACACGTCGTCGATGATCCCGCCGCGGCCGAACAAGAGGCATTGGTCGAGTTCCCAGAAGCGGGTGCGGACGTACTTGACGTCGGACAGGTCGCCGACGGGTTCGTCGTTTGTGATGTCGAAATGCTCGTAGAAGCACAGCGGCGCTTCGAGGCCGCTGCGATCGGGCGCCTGCGCGTACGCTTCGTCGATCGTCCGGTCGTAGGCTTCCGCCGAGAGCGGGACGCACCCCGGCGCGTTGAGGTCGATGACCTTCTCGTGGTCATCAAGGTCGAATCCCGAGTCGTCGACGAAGCGGATCGAGTTCATCGCGCCGATCAGGCGGTGCTCGCCGATCCGTTCGGTCAGGTAGAGGTACGCGTCGTCCTGCGCCGTCTCCTTGTGGGCGGCGGCGACGACGACCGTCAGGTCGAAGCGCGGCCGGAACGTCGGCGCCGGGGTCGCGACGACCAAGGGCGGACGGCGTTCCATCGCGTCCTTCGCGTTTCGGTCGAGACGCCGGTAGGTCCCCTTGGGAAAAGCCGAGATCAGGTCCAGGTCCTGGCGGACCGACTCCGGAGCGATGTCGACGAGATGGTTGCCGAGGAGCGACAGGTAGTCGTTCCCGCCTCCCGAGAACATCATCACCGGTTTCCCGTCGGTCGAGTTGAACGCGACGAACACGTCCGGGATCGAGAAGCGGAGCCTGTCGACGAGTTTCGCGGCCTTCTGGAACCTGCCCTTCCGGCATAGGTCGAGGAGGGTTCCCCGGATCGCGCCGATCCGCCGCCAGAACGCGTCGGAATAGAACTTGAAGCCGGGATCGAACCCCGTCTCGCGAAGCGGACAGGCGGGGGACAGATCGAGGCAGGGGCATCGTTTCAGGTCGCGCGCCGCCGGTCCGCCGCGCCAGCGGCAGCCCGCGCACTTCGCTTCGGCCTGGAGGATCCGCCGGTCGAGCTCTTCGCGCGAAACCAGTTCGATATCGACGGGAGCGGCCAGGTCGGGATCGATGGTCACTTCTTCCGTCGCGCTTTTGCCAAGTTCGAAACAGGGCGCATAGGCGTTTTCGGCGATCAGCCGCGGAAGCCGGACGGGACGCGCAAAAGCGGCCGTCTTGAGATAGCCGGCCGCGTCGGTCTCGCCGTCCGGGAGGAGATAGTAGTTTCCGTCATGCCAGAGTGCGTTCATCCCGTTTCCTTCCGTTCCCCTATTTCGCCAGCATCCGGCGGTGGATCTCAAGATACTCGTCCAGCCGGGCCGCGATCGGTTCGGCGACGTCGCCGTTCTGACACATCGCGGCGAACACCTCCGGACGTACCAGCTTCCAGTCGATCGTCTCGCCTTCCTGGAGCCTGATCTCGTCCGGTCGGACGTCCTTCACGACCGCGAAGGTGCGGAAATGGACGTGGCCGTGCATCGCGAAGCTCGCGACCAGCGTCAGGTCGTCGCGCCGGATCGATAGCCCCGTCTCCTCCCCGAGTTCGCGGACCGCGCCGGTCTCGGCGTCCTCGCCCCGGAGGGCCGATCCGCCGGTGATCTCCCACTTCAGCGGGAACGTCTTGCGCGGATCGCGGCGGGTCAACAGGATCCGTCCGTCGGGCGTCAGGGTGACGACCTCGACGACGATGTGGTACCATCCCCGGGGGATCGGCATGTCGCGTTCGATCACCCCGTCGAGTCGATTGCCTTGTGCGTCGTATGCATCCCAAAGTTCCATGTCCTTGCCTTCTTTCCTCGGTTCATTCCGGTTTTTCGCGGACGCGCTTCGCCATCCAGATGTCGGGTTTCCCGAAGCCGTTCGCATCGGGGATCACGCCGACGATCGCATATCCCATCTTCTGATAGAATTCGTACGGATGGCGCTTGAGATTCCTGATCCCGGCGATCCGTTCGAAGGTCCCGTCGTACAGGTCGGCGCCGAAGAGCGACGTCGTCCCGAATTCGTCGTCGCTTCCGAGATAGACGGTGATCCCGCCGCGGGCGGCCACTTCGGCCTCGAGCGCGCGGATCAAGCGGGTGCCGACGCCCTGCGACCGCCATTCCTTGTCCACAATGATCGGATGCAGTTCCCACCCGGTCGACCCATATTGCGGGATCGCGCCGACGAATCCGACGAGGCGTCCCGCCGCGACCGCCGCGACGGCGATCCGGTCGGCGGCCAGACACTCGTCCGCCTCGCTTTCGCCCTGGCCGAGGTACGTATGCGGAAAAACGGTCTCGAACATGCGCGCGAGTTCGGCGCGCAGGCGTTCGTTCTCCCGGGGAAACGGCGTGATGATGATTTCGGCAGTCTTGGATGGCATGGGATCACCTCGATGGTTCCATTCACCGACATTGTAACACAAGA
>CAIMSF010000161.1 GCA_903844055.1 uncultured bacterium
AAGGCCGAAACGGCGGCGAAAGATGTAACGCCTTTACCATCGCCCGGAAGCGTGTATGCTGTTCCTTTTAGAACGAATCATAGTATAATGGATGAGGGTGATAAAATGATCAAGTTCGGAGTCATGGGTGCCGGAAAAATCGCGCATCGGTTCTGCCAGGCGATGAACGGCATCAACGAGACACTCTACGCCATCGCTTCCCGCGACCTTGAGCGGGCGGCCCGGTTCGTCACGAACTACGGTTTTGCCAAGGCGTACGGAACCTATGAGGAACTGCTCGCCGACCCCGAGGTCAAGTGCGTCTACGTGGCGACCCCGCACGGCCTCCACTACGAACACGTCAAACTCTGCCTCGAAGCGGGCAAGAACGTCCTTTGCGAAAAGGCGTTCACGCTCAACCGCCGCGAGGCGCAGGACCTTTTCGACCTCGCCCGCGCCAAGGGCCTCTTCGTCATGGAGGGGATGTGGACCCGCTTTTTGCCCGCGATTCAGGAAGTCAAGAAGGTCGTCGACCAGGGCGAGATCGGCGACATCATCGAGATCGACGCCGATTTCTGCTTCGAAAGCGGCGCTTCCGCCGACGACCGGCTCTTCGACCCCGCCCTCGGGGGCGGCGCCCTGCTCGACGTCGGGATCTATCCGCTCACGCTCGTCAACCTGTTCCTCGGCGTCCCCGACAGTTTCGACACCGAGGTGACGATGGGTCCGACCGGCGTCGACGTCACCGAGAAGATCACCTATTTCTATCCGCACGCCACGGCCGTGATGAACGCCTCGATCGTCGCCGACCTCGGCCGCGAAGCCTACATCTACGGCACGAAGGGCTACATCCACATCCCCGCCTTCTGGTCGACGGAAGTGGCGACGGTCTACAACAAGGACCACAAGATCGTCCGCGAGATCGCCGTGAAGCATCTCGTCAACGGCCTCGAATACGAGATCTTCGAAACGATCCGCTGCATCCGCAAGAAGGAGCTCGAAAGCTCCGTCTGTCCGCATGAGGCGACGCTCGAGATCCTGCGCCAGACCGACGAGATCCGGGCTTCCTGGAACTTCCGGTATCCGGGCGAACGGTGAACGATTTCGCTTGACTCCGAAAGCCCGTTGCCTTATAATTGTACCGTATGTATCGCATACCGCTCAGGAATGGTCCCAAAAACGCATCCGCGTTACCATGATGGCGAGTCTTACCAATATGAGGAGGTGCAGGAATGTACGCAGTCATCGAAACCGGTGGAAAGCAAGTGCGCGTGGAAGTCGGAACGGAAATCTGGGTTGAAAAACTCGAAGCGGAAGTGGATTCCGTCTATACGTTCGACAAGGTTCTGCTCGTCGGCGGGGACAAGATCAAGATCGGCAAGCCCTATGTCAAGGGCGCGCTGGTCAAGGCCGTCGTCAACAAGCAGGGCAAGGGCCCGAAAGTCGTCATTTTCAAATACGAGCCCAAAAAACACTACCACAAGAAAAACGGCCATCGTCAACCATACACAAAGCTGACGATTTCCGAAATCACGCTGTAACGCGCAGCAATTGACACTGGAGGTGTAAATCAATGATCCTGAATCTGAATCTTTCCGAGTTCATGGCTTCCAAAAAGGGAGTCAGCTCGACGAAGAACGGTCGTGATTCCGCCGGCAGACGTCTCGGAGCGAAGCTCTCCGACGGCCAGTTCTGCACGGCAGGCTCGATCATCTACCGCCAAAGAGGTTCGAAGATCCATCCCGGCACGAACGTCGGCATGGGCAAGGACGACACGCTGTTCGCCATGGTCGACGGCATCGTCAAGTTCGAACGTCTCGGCAAGGACCGGAAGCAAGCTTCCGTCTATCCGCAGGAATAACTCGCACGCAGGGGAAAAAGTTCCCCTGCTTTTTTTCTTGTAGTATAATGGAACAAAGGGAGGGGATCGGATGTTCACGAAACTGTTCCTAGCGTTGAAACGGCTGCCCGCCTGGATCGGTCGGGCGAAGCGCGAGCACCCCTGGCTGTACGTCGAGATCTGGGCGTTTTTGGCGATCCCCGCGGGGATCGTCTTCAACCTTTTCTCATTCATGAGCGACGATCTCGCAGGCGTCTTCATGATCGGCGTCCCCGGGCTTTGGATCCTCCTCCAGCCGTTCATGCGGCATCGCGACGCCGTGCGCGACCGCACCTTCGGGATCGCCGCCGCATCCGCGCTCCCGCTCTTCGCGATGGCCGTCGGCGATGTCGCGGGCATGCTGCAAATCGCCGTCGGCCGTAACGCATTCGTCCCGGCGGCGTACGACGTGTTCTACCTGCTCGTCCTCGCGACCGTCCTCCGCATCCCCATGATGCGGTTGTCCGCCCGCCCGCCGTATCGCGGGAAAGCCTGGGTCGACCAGGCGTTCCTCGTCCTCTCGTACGCGCTTTCGGTCATCCTCTATTCGCTTTCGCTCACGCTGTGAATGACCGTCCGGCCGTCCTTCGGGACGGCTTTTGTTATGCTTGATTATCATCTTGACATGCGATATAATGATGGTATGTAATAGGTTACACACGACAGGATGGTTCCGATGGACAAACTCAGCTACCGTTTCGAAAACAACCGGTTCATGATCGACGCCTACGATCGCCAGAAAACCTTCGCCAGCTTCCTCCCCGGGCTCGCCGGCAAGCGCGGAATCCCGCTCTGGGCCTTCTACGTGAACCGCGGACAGGGGATCTGCTCGTTCGGCCTGCGCGACAAGAACGGCCAGATCCTCGAATTCCACCCCGGCAACCTGGCCTACCTCTATACGTCGAAGATCGGCTTCCGCACCTTCGTCAAGCACGGCGAGACGGTCCACGAGATCTTCAAGCCCGAAGACGAGAAGCCGAAGCGGCGGATGGAGATCGGACAGACCGCGTTCTCGATCGTCGAGGAGAACCGGCGACTCGGGTTGCGCGTCCGCGTGACCTATTTCGGACTGCCCGGCGATTCCGTCGCCGCCCTCGTCCGGTCCGTCGAGTTCACCAACACCGGTTCTTCGACGCTCGACGTCGAAGTGTTGGACGGGCTGTCCCAGATCCTTCCCGCGGGCATCGACCACGGCGGATACAAGGCGATGTCCAACCTGCTCCGCAGCTGGATGGACGTCGAACGCCTCGACGAGGGATTCGCCTTCTACAAGCTTCGTTCCGCCACCGGCGACACCTCCGAGACGGCCGAGGTCAAGGACGGCAATTTCTATCTGTCGTTCATCGACGGCGATCCCGTCACGCCGATCGCCGACATGGACCTCGTCTACGGCTACGACACGGCGATGAATCACCCGGCCCATTTCGCCGGCCATTCGCTGCTCGAGATCAAGAATTCCTTCCAGGCGACCGCCAACAAGGTTCCGTGCGGCTTCACCGGCTTCGCGAAGGCCATCCAGACCGGCGAGACGGTCCGGATCGATACCCTGATCGGCTACACCCACGACGTCGCCGCGATCGCCGACAAGCGCATCGAACTCGCCAAAGCCGGGCATGCCTGGTTCGAGGCGAAGCGCGAGGAGGCCGAGCGCGTCGTCGGCGCGCTGCTCGACGACGTCAAGACCAAGACCGCCTATCCCGTCTTCGACGAGATGATCCGCCAGAACTACCTCGACAACCTGCTCCGCGGCGGCTATCCGATGACGATCAAGGCCGGGAACCGCCAATTCGTCTACTACCTCTACAGCCGCAAGCACGGCGACCTCGAACGCGACTACAACTTCTTCTCGATCGCCCCGGAATTCTATTCGCAGGGCAACGGCAACTTCCGCGACGTCTGCCAGAACCGCCGGAGCGACGTGTTCTTCCATCCCGAGACCGGCGACTACTCGATCAAGGTGTTCGCCTCGCTGATCCAGGCCGACGGCTACAACCCGCTCGGCATCAACGGCTCGACCTTCACGATCCCGGACAAGACCAAGATCGCCCCGATCGCCGCCCGCTGCTTCGGCGATGATGCCGCCAAGATGGTCGCGCTCCTCTCCGGCAAGTTCACCCCCGGCTCGATCGTGAACGCGATGGAGCAGAAGAAGATCCATAGCCCGCACTCCGACGACGAACTCTTCGGAATCGTCTTCGCGGATGCGACCCAGAACATCGAAGCCGCCTGGAACGAAGGGTACTGGACCGACCACTGGACCTACATCCTCGACCTCGTCGAGCGCTATCTGGAGATGTTCCCCGACCGGCGCGACGGACTCCTGTACGAAGACCGGTCGTACCGCACCTTCGAAAGCCCCGTCTCGGTGCGTCCGCGCCGCGAGAAGCACGTCATCGACAAGAGCGGCGCGATCCGCCAGTACGGCGCGCTCCGCCATCCCGACAAGGAGAAGATCGCCCGCCTCGGTCTGAACGAACACGGGACGAACTGGTTCTCCGTCGCCGGCGTTCCCTTCGAGACCAACCTCTACGCCAAGCTCCTGATCCTCGCGGCGAACAAGTTCGCGACCCTCGACCCCGAAGGCCTCGGCGTCGAGATGGAAGCCAACCGTCCCGGCTGGAACGACGCGATGAACGGTTTGCCCGGCATCTTCGGGTCGGGCATGAGCGAGACGGTCGAACTCGGCCGCCTGGCCCGCTTCCTGAAATCCGCCGAGGGCGGGACGATCCCGCTTCCCGTCGAGTTCGTCACCTTCGCGAAGCGGCTTGAAGCGGTCAAGCTCGCCCCCGGCTTCGCCCGCTGGGACGCCGTCGCGACGATCCGCGAAGAGTACCGCGAAAGCGTCCGGTTCGGCTCCGCGCAGACGATCGCGGTCGAATCGGCCGCCTTCCGTCCGCTCGTCGAAACGATCCTCGCGGCAACCGAGGACGCCGTCAAGCGCGCGATCAACATCGGCGGCGGCATCATCCCCACCTATTTCTATTACGAGGCGACCGCCTTCGAACCGCTGAAGAACGCCGACGGGACGCCCGACGTCGGGTCGTACGGCCTGCCGCTCGTGAACGTCACCGCGTTCCAGCGTCAACGCCTCCCCGACTTCCTCGAAGCCCCGGCGCGCTGGATGAAGACCGCCAAGGACAAGGCCGAAGCGCTCGCGATGGCGGATGCGATCAAGGCCTCCGGACTGTACGACGCGCCGCTCGGCACGTACAAGACGTCCGCCGACCTCGACGCCTGCGGCCACGAGATCGGCCGCATCCGCGCCTTCACGAAGGGCTGGCTCGAGCGCGAATCGAACTTCCTCCACATGACCTACAAGTATCTCCTCGGGCTCTTGAAGGCCGGTCTGTACGGGCGCTTCTTCGAGGAGGCCAGGACCAACCTGGTCTGCTTCATGGATCCGGCGACCTACGGCCGTCCGACGATCGAGAACTCCTCGTTCATCGCGACCTCCAACAACCCCAACCCGGCCGTCCGCGGCCAGGGATTCGTGTCGCGCCTCTCCGGTTCGACCGCCGAAATGCTGTCGATCTGGACGATCGCCCTCTTCGGCAAGGAGCTCTTCCGATACGAGGCCGGGAAGCTGACGCTCGCCCTGAAGCCGCTCCTTCCCGCCGACTTCTTCTCCGAAGGCCGCCTGGAAGCGACCTTCATCGGCCAGAAGGTCGTCTACCTGAACGCCTCCGACAAGGACGGCTGGAACCTCGAGCCGATGCGTTACGAACTGCGCAAGAACGGCATGGCCGTGAAGACGATCGTCGGCCGACGCCTCGAAGGCGTGGACGCCGCCGCGGTGCGCGAAGGCGCCTACGACGAAATCGTCGTCATCCTCTCCTGAACATGATCGAAAGGACGCTCGCCGTCCTTTTTTTCACGGTTCGAATCGCCTTGTGTTACGACCGTCCAGCGTGTATAATCTTTAGCGAAGGGGTGAGCTCATGATCACCAGAATCCAGGAGATCCATCGTCTCCAATACGGTCCGGCCGCCGACCTGACCGTCTATTTCTCGCCGGGCCGGGTCAACCTCATCGGCGAACACATCGACTACAACGGCGGCTACGTCTTTCCGGCGGCGCTCTCGATCGGCAACTTCGGGGCCTTTTCGCCGCGGGCGGACCGCTGCGTCCGGCTCTATTCGGAAAACTTCCCCGGCGCCGGCGTCGTCACGCTCGACCTCGACCGGCTCGACTACCGCAAGGCCGATTCGTGGGCGAACTACGCGAAGGGCGTGATCCGCGAACTGCAGGCGCGCAGGCCGTTTTCCCACGGCTTCGACGCGGTCGTCTGGGGCGATTTGCCGCAGGCGAGCGGCCTGTCCTCCTCAGCCTCGATCGAACTGCTGTTCGCGACCTATCTGAACGACGCCTTCGCCCTCGGGCTTTCGCGTCCCAACCTCGCCGTCCTCTGCAAGAAGGTCGAGAACGAGTACATCGGCGTCAACTGCGGGATCATGGACCAGTTCGTGATCGCCAACGGCAAAAAGGACCACGCGCTGTTGCTCGACTGCGCGACGCTCGCGTTTTCGGCGGTGCCGCTCGACCTCAAGGACCACGACATCGTCATCGTCAACTCGAAGGTGAAGCGCGGCCTCGTCGATTCGAAATACAACGAACGGCGCGCCGAATGCGACGCCGCCCTCGCGATCCTCGCCAAAAGCGTCCCGGTCCGCGCCCTCTGCGAACTGGACAAGCCGACGTTCGTATCGGCGGCGGCGGGACTGCCGGACGTGCTGTTCCGCCGCGCGAAGCACGCCGTCTTCGAGAACGCCCGCACCATCGGCGCCGCCGAGCAGTTGAACCAAGGCGACCTCGCGGCCTTCGGTGCCGCGATGAACGCCTCGCACGACTCGCTTCGGGACGATTACGAGGTGTCGATCCCCGAACTCGACCGACTCGTCGAACTCGCCTTGGAACACGGCGCGATCGGCGCCCGGATGACCGGCGCCGGCTTCGGCGGATGCACCGTGAACCTCGTTCCCAAAGCCCTCGTCCCGGCGTTTTCGGTCGGTGTCGCGGAAGGGTACTACCGCTCCTTCGGCCTGCTCGCCGAGGTGTACGTCGCCGCGCCGTCCGACGGTACGAGAAAGGTCGCCTGACCGATGAAAAAAGCCTTCCCGCTCGTCCTCAGGAACCTCCTGGTCGTCACCGTCCTCGCGATCGTCCTCGGCATCGTCGTCCTGTTTTCCATCAGTTTCTTCCAGGTGAACGCGGTCCGCTTCGAGATCCTCCCGATCGTCGCATTCGCCCGCGGCTGGGAAAAGCTCTGGGTCTGGATCTACCTTTCCGCCGACGCGGGCTATCTCCTGATCCTGGGTCTGTTGTTCCTCGAACTGTCGCTGTTCCTCGCCCGCACGATCGTGACGTTGTCCGTCAAGGCGCTCTCCGCGGTGAAGGGATCCGATCCGGACCGGATCGTCGCGATCGTCAGGAAGATCTCGCTTTCCACCCCGATCAAGAAGCTCGGCGTCAACACCCCGACCAAGTCGATCATCGCCTACGTCGCGGTGATGCTTTTGGTGCTCGGCGGCGGATGGGTCGCCAAGCAGGTCCTCGATGGCAACGACTCGCTCGTCTACCGCTCGATCATCGTCAAGAACCTCGAAAGCGACGAGCTGAAGGTCGACCTCGCAATCGACATCGAGGCCGACGAAACGTTTGCGATCGACATCGGCGCCGGGGTCGGGAACGTGCACATCTATTCCGTCTCCGATACCACCGAAGTCACCGCCTATTTCCTGTATGACACCGACGCCGAACGCGAAAGCCTGGTCTGGAGCGTCGATGCCGCCACGAACGTCATTTCGGTCCGCTTCTCGGAGACCGCGGACGGCTACGTCAAGTACGTCGACCCGCTGCCGGGATCGGTCGAGCTCTACCTGCCGGAGACGCTTTCGATCGGCGCGATCACCGTCCAGCTGTCCCACTACGGCAACCTGACGATCGAATACCTGTCGTTTGCCTCCCTCGTTGCGGGTGTGGCGTCCGGCACGATCAGCCTCACAGCCGCCGACCGTACGATCGGCGACGTCGTCCTGACCTCTTACGGCGGCGAGGTCGCCGTGAAGGTCGACGCCTGCGCCTCGCTCAACGTTACCCTGACAGGCGGCGCCGACGCGAGCTTGACGGCCCGCACGGTGGAAGGCCAGGTGATGATCAGTGCGATCGGCGGCGGGCACGACGTTATCGCTTACTCGACCACCGCCGCCTCCGTGATTCTGTCCGCCGACGGCGTCAACGCCGAATTGCGCGAGGTCTACGCCCCCGAGATTCATCTCGAAGTCGTCTCCGCCCGCGTGCTCTTCGTGAATGGCGATTCCGCCTACGCGTATGGCGTTGTGACGGTCTCACAATTCGACAGCACCGTCACCCTGCGAGGTGTTCCCGATGATCAGAACGGGTAAGCTTTCCGACGTCCCCGCCCTAGACGCGATCGCCCGCCGCGTCGCCGACGAACTGCACGCATCCGGCGTCGACCAGTGGTCCGCGGTCTATCCCGGCGTGAAGGAATTCACGTCAGACGCGATGAAGGGCGCGCTCTTCGTCGACGAAGAAGACGGCCTCGTCGCCGGTTCCATGTCGCTTTTACCGGAAAACGACCCCGCCTACGTCGCGGTCTCGTGGCATGGATCCCATGCGCTCGTGATGCATCGCGTGATGGTCGATCCGATCTACCGCCGGCAAGGCATCGGCGCGGCGCTCTTCGCGTTCGCGATCGCGCGGGCCAGGGCGGCCGGCGCCGACAGCCTCAAGGTCGACACGCATCCCGACAACCTGCGGATGCGGCGACTGATCGAGAGATTCGGGTTTGTCCACCGCGGCCATCTGCCTCTGATCTACCGCGAGGGATACGAACTGCCCCTGAAGTGAAACCTGTGAAAAGGTTCGGGTCCGCCCGAACTTTTCTTTCGGTCCGGGGGGGAACTGTGGTATAATGTTCACGAAAGATTGGATGTGGTTGGAATGTTCATCGATGAAGTACGGATCAAAGTGAAATCCGGCAAGGGCGGCGACGGCATCGTCGCGTGGCGCCGGGAAAAATACATCCAGTTCGGCGGCCCCGCCGGCGGCGACGGCGGGAAGGGCGGAAGCGTCGTCTTCCGCGCCGACGAAGGCCTTTCGACGCTCCTCGACCTACGCTACCGCAAGGTCATACAGGCCGACGACGGCGAGAAGGGCAAGACCAAGAACATGCACGGCGCCGACGCCGAGGACG
>CAIMSF010000162.1 GCA_903844055.1 uncultured bacterium
CGCCAGTTCTCCGGCACGGGCGGCCAAAGCGACACCGCGATCGGCGCCCAGAATGCCAAGAACGGCCGCTCGTTCATCTGCCTCTACTCGACCGCGATGGTGAAGAATCCCGTGACCGGCGAGAAGGAGGAGGTCTCGAAGATCGTCACGACGCTGAAGCCGGGCGCCGCCGTCTCGCTCTCGCGAAACGACGTCGACCATGTCGTCACCGAATACGGCGTCGCCGCGCTCCGCGGCACCAACATCCGCGACCGCGCCAAGCTCTTGATCTCGATCGCCCACCCGAAGTTCCGCGCGCAACTGACGCAGGAAGCGATCGAGGCGGGATATCTCCATGAGCAGTTTTAAGTTCCGCGGCAAGAACGTCTTCTACACCGTCGACGGCGCCGGCAAGCCGATCGTGATCTTGAACGGGATCATGATGTCGACCAAGAGCTGGACCCCGTTCGTGCCGTCGCTCTCCGAGCAAAACATGCTGATCCGCGTCGATTTCTTCGACCAGGGCCAGACCGACAAGCTCGAAGGCGAAACGTACGGACAGGACCTCCAGGTCGACCTGCTCGCGGCGCTCCTCGACCATCTCGGCCTCGCGAAGGTCTCGATCGTCGGGATCTCCTACGGCGGTGAGATCGGCTGCCTGTTTTCGATCACCCATCCCGGGCGGGTCGACCGGCTCGTCCTGTTCAACACCACCGCCGCCACCGGACCTTGGCTTTTGGACATCGGCCGCGGCTGGATCGCGACCGGCCGCACCCGCGACGGCGCGGCGTACTACCAGACGACGATCCCGGTCATCTATTCACCCCATTACTATCGTTCCCGCCTCGCGTGGATGAAGAACCGCGAGAAGCTGCTCGTGCCGATCTTCTCGAGTCCCGCCTTCCTCGACGCGATGGAGCGGCTGACCCTGTCGGCCGAAGCCTACGACGTCAAGGACCGCCTCAAGGCCATCACCGCGAAGACGCTCATCGTCTCGGCCGAGGAAGACTACCTCACGCCCGTCGACCGGCAGCGCGAACTCTACGACCTCATCCCCGGCTCCGAGTGGATCAAGATCCCGGTCGCCGGGCACGCCTCGATGTACGAGCGGCCGCTGTTGTTCTCGACCCTCGTGGTCGGCTTCGTCAACGTCCGCGACACCGAATACGCAATCTGACCCAACCATCCGAAGGAGGAACAAGACCATGAAAAAACGCATCGGCCTCAAGAACGGCGAAACCTACGCCTACCTCGAATCCGGCAAGGGACCGCAGACGCTGGTCCTGATCCACGGCAACCTGTCCTCTTCACTCTACTTCTCGCCCCTGATCGAACGCCTGCCGGCGGAGGTGCGCGTACTCGCCCCCGACCTGCGCGGATTCGGCGACTCGACGTATGTCGAACGCGTCGGCTCGCTCAAGGACCTTGCCCGCGACGTGAAGCTCTTCCTCGACGCCCTCGGCGTCCGGGAGGCGGCAATCTGCGGCTGGAGCCTCGGCGGCGGCGTCGCGATGGAATTTGCGGCGGCCTATCCGGAGATGGCGTCCAGGCTCATCCTGATCGACTCCACGACCCACCGCGGCTATCCGATCTTCAAGAAGAACGCGGCCTTCCAGCCGCAGCTCGGCGCGGCGTACGCCTCCGCCGACGAGATGGCCGCCGACCCGCTCCAGGTGAAGCCGGTGATCGACGCGATCGCCGCCAAGAACGCCGCCTTCATGAGCTACATCTACGACCTCACGATCTATCCGAAGAACAAGCCGACCCCCGAGCAGAACGCCCTCTGGATCGCCGAGACGCTCAAGCAGCGCTGCCTCGCCGACGTCGATTTCGCGCTCGCATGCCTCAACATGGCCTTTGAACCGAACTTCTACCGCGCGGGCGACGGCACGATCTCGAAGATCCATTGCCCGGTCCTCCATTTCTGGGGCGCGCTCGACAAGACCGTCCCCGAATCCATGGTCCTCGACAACATGAAGGGCATCCCCGGCCCCTCGACCTACGTCAAGTTCGACGATTGCGGCCATTCGCCGCTCGTCGACAAGCCCGCGGAACTCGCGGACCACATCCGGCGTTTCCTCCTTTGAGCGGCAAAAACCGCTCCGCTTCGGTCCGGGCGCGCGATCGCATCGCGTGCCCGGACGAGGCGTCCGCCGGGTCCGAATCGAGATTTTTGATGACCGTCGGGGGATTTCGTCGAAAATCGCGCGAAATC
>CAIMSF010000163.1 GCA_903844055.1 uncultured bacterium
AGAACGCAAAGGAGCTGAAATGACATGGCGAAACTCTACAAGGTGAAAGTGAACGGAAAGCTCTATGAGATCGAGATCGAAAGCGTGACCGAGACCCATCAGCCGATCGAAGCGCCGAAGGCCGCCCCCGCGGTCGCCGCCGCCCCGGGTGCCGGAACGAAGGTCGTTGCGCCGATGCAGGGGACGATCATCAAGCTCGTCGCCGCGCCCGGGACCGCCGTCAAGCGCGGCTCCCCGATCGCGATCCTCGAGGCGATGAAGCTGGAAAACGAGATCCAGTCGCCTTGCGACGGGATCGTCAAGTCGATCCACGTCCAGAAGGGCGAGAGCGTCGACGCCGATCGGCTGATCGCCGTCGTCGGGTGACCCCGATGCTCGAATCTTTCCTCGAGTTCCTCCGCTCCACCGGCATCGCCGGCTTCTTCGCGGAAGGCGGATGGAAGTTCCTCGTGATGATCGCGATCTCGCTTCTCATGATCTATCTCGCCGTCTTCAAGGGCTTCGAACCGTATCTGCTCCTGCCGATCGCGATGGGCATGCTCCTCGTGAACCTGCCGGGATCGAACCTCTTCGTCTTCAATGAAGCGACGGGCGAGTACGAGGGTCTCCTCGGGATCCTCTACTATGGCGTCAAATACGAGATCTATCCCTGCCTGATCTTCATCGGGATCGGCGCGACGACCGACTTCGGTCCGCTCATCGCCAATCCCAAGTCGATGCTTCTGGGCGCCGCCGCCCAGGTCGGCATCTTCATCACCTTCCTGGGAGCGATCGCCTTCTTCGGCTTCACCCCCGGCGAAGCCGCCGCCACCAGTGTCATCGGCGGCGCCGACGGACCGACCGCGATCATCCTCGGGACCCAGCTCGCGCCGCACCTGTTGGGTGCGATCTCGCTTGCCGCCTATTCCTACATGTCGCTCGTGCCGATCATCCAGCCGCCCGTGATGAAACTCTTGACCACGAAGAAGGAGCGGCTCGTGAAGATGACGCAGCTCCGTCCCGTCTCGAAGCTCGAGAAGCTGCTCTTCCCGATCGTCACCGCCCTCTTGTGCATCCTCCTCGTCCCGACCTCCGCACCCCTGATCGGGATGCTCATGCTCGGCAACCTGATCAAGGAGTCGGGAGTCGTCCCGAACCTCGTCAGTACCGTCAGCAACGCGATGCTGTACATCGTCACGATCCTGCTCGGACTCACCGTCGGCGCGACCGCCTCGGGCGATGTCTTCCTCACCTGGGACACGATCTTCATCTTCGTCCTCGGGATCGTCGCATTCGTCGTCGCGACCGCGACCGGCGTCCTCGGTGGCAAGTTGATGTACTTGACTTCCAAGGGCAAGGTCAATCCCCTCATCGGCGGCGCGGGCGTGAGCGCCCTCCCGATGTCCGCCCGCGTCGTCCAGAAGATGGGACAAAAGGAAGATCCGACCAACTTCCTCCTCATGCACGCGATGGGACCGAACGTCGCCGGCCAGATCGGCGTCGCCGTCGTCGGCGGACTGTTCCTGTTGTTGTTCGGATGATTCCATGTAGATGACACGAAAGAGGGTCTCGGCTTGCGGCCGAGACCCTCTTATCATTCCGGGTGGTTGTTCATAAGCCAAATGCACCTGATCGGCGCCATGGATGCATGGAGGACATGGGTGCGAACCCCCTTGCCATTCATGACGCCATGACGCTTGCTATTGTATACCCTGCTCGATCCATTCCATGTATCTTCGCTTCATTTCCTGCCAGGCTCCCTCGGACAGGTGTTCCTTCAGCGGAAGCAGATCCAGTCTCGTTTCGACTCGATAGCGCAGAATCAGGTTGTCGAGCGTCGATTGATAGATGGCTGCTCCGAAATAGGATTTCAACTTCAGCACCTGATGGAGCGGAAAATCCCCCAGTTCCGTCGACACGAGAAGCCCGTTGATCGTGTCAGGATTCATCTTCGTCTTGAACAGGTCGAGTTTTATCCGGAAATCCATTTGTTTCATCCATTCGACATATCGGGTTTCGTTTTGCTCATTGATGTATGGTAGCAGCCAGTTATGAATGCGTTTCACATACTTGACGCATAGAAGGATGAGAAACTCGATGATCTCCATATCGAGATAAGCATCGTTCTCCTGTGTATGCAAGATGCCAGTCATACCATGGACGAATTGGCTCTCGATCAGGGCGAAATTGTCTTTCACGAGTTTTCGAAGAAGGATGGGGTCCTGACAATACTTCTTGGCGAATGTCCAGTCGATAAATGTTCCTTTAGCGACCATATCCCGAAAGATGTCGGGATCGAGAACGTTTTCGAATTTATGAAGAAAGGCTTGGTCCATGGGGAATGTCAGCATGTCCATCACTTCCTTCGTAATGCGCAGGTGGGGTACCGTCGCATTGCCGGGGTGAACTTTATCGAGACCATCGAATTTATAATGATAATTATAGTAGTATGCGATCTCCGACGCAGAAGTCGTGCTCGCGATGTATGAATCAAACCTAGAATCGTGAAGCTTCGGCATGATGACGAAGCACTGGTTGGGACAAGATGACGGGATATTGACCCAGAGTTTGACCCTATCCGCGGTTCCGGAAAACTCCAGGTTGGCGATCACCGTCGACGAGGGCGGGATGAATTTCGGGATTTCGTGGACGTCGACTTGCCCGATCACGTCCCCATCGAGGCTGGTCAGATTCCGCTTCCGTGCGCCGAGTTCACGACCGTTGGCGTCGACCAGCAGGAAATGTTCCGAAGATAGGCGGATCTCGGCTTCCGATGTGTTGGTCAGCCGCATCCGGATCGCCAGTCCTGGTGAGTTCGCGCTGACATCCTCGATGTCGATCGAAAGGTTGTCGCCCTGCATGGTCTCATACACCATGTTCTCGACCTTGCGAACCGGATCGCCGACCTTCCTGTCGCGGATCAATCCATCCACCGTGACATCGAAGAGCTCCGCGATTGCGCAAAGTTGCTGAAGATCCGGGTAACTATCGCCATTCTCCCATTTTGAGACAGCTTGGGCGGATACGCATAGTTTATCCGCCAACTGCTGCTGAGTCATCCCTTTTGATATCCTCAATGTTTTGATTGCGATTCCGACTTCTTGTGCGGTTTTCATAACACTCACTCCCATCTACCTTCATTATACGCTCGGTATTTCTGATGTAAAGTGTAGTTAAAGTTGTCACGACTCAACCAACGGTTGAATCTCGTATCTTTTCGCCATTATTTCATTGTGATTGATGATTTTCATCCTCACTCTCAGTATTGTCGCCAGCGTGAGCGTCATCCCGATGTCCGCCGCGTCGTCCAGAAGATGGGAGAAAAGGAAGATCCGACGAACTTCCTCCTCATGCACGCGATGGGACCGAACGTCGCCGGCCAGATCGGCGTCGCCGTCGTCGGCGGACTGTTCCTTTTGTTGTTCGGATAAGAAGATTGAAAACGACCGGGACTCCCTCGCCATCGCGAGGAAATCCCGGTCGTCATTTTTTTTCCCGTTTCAGGGACCACTCGAGTTTGATTCCCAGTCCGGCGGCGATTCGTTCGATCATGTGAAACAAAGGCGTGTGTTTCCCGTTTGAAATCGCGAGATGTTCGATTTCGGGATGCCCGTGCGCAATCTAAAACAACCGGTATCAATCCCGTCTCGACAGCGCATGTCCGTACACCCCCAGGACGGCGGTGAAGGTCACTGCGGAATAGGTGCTGAACCGTTCGAACAACCCAAACAACGACGCGGGACCGGCGTTCGACAAGACCGCGCCGCCAAGCATCATGGCCAGCGCGACGAGCGCAAGCACACCAAGCAGCTTGTCGCGTCGTGTTCCGCGCCGGCCGCCCAAGGCGATCAATACGAGCGATGCGATGGACGTGAGGACGACCGAGGCGGTCACGACGTACAGATGCATGATGTCGGAGAAGGTCCCCGCGTAACCGCTCGTCGACAGCGGAAAGAGCGCGTAACCGACGTTGCTCACCAGGTTCATGACCGCGAACCATCCGACGCCCCGGCGCAGACGGGCATTGTCGCTTTGTTGCATCAGGATCGCCACGGCCACCGAGGACAGGACGGCAAGCGTCCCGTAGACGTTCGACAAGCCGCCGGCGACGATCCGGGAAGGCGCGTCGGCGGACGTCAGGTCGCTCACGGCTTGACGAAACGCGTCATAGCCCGGATAGAGGGTGGCGCCGACCACGTCGTGCAACAGGTAGAACAGCATCGCCGGCACCCCCGCGAGGGCGACGGAGCCGAGCGGCCGGCCGAATCCCGCACCGGATCGATTCGTCAGGTTGAGTCCGCCTGCGCCCGGTTTCATGAGGGTTCCCCCGGAAGCGCGAGGGATCGATCCCGGATTCCCGCCCAAAGCAGCGCGAACGAAGCAAGCGACAACAGGCCGAGGACCGCCCAGATCGGCGTTTCGGCGGGATTGGTCCGAAGCGAGGCGACCACCAGGACGGCCATGTAGACCGCGCCCTTGAGATTGGCGATGAAGCCGATGAGCACTCCCCATGGGCTCCGCTTCGCCAACAGGACGGCACCCAGGACGAAGAACAGCACGACCATCGAGATGTCGATCGAAAACACGACGCTGGTGACGTGGCCGCTCGCGGCGATGATCGGCGGCAGGGTGCCGTCGATCACGAAGGAAAGCGACTGCATCGCATAGATCGCCGTCAGACCGACGGCCACGAACAGCATTTCGCCGATCACGAAGCCGCGTCCGAACTTCGGTTTGAGCGCACCCGCGAGTTCGCTTGCGGGAAACCGCGCGAGGCCGAGGATGAGGGCCGCAAGCGACAGCGTATAGATCGCGACGTGAACGAGGTAAAGGACGTTGAAGGCCGCGCCGTATACGTAATAGGCATAATTGTAGGAAAGGAACCAGAGCATGGCGAACCACGAAAGAAGCGACTTCAAGCTTCTCCGACATATCCATGCGACCATCGCGAGGATCAGGATCGGCAGGGCGGCGAGCAGGGTCACGAGGTCGTTGCTCTTCCAGATGAGGACGAAGTCGGACGGGTCGCGGTAGACGCCCGGAAGCGTCAGTCCGGCGAGGGTGGCAAACAGGGCGAGGGCGATCGTCAAGAGCGTCAGGACGATCAGGTCTTTCGTTTTCATCATCAGGTATTTCCTCCGGTTGGGTCGTGCGAGGCGAAAGGCGGGACGGAAACGAGTGTAGTCGAACGCTCCCGGACCGGCAGGCGGGGGGAGTCCTCCACGTCGGTTTCGCGTCTTTTTTTCATGCCGGCACGGCCGCTGTGCGTCATTCTAGCAAATGCGGCGGCGTTTGTCAATATCCCCCGAGCACGACACGCCGCGCCCGCCGCGCGGGCATGAAGCGATAGGGTCGATGACGATCGCGATGCGAAGGCGCTTCGGCGAAGGTTCCCGGAGGGATGCCGTCGAAATCCCCTTTTCCGCAGGAACGAACGACGCCGGTCGATCAAAAAAACGGCCGCCTCAACAGGCGGTCGCCGACGCAAGCATGCCGTTTTGAAGGGACCGTTCCGAATGGTTCACTGGTCGTGGTAGCGGCCCTTCTTGATGGCCGCAGGTGAGGATCCAACCTCGACCGGGACGGACGCGTCCTTCGCCTTCTTCCAGGCGGTGTTCAGGATCACGGGGAGGTCGCGGTAGCGGCTGAAGGTCGCCAGTTCAACGTAACCGAGATTCTTGTGGAGCCGGTCGGGAATCGCCTGGAGTGCTTTCGGATTCTTCGCCCGGATCTTGTCGAGCGACACGTCGGGACGTTCCATCAAGAGAAGGACGATGCCCTTACGGACGCCCGGCTTCCCGGACAGCGCGTGATGGAGCTCGACGTCCACATGGGTCAGATCCGCCGTCTGCGACCCGAGGATGCAGACGAGGACGTCGGACGGATCGTAGAACAACTTCACGAGATCCTGCAGGATGTGGGCGGGCTGCCGGTCGCCGACGACGTAGTCCGTCGGCACGTAGCGGACCGCATAATTGTTCTCTTTCAAAAAAGCGGCGATCGTCGCGCATTGCTTCTCGTTGGCGTCATGGTAGCTGAGATAGACGTTCGGGTTCATCGTGGGTTCTCCTTCCTCTTCCCCTTCATCGTAACACGGCAGGCGCGCACAGGCAAGCCTTCGGATGAAAACAAAATCCGTAAAAAC
>CAIMSF010000164.1 GCA_903844055.1 uncultured bacterium
GAGAAGATCGACCTGCCCGCCTTGGTCGACCTCATCGGCGGGAAATGAAGCCGTCCAATCCGGGAGGTATGCGATGAAGCTCTATCTGCAGAACTGCTGGAAACTCGATGGCACGAAACTGGTCTACTACGGGATGCGCAACGCGCCCCATACGACCGACAACATCCTCCGCCTGACATCGCGCCAGGCGGAGATTCTTCAGTCCCTTCCCAAAGAACCCGACGCGCAGGAAACGAGGATTCTCTCACGATTGATTGACGAGGGAATCGTCGTACCCGAAGATCGCTTGAGACCGCTCATCGGATCCTACGAGGAGGCGCGCTTCTGCGTCTCCTGCGTGGCGAACGACTTCATGATCCCCGGCCTCGAGTTTGACGCGAAAGGCCAATGTCCGATCTGTCAGAACGCCGGGGTCCTGCCGAAGATCAAGAGCGTCCTGCCGGTCGTGGATAACCTCCCGCGCGATCCGAAGGGGCGGTTCGACGTCGCCCTCTTCTACACCGGCGGGAAGGATTCCTCGTATCTTTTGCATCATCTGGCCAACGACCTCGGCCTGCGCGTCCTCGCCCTCACGTGGGAGATCCCCTACATGTCGGATTCCGCCCGGGCGTCGATCGAGAACGCGAAGCAGCGCGTGCCCTCCGCCGAATTCATGGTCCGCAAGGTCAAGGACGACGACCTTCGGAAGATGTATGGGAAGTTGTACGGACTCGCCGGGAACACCTGCGCCTGTCCGTCGCTCGCCTATGTCCTGTTCTATCCCGAACTGGTCGAGCTCGGCATCCCGTACCTCGTCCTCGGCAACGAGCCGGTCCAGATGAAGAACCTCTGGTTCCAGCACATCGCGCCGCTCTCGGCCTTCGATGAGCGCGCGCACCGCGCGCTCACGATCCTGTTGAACATCCTGCGGGTCCTCACGCTGCGCAAGCCGCTGCGGCGCGGCCAGGCCGAGACGCTCTTCGCGATGCGGGCGCTCGCCTACGGCGAACCTCTGGTCAAACGCCTGAGCGGGTTCGTCAATCCGCTCCAGGACGACGCGATGAGGGCGATGCGCGAGATCCCCGGGCTTCAGACGCCGTTCCGGCGCGCGATCCGCCGGTCGTCATGGACCGGCCGGATCCCGGCGATGGTCCACATCGACATGGACGACGCGGCGCAGGGCTACGACTGGGCGAAGGTGAAGACGCTCCTCGCCGAACGGATCGGTTGGGTCGGCCCCGCCTCGCTCGAAAAGGGCCTGCACACCTCGTGCAAGATCGAGAAGTGCAAGGAATACACGCAGTTCATCCGCTTCCGCGAGATGAAGTCGACGGTGATCCCGTTCTCGGCGGTCGAGCTCTCGATCGCCTCCCGTGAAGGCAACGTCACCCGCGAGGAAGCGATGCGGGAACTGAAGCGCCATCTCGGCTTCTCGCTCGAACGCGTGCCCGAGTGCGCCGTCATGGAAGCGTATCTCGACCTTGCGGACATGAAGGAAAGGCAGGCGCGATGATGGATCCGCTCCTTTTCGCCAGGATCGCGACGTTCGTCGTGTTCGGCGCCGCGATCGTCCTGACGATCGTCGCGGCGCTCCGATACCATCGAAATAAGCGCGGCGCCGATGGACGGCGACGCGTCGTCTTCCTCGTTGTCTCCCTCGTGTTTCTCGTGACCACGCTCGCCTTTCAAAACGTCCTGGTGCACGCCGTGAACCGCGGGATGATCGTCGAATACGTCACGACCCAGGACCTCGAGACCGATTTGGAACTCGGTCTGCCGGACGTCGCGCCGGGAACCGAGAACGGATGGAACGTCGTCCTGCTGGAGATCATGGACGGCGGCGTCCGGAAAGACTACCACGCCCTCAATCCATGGCAGCTGACTGAGCCTGTCGATTACACGCTGTATGAAAGCCGGCTGCTTCGCGCCGCACGGCCGGACTACGACGATGCGATTCCGCTCGTCTACGGCGCGACGTCGACGGGTTATCGAACGCCGGTCAACCATTTCGCCGACATCCCCGCGTTCGCACCGGGCACCGTGATCCTCGCCTGGACCTGGAGCCTAACGTCCCCCGACGCCCGCTTCCTCGGTGTTCCGGTCCAGCGGATCCTCTCGTTCGCCGTGATCGAGGGATATGACGCGACGAAGCCGCTCGCCGAGCAGGACGAGGCCGTCACGGTGGAAATCGACCGGCTCTTCGCGATGATATGAAAAAAAATCGGCTAGCGCGTTCGAACGACCGCGCTGGCCGATTTTCGGTTTTCAAGATACTTCGCGAGCAGGGGCGTCATCGTCCACCCGATCGCCCCGACGGGACAGCGCTTCACACAGAGCTTGCAGCGGATGCATGCCTTCGTGATCGCCGGTTCGGGCGTGATCGCGCGGACCGGACAGCGCCTGACGCACTCTCCGCAATGGACGCATTTCGCCGGATCGATCGCGATCGACA
>CAIMSF010000165.1 GCA_903844055.1 uncultured bacterium
CTTCACCGTGATTTCGGTGTTGATCGGGATGTCGCAGGTGAGACCGGCGGGAATCGGGATTTCGACGGGATTGGAATACCCGACGTTGAGAACCAGCGTGCGGCTGTCCTTCAGCGACGCGCGGTAGCCGACGCCCTTGATATCGAGCGTCTTCGCAAATCCGATCGTCACTCCTAAGACCATGTTGTTCAGCAGGGCCCGCGTCGTTCCGTGGAGCGCGCGGTGTTCCAGCGAATCCGATGGCCGGGTTACAGAAATGGTGTTGTTCTCGGATACGATGGTCATATCCTTGTGGAACGTGAAATCGAGCGTACCCTTCGGGCCCTTGATCGCGACGTTTTTGCCGTTCACGACCGCGGTGACGCCGGCGGGAAGCACGATTAGTTTTCTACCAACACGACTCATACTTTTCTTGCACCTCTCATCTTTTCTCTTTTAGTTTGGCTTCGTTTGGAATTACCAAACGTACGCGAGGACTTCGCCGCCGACTTGCTGCTTGCGGGCGTCGCGGTCCGTCATGATTCCGTGCGAAGTCGAGACGATGGCGATGCCGAGCCCGTTGAGGACGCGGGGCATTTCGTCGTTCTTGGCATAAACGCGGAGACCGGGTTTGGAAATCCGTTTCAGGCCGCGGACGGCCCGTTCGTTGTTGGGGAGATATTTCAGGGTAACCTTGATGGTGCCCTGGACGGCGGCCGGGATCACGTCGAACTTCGTGATGTAGCCTTCCGCCTTGAGCACGTCGAGGATTTCCACCTTCAGTTTCGAGGCGGGCATTTCGACGGTCGCGTGGCGCATTTGATTGGCATTGCGGATTCTGGTGAGCATATCCGCGATCGGGTCTGTCATAACCATGTGGGGTTGCCTCCTTACCAGCTAGCTTTTCTGACGCCGGGAATCTGGCCCTTGTAGGCGAGTTCGCGGAAGCAGATGCGGCAGATTTTGAATTTGCGGTAGACGGCGTGCGGGCGGCCGCAGCGTTCGCAACGGGTGTAGTCGCGGACGGCGAATTTCGAACCGCGTTGCTGTCTTACTTTCTGTGATGTTTTAGCCATGGCGCCTCTCCTACTTCCGGAACGGCATTCCGAACAGCTTGAGCAGTTCGAAAGCTTCCTGGTCGGTGTTCGCGGTGGTGACGATGACGATGTCCATGCCGCGGACCTTGTTGACTTTATCGTAGTTGATTTCCGGGAAAATCAGCTGTTCCTTGATGCCGAGGGTGTAGTTGCCGCGGCCGTCGAAGCCGCGCGGGTTGACGCCGCGGAAGTCGCGGACGCGCGGAAGCGCGAGGGTGATGAGCTTGTCGAAGAATTCGTACATGCGGACGCCGCGGAGGGTGACCTTGCAGCCGATCGGCATGTCTTCGCGGAGTTTGAAGTTCGCGATCGACTTCTTGGCGCGGGTGATGATCGGCTTCTGGCCGGTGATCGTCTGGAGCTCGGCGACGGCATCGTCGAGGACCTTCGGATTGGCGACGGCGTCGCCGGCTCCGATGTTCAGGACGATCTTCGAGAGCTTCGGGATCTGCATCACGGAGGAGTAATTGAACTTGGCATGCAGCGCGGGCGCGATTTCGCCGCGATACTTTTCAACGAGTCTGTTCATGGATTATCCTCACACTCACTCGAGCGGTTCGCCGGACTTTTTTGCGTACCGGACGACTTTCGTAACTTCTTGCTTCTTCACTTTTTTCGTGACTTCCTTATATCCGATGCGCGTCGGCTTCTTCGTCTTCGGGTCGAGCAGCATCACGTTGGAGACGTGGATCGGTTTCTCCATCGAGACGATGCCGCCGTCGGGGCTGGCCTGCGTCGGTTTCTGGTGCTTCTTGATCTTGCTCAGGCCTTCGCCTTCAAGGATGACGCGGTCCGCCTTGATGGAGACGGCGGAAATCGTGCCCTGCTTGCCCTTGTCGGCTCCGGCGATGACGACGACCTTGTCGCCTTTTTTGAGTTTCATATCGCGGTTCCTCCTACAAAACTTCCGGAGCGAGAGAGACGATCTTGGTGAAATCGGCATCTCTCAACTCGCGGGCGACTGGGCCGAAAATACGCGTGCCCTTCGGGCTCTTGTCGTCCTTGATGATGACGGCGGCATTGTCGTCGAACTTGATGTACGACCCGTCGTTGCGGTGCAGGCCGCGGATGGTGCGGACCACGACGGCCTTGACGATCTCGCTCTTCTTGACGAGTCCGCCGGGGGTGGCGAACTTGACGGTCGCGATCACGATGTCGCCGATGTTGGCGTAATGACGGCTGGTGCCGCCGAGAACCTTGAAGACCATGATTTCGCGGGCGCCGGAGTTGTCGGCGATCTTCATTCTGGTGTATTCTTGGATCATGACGGTCGCCTCCTCATTCGCCGAGCTTCTCGCGGCCGACGATTTCCAAGAGGCGGAAACGCTTGGTCGCGGAAAGCGGACGGCATTCGACGATCTTCACGACGTCGCCGGTCTTGGCTTCGTTCTTCTCGTCGTGGGCCGTGAATTTCTTCGAGGCGAGGGTGCGCTTTTCGTAAAGCAGGTGTTTCTTGTAAGACGTGACGAGGACCGTGATGGTCTTGTCAGCCTTGTCCGAAACGACGGTTCCGGTAAAAACTCTCTGATTGGCTTCCATGGGAGTCCTCCTACTCGGCCGCCCGTTCCGTCAGGATCGTCTTCATGCGGGCGATCGTTTTCTTGACGGTATTCAGGCGCGCGGTATTTTCAAGCTGGCCGGTGGCGTGCTTGAAGCGCAGTTCGAACAGTTCCTTCTTCAGGACGTCGATTTCTTTCATGATGGCGGCATTGTCCATTTTGCGGATTTCACTCACGTGCAGCATCGACGTCACCATTCTCTTTCTTGATGAATTTGGTCTTGACCGGCAGCTTGTGCGAGGCCAGACGGAGGGCTTCCTTCGCGACTTCTTCGCTCACGCCGTCGATCTCGAACAGGATCAGGCCTTCCTTGACGACCGCGACCCAGTCGTCCGGGGCGCCTTTACCGGAACCCATTCGGACTTCCATCGGTTTTTTCGTTTTGGCGAGGTGCGGGAAAATCTTGGTCCAGACCTGGCCTTCACGCTTCATGAAACGCGTCATCGCGACGCGGGACGCTTCGATCGCGCGGGACGGGACCCAGGCGCCCTCAAGGGCGACGAGGCCGTAGACGCCGAACGCGAAGTCGGTTCCGCCTTTCGCGTGTCCTTCATAGCTGGTGCCATGGGGACGACGGAATTTGGTTCTCTTGGGCATCAACATGGTTATTTTGCCTCCTTCTTCTGCGGAAGGATTTCGCCACGGTAGATCCATACCTTGACGCCGAGCTTGCCGTACGTGGTTCTCGCTTCGGTAAGCGCGAAATCGATGTCGGCCCGCAGGGTGTGGAGCGGGACGTTTCCTTCGTTGTAGCCTTCGCTGCGGGCGATTTCGGCGCCGGCGAGACGGCCGGAGATGAGCGTCTTGCATCCCTTGGCGCCCATCTTGAGGGCGCGCTGGATGGCGACTTTCTGGACGCGGCGGAACGAGGCGCGGTTTTCAAGCTGCTGCGCGATCGATTCGGCGACCAGTTTGGCGTCGAGTTCCGGATGCTTGATTTCGACGATGTTCAGGAAGACTTCCTTCTTGGTCAGCGCCTTGAGTTTTTCGACGACGGCCGTTTTGGTCGTGCCGTCCTTGCCGATCACCATGCCGGGTTTGGCGGTGTTCACGGTGATGATGACGCGCGCTTTGCTGCGCTCGATTTCGATCATCGAGACGCTGGCGTTCTTATAGAGCTCGTAGAGCAGAGTGCGGATCTTGAGATCTTCCAGGAGCAGATCGGCGACGTCCTTTTTGTCGGCGTACCATCTGGATTCCCAGTCGCGGATGATTCCTACTCTGAATCCTACCGGACTAACTTTCTGGCCCATATTCTACCCTACTCTCTTTCCGCCACGGTGACATACACGTGGCTGGTGCGCTTGAGGATCGCGAAACCGCGTCCCTGGGAATGCGGCTGCATCCGCTTCAGGGTCTTGCCGCCGGCGACGGCGATTTCCTTGACATAAAGCTTGGCGACGTCAAGCTGGTTGTTGTGGTCGGCGTTCGCGACGGCCGACTTGATCAGCTTGTCGATTGCGAGCGAGGCGCCGCGGGGCGTCGCGCCGAGGATCGCATAGGCTTCCGCCACGGCTTTGCCGCGGACGAGGTCGATGACGAGCTTGATCTTGCGGGGAGCGATGCGGACGGAGAAAAGCGAGGCTTTGACATCCATTATTTTCCGCCTTCTTTCTTGACGGCTTTCTTGTCGGAGTGGCCGCGGAAGGTTCTCGTGGGCGAGAACTCGCCGAGCTTATGCCCGACCATATCCTCGGTCACATAGACCGGGATATGTTCTTTGCCGTTGTGGACGCCGAACGTCAGACCCACGAATTGCGGGAAGACCGTCGAACGTCTGGACCAGGTTTGGATGACTTTCTTGGAATTGGTTTTGTTCGCTTCCAAGACTTTCTTCATTAAATGGTCATCGCAGAAAGGACCTTTTTTGATTGAACGAGACATTTATGAGTTCCTCCTCCCCTACTTGGTTCTACGTCTAACGATCAGTTTGTCGCTAGCGAGTTTGTGCTTTCTGGTGAGTTTGCCGAGCGTCTTCTTGCCCCACGGGGACATCGGGGACGGATGGCCGACGGGCTGTTTGCCTTCGCCGCCGCCGTGCGGATGGTCGACCGGGTTCATGACGGATCCACGGACGGTCGGGCGGACGCCCATGTGGCGTCTGCGGCCGGCTTTGCCGAGCGAGACGAGTTCATGGTTTTCGTTTCCGACTTCGCCGACGGTCGCCCGGCAGACGCCGAGGATGCGGCGCACTTCGGTGGACATCAGGCGGACCAGGACATAGCGGTCTTCACGGCCGAGGATCTGCGCGGCGGCGCCCGCGGCGCGGATCAGCTGGCCGCCTTGGCCGGGATGGAGCTCGATGTTGTGGACGAACGTGCCGACCGGGATGTTCTTGATCGGCAGGGAGTTGCCGACGAGGATGTCGGCGCCTTCGCCGGACTCGATCGTCTGGTCGACGACGAGGCCCTTGGGGGCGAGGATGTAGCGCTTTTCGCCATCGGCGTAGTGGATCAGCGCGATGTTGGCGCTGCGGTTGGGGTCGTATTCGATCGAGGCGACGCGGCCGGGGATGCCGTCCTTGTCGCGCTTGAAGTCGATGATACGGTATTTCTGCTTGGCACCGCCGCCCTGATGGCGGACGGTGAGCTTGCCCTGGTTGTTGCGGCCGCCCTGTTTCTTGACGGTTTCCAGCAACGACTTTTCCGGGGTGGTCGAAGTGATCTCGGCGTAGTCGAGCTTCGACATGGTGCGCAGACCGTTCGTTGTCGGTCTATACTTGATGATGGCCATGGTCGTCCTCCTGGTTACACTTTGTAAATGTCGATCTTGCTGCCTTCGGCCAAGGTGACGATCGCTTTCGTGACCGCCGGCTTGAATCCGGAGTGCGTTCCGACCCGTTTGGCTTTGGCGACTTCGTTGATGATGTTCACGCTGACAACCTTGACGTTGTACTGCTTGAAGAGTTCTTCAACGGCGCTCTTGATTTCGATCTTGTTGGCGTTCTTGTCGACTTCGAACGTATACTTGTTCTTTTCCGACAACTTGGTGGACTTTTCGGTGACGATGGGGCGCTTGATGATCTGATATTTGTCCATGATTACAGCAGAGCCTCTTCGATTTTCTTGATGGTTTCGGCGGTGGTGACGATGTACGCGTTGTTCATGACGTCATATACACTTGCATGTTCGTAAACAGTAGTTTGTACGTTCGGGAGATTGCGCGAGGCGATCTCGACGAAATCGGCGACGTCGTTCAACATGAGCATGGTCTTGCCGGCGACCTTCAGATTATTGAGGATGGAAAGCATTCCCTTGGTCTTGTAGGACTCCAGGGCGAGATTGTCGAGAACGATGAGTTTCTGTTCCCGGACCTTGTCCGACAGGACGATGCGCATCGCGAGGCGGCGGATCTTCCGGTTGGTTTTGTAGGAGTAGCTGCGCGGGATGGGGCCGAAGATGATGGCGCCGCCGACCCACTGCGGGGCACGGATGGAGCCTTGGCGGGCGCGGCCGGTACCTTTCTGACGATACGGTTTGCGACCGCCGCCGCTGACTTCTCCGCGGGTTTTGGTCTTGTTCGTGCCTTGGCGCATGGCGGCTCTCTGGGCCTTCACGACGTCATAGACGACCTGCGTGTTGGGTTCGACGGCGAATACGGCATCGTTCAGGTTGATTTCACCGACGGCCTGTCCGGCTTGATTCAAAAGTGCTAAAGTAGGCATGTCAAATCCTCCGTCCTTAGTGTTTTTTGACGGCGTGCTTGACGACCACGAGCGACTTGTTCGCGCCGGGGATGTTGCCCCGCACGAGCAAAGCGTTGTTGGCGACGTCCGCCGTGACGATCACGAGGTTCTGGACCGTGACCTGTTCTCCACCCATGCGTCCGGGCATACGCTTGCCGGGACGGATGTGGTGCGCCGGAATCGAGCCCATCGAGCCGACACCGCGATGATATTTGGAACCGTGGGCCATCGGGCCGCGGGAACCGTTGTGGCGCTTGATGACGCCGGCGAAGCCTTTGCCTTTGGAGACGCCGGTGACGTCGACGAATTCGCCGGCGGTGAAGATGTCGCATTTGACTTCCTGACCGACTTCGAATCCGTTCATGTCGTTACCGCGGATTTCCTTCACGTAACGCTTGGGGGTGGTTCCGGCTTTGGCGAAACGGCCGGTATCGGGTTTGTTGACGATGTTGGCGCGCTTCTCCATGAAGCCGAGCTGGACGGCCTCGTAGCCATCGTTTTCGACCGTCTTCTTCTGCAAGACGACGTTCGGGGTGACTTCGATGACGGTGACCGGAATCAGTTTGCCGTCCTTGTCGAAGACCTGGGTCATGCCGATCTTTCTTCCTAAAAGTCCTTTTGCCATGATCTTTTCGATCCTCCTGAATGAGATTCCAGATGCGTTGGCGCGCAGCGCTGGATGGTGCTTGTTACTTTAAGACGATGTCGACGCCGGACGGTAGGTCCAGATGCATCAACGAATCGATGGTGAGCGGCGACGGATTGATGATGTCGATGAGACGCTTGTGGGTGCGGCGCTCGAACTGCTCGCGGGAGTCTTTGTAGATGTGCGGGCTGCGCAGGATGGTGAAGATTTCCTTTTCCGTCGGAAGCGGGATGGGACCCGATACGACGGCGCCGGTCTTCTTCGCGGTGTCGACGATCTTCTTCGCCGATTGGTCCAACAATCTGTGATCGTAGGATTTCAATCTGATTCGAATGACTTGCTGTGATGCCATGGTGGTGCCTCCTTTGCATACAATCTTGTATACGCTTCGGCTTGGCATGAATTCCCTGAGGACTCCGCGCATGCGTTGATGTAACAACGCCTACGTGTGTGTCAGCAACCTCACGCGTCATTGCCGGCCCGTTTTCACAGGCATTGTATATCATATCAAAAAAAAAGCGCGAAAGCAAGGAAAATTGTCGCCTTTCCGTCGCTTTTCGCTTTTTCTGTCTTTCTACCTTGAATGTGCACGCTCCGTATGTGCGTGAGAGCCTTTAAAACGGCTAAATCTCGGTGCTTTGATTGTACGAGACGATGAGTTCCATCACTTCGTCGTTGAAGGCGAGGTGGTTCGAATCGGCGAAATCGACCATCACGACCGGCATCGCGGCCAGCCAGGTGAGGAATTCGGCACGCCCGATCAAGGCGGCGTTGAAGCCCCTCGCCTTCGCGATGAGACTCCATGCGCCGATCGCTTTCAGGATTCCGCCGCCGCTCATCTGCATCGTCAGGACCGCCTGCATCACCCGGATCCCCTGCCGGCTATCGACGCCGGCATATCCGGAAATCTGGTTTCCCGTGAGCGCGTCTCCGGATGCGATCAGGTCGGTCTCCGCCGCCAAGAACGCGAATGCCGTGTCGGCGTCGTCGGTGTTCGGCCAGGCCGAGCGGATCGATGTTGCATAGTCCCATACGTAAGGATCGTCGATGGAGAACTTGGAAAAGAGGATCACTCCGCCGCGGGTTTGGTTCAGCGTGACGTCGTCATAGGTGAGCTCCGAGAGCGCCGTCCCGGCGTCGTCCCGCATCGCACGATCGAAGAGGCCCGACGCGTCGATCAGTCCATGGATGCCGGCGTACCCCTCGGCGTCGTCATAGGCGATCCCGTAAACGTGCTGGATGTCGATCAGGACGAACTCGCCGGGGTGGTCGGAGAGGAACGTTTCGATCGCGGCAAGGTCTTCCGAGAAGGGACGGCTGAAATACGAGTGCGACGTATACCAAACGCCTTCCGTCTCTTCGTAGGTGAGGCGGACGTCGAAATAGCGGACGCCGCGCGCCAGCAGCTCAGACGTGGTCGACCGCTGCGTCTTCGACTGTTTGACCGAGAATCCCTTGATCAACGCGCCGGTGAACCCGGTCTGGATCGCATCCGCGGACAACACGTCGACCTTGCTTCGGAAGGAGATGTCGGAGGTCATCGCGTCGTGTGCGCCGAGCATCGCGACATCGATGACGCGGCGGCTTCCGTCGAGCGTTTCGAGCATCCAGTCGGAATAGTCTTCGGACGTGGTTTTCGGGATGAAGAAGTTCATCGTCAGGTTGAGCGCGACGAGCGGGATGGCGACGAGGAGAATCAGGCCCGTCAGGATGCGACGCAGGATGTGGCGTTTTTTCGGTTTCATGATTTCGCCTCGATTTCCGTTTCCCAAAACAGTTCGATCGTCTCCGCGAGCGCATCGACGTCATTGATGGTCCGCATGTGGTTCCATTCCTTCGGATACAGTTGCATGTACCTTCTCGTGGTGAAGCGGTCGTCGAGCAGGATCGCGACGCCCCGGTCGGTTTCGCTTCGGATCACGCGTCCGACGGCCTGGATCACCTTGTTCAGTCCGGGGAAGGTATAGGCGAAGTCGAAGCCGGCCTGGAACTCCTCGTCGAAGTGCGAGCGGAGGATGTTGTTGAAGGGGGCGATCATCGGCAGGCCGACGCCGACGATCAGGACGCCGGACAGGCGGTTGCCGATCAGGTCGATCGATTCGCCGAAGACGCCGCCCATCACGAACATGCCGATCTGGGTCTTGTCGGAGTCGGTCCGGAAGAGGTCGAGATAGTCCGATCGTTCCTTCAGGGTCATCTCGCGCTTCTGGACGATGACCTCGAACTCGTCGGGGTCGAGGTCCCAGCGGTCCTTCACCATGTTCAGGTAGAAATAGGAGGGGAAGAACAGGATGTAGTTCCCCTTCTTGCCGGCGACGAGCGCTTCGGCGACGTCGATGACCTTTTGGATCGACGCCTCGCGGTCGTTGTAGCGGGTCGAAACGTCGTCGACGGCGATGAGCAACAGGTTGTCGCGCGGAAAGGCCGAGGGCAGCTTTACGTCTTTCCCGACCCCCTCGGTCAACAAGGTCTTGTAGTAGTGGATCGGTTCGAGCGTGGCGCTGAAGAAGATGCTCGCCAGCGACTTGTTCTTCGCGGTGTCGAGGATGAACCCGGCCGCGTTCAGGCATTTGATCGAGACGTTGACGACGCCGTCGACCTTTTCGAGCAGGAAGACGAAGCGGTCGTTGTAGAGTTCGTAGATCTTGTTGAACAGGTAGATGTCGAAATAGACGGCAGTGAGATCCTTCTTGTTCGGGATCTTCTCCGACTCCGTGAGGATTTGGTCGAGCCGGACGAGGAGCCGCTTGAGGGCGGCGATGAGATACTCGTTGACGGTCTCCTTGCGGACGAAATCGACTTCGAGGAGTTCCGTGTCGTATTCGTCGAAGAGGTCGAGGATCCGTTCGATCTCCTTCTTCGGACTGGGCTTGAGGAACTTGACGATCCCGTCCAGCAGGACGAAATGGTCCCTGGTCAGCGTTGCGCTGAACATGTCTCGGCTGCGCGAGACGAGATTGTGCGCCTCGTCGACCAAAAGGATCGGGGAGTAGACGGAGTCGTCGAAATAGCGCATCAGGTGGACCAGCGGATCGAAGGCATAGTTGTAGTCGGCGATCACGATGTCGACGTAGTTGGAGACGTCGAGCGACAGTTCGAAGGGACAGACGCGGTGTTTTCGCGCGAACTCCGCGATCATTTCCTTGGTATACAACGAGCCGTTCGAAAACATGTCGTTGATCGCCTTGAAGACGCGGTTGTAGTATCCGTTAGCGTACTTGCAGACCTCCGGATCGCAGTCCCTTTCCTTCAGGAAACAGACGCTGTCCTTCGCCGTAATTTCGCACGTTTTGGCGATTAACCCGTTCCTTTCCAAGAGGGATACGGTGTCCAGGGCGATCTTCTTCCCATCGTTCTTGGCGGTCAGATAGAACATCTTCTGACGCGGTTGGTTGATCGCCTTGAGCGTCGCGAACATCGTCGCGACGGTTTTTCCGATGCCGGTCGGGGCGGTGGCGTAGAGGATGCCGCGATCGATCACGGTCCGATAGACGTGACCCATCAACTCGCGTTGGTGCGCGCGGTATTCCGGATAGGGGAAGTTCAGCCCGACGATCGACTTCATCCGCCCTTCTTCGTGTTCGTCGAGTTTCTTGGCCCATTCGATGTACTGGTCGATGATTTTGTGGAAGTACTTGTCAAGCATCTTGAAGGTGATCGATTTTTCGATCGTCTTGACCGATTTGTCCTCGACCTTGACGTACGTGAGATGGACGGCGATGCGGGGCAGATTGTTTTCAAGGCAATAGAGATAGGCGTAGATCTTTGCTTGCACGAGGTGGGCGGGATACGTCGTTTCGTCGATCGATTCGAGATCGTCGTGCGTCGATTTGATCTCTTCGATCGCCAAAACGCCGTCGCGGGTGACGACGCCGTCGATCCGGCCGGACAGTTCGATGTGGAAGCCGTCCTGTTCGACGACACACTTCACGGCGACTTCCTTCCGATCCGCGCCTTCATAGCGGCCTTGCCAGTACTGATGGATTTCCGTGCCTTCTTCCGCGCGGATCGCGAGCGCCCGTTCGCTGGCGATGTTCCCGCTGCCGAACAGCAACTCGGCGATTTCGCGGGCGCTGATCTGGAGCGTCTTCATCGCAATCACCGTCATCATTATATCAAATAAAAAGCGAAAACCAAAGGCGACTTTGGTTTTCGCGGGAAGTCAGTACTTGAGTTTGATGCGGAACGGGAGGAGCGGCAGTTCGTTCGCCGAATAGATGTCGCAGTGCGGATGGTTCTTGAAGTTGTAGCGGACCTCGACGGCGTGCTTGATGTTGCGGATGACGACCTGGTTGCCGGTCAGTTCGACCTTTTCGGCTTCGAATTCGGCACCGTTCTCGAAGATCACCGAGAATCCGAGATTCTGCCCCGAACGCGACACGAGGTTCAGGTTGTTGTACTGCGTGTAGATGACGAGCTTCCCCTCGGAGTACTGGTAGCTGAAGAGCGCGGGCGAACCTGAGTTTTTACCCTTGCGGTAGACTTTCTCGAGGAGGACGTTCAAGAGCCGCTGCGCGATCACGCGCTTGTCTTTCGGATGGATGTTGTTCTCCTCCCCGAGGTCGACGGCGGACGCCATGAAGACGTTGTCGGTCGGGTTGATGCAGGCGGCCTGCGCTTCGCGGACGAAGGCGATGCCGGGCTCGCCGAGGCCGGGATACGAATATCCGGCGACCTGCGTGAAGACGAACGGCAGGGCCGCGTCGTCAAACGCCTTGCGCCACGACTTGATCATCGTCTTGAACGCCTGTTCGTACAGGTCGGCGTTCTGGTGGTCGGACTCGCCTTGATAGAACAGGACCGCCTTGAGCGGGAACGGGACGACCTTCTTCACCATCGTGTCGAACTCGCCCGACGGACGGTTCCAGTGCTTCGGTCCCATCGGCAGGGTCGAGTCGCCGACCTTCTCGTAGGCGCGCTTGTTCGCTTCCTCGCCGGAGAGGCCGGCGGCGACGCCCTTCTCGATCTCGCTCCAAAACTCCATCAGTTTCGGCAGGCGTTCCTTGAAGAGCTTGTCGTAATCGTCGGGTCTGGCATACTTGGCCAGCTCGGCCTTGTAGTTGTTCAGATAGCGCGCAAGCGCCGGATTCTCGAGGAGGTCCGCCATGTTCGTCCAGGTGAACACCGAAGTGTCGCCGTTGTTGCAGGAGATGACCCCGATCGGGATGTCGAGTTCATCCTCGAGCCCCTGCGATACGTAGTAGCCCACGGCCGAAAACCACAACGCCGATTCCCTGTCGCATTCGGCCCATTTCGGCGTAGAGTGATAGAGCCAGGGAAACTCGACGTGCGCGTTGTCATACGGCAGTTTGGGAACTTCATAAAAGCGGATGTTGGGGTTCGGTTTCGGACGGGTTTCGAACACCGTCTCCTTGAGCGTGAACTGCATGTTCGACTGGCCGCCGCAGAGGATGACGTCGCCGGCGAGGCAGTCCTTGATTTCGACGACCTGCTTGCGGCAGGAGACCGTGAAGGAAAACGGCGTTCTCATGACCGGCAAGGCCGAGAGTTCGATGAGGAAGGTGGTGCCTTCGGTCCGATATTTGAAGGATTCGCCGAACCAGTCGACCTTCAGTTCGGCCCGCTTCTTGCATGTACCGAACAGTTTGACCGGCTTTCCGGTCTGAAATACCATGTGGTCGCCAAACAGCGGTGCCAGCGTGAACAATGGTTTCAAGCAGATCCCTCCAAGCATGACGCATCGATACATAGATTATACCAAATATCGCCCGCGTTGGTCACCTGTTTTCGCACATTGACGACGTGATTTTCCAACTTGCGGAGACCGGTCATATAAAAGGAAAAGGCGGGATAAAATCCCGCCTGGAGAAACCGCTTCAGCCTTTTTGGAATCCTTTGACGCGGTACCGCTTGCCGTGCTTTTCAAGATAGTTCTCGACTGCGAACCAGTAGGTGTCGCGGATCGACTCGCGGATGTCGCGGATCGCGTATCCGAGTTCGCGCACGGCCTTGGAGTTGTCGAAATGGCGGTTCGAGCGGAGGACGAGGATCGAATAGTGGGTGAAGAGCGGTTTGCTCTTCGCGAGCTTATAATAGAACTCCGCAAGATAGCTCATCGAGAGGATGAACCAGAAGGCGAGTTTGGTCTTGATCCGCTTGCGTCCCTCGATCGCGGCGATTTCATCGAGCAGCTCCTTGACCGTGATCTCCGATCCGGACAGGATGTAGCATTCCCCGCGCCGTCCCTTCTCGGCCGCCAGGCGGATGCCTGCCGCGACGTCGCGGACGTCAACGAAGTTGTACCCGCCGGAGAGGTAGGCGTTGAGCCTTCCGCAGAGGAAATCGATGAAGACCTGGCTCACGTTGGACAGTTTGAAATCGAAGGGTCCGATCACGCCGGAGGGGTGGACGACGACGACGTCGAGCGGCGAATCCTTCGCGGCGAGCACGAGCGAGGTCGCCATCGCCTTCGACTTGGCATACAGGCCGTGGACGAGATTCGGGTCGAACCGGTCGACCTCCGTCATCCATTGGTCTTTCGGGAGTTCCGGGATCGCGTGCACGCTGGACGTGTAGACCAGCCGCGGGATGCCGTTTTTGAGACAACTGTCGAGGACGTTCTTGGTGCCTTCGACGTTGACCTTCATGATCGTCTTCTTCTTGCCCGAACCGATCTCGACGATGCCGGCGAGATGGAACACGACGTCGGCGTCTTGGAGCGTCGCATCGAGAAAAGCGCGGTCGAGGATGTTGCCGCGGATGATCTCGGCGAGCGGTTCGATCATCGTCGCGTCATCCTTGGCGAGAACGATCGCGCGGATCTGATAACCGTGATGGTACAGTTCCCTGATGAGGACGTTGCCGATGTGTCCGGTCGCCCCGGTGACGATGCATTTCATGGGCTACACCTTCTTTGTGACGGGATCTCAACTTCATTATATACCCCATTTCCAAATAAGTAAACACAAGTTTATTAATAGGAGCCCGCCGTTGATCGGTCATTTATTATACTTCACATGGAGAAAACAAATAAAACGCGGAATCGCCACAGGGCGGTTCCGCGTGAAAGGATGTGATTGTATGTCAGGCAAGATCGACGAACGGAAGCCCGAATGCGTCCGCGACGCCCTTGCAGGTGCACTTGCCGTCATAGGTGTTGATGCCGGCCTTGATCGCCTTTTGGGCTTTGTAGGCGGCGTCGAGACCCATGTTCGCGATCGCAAGACCATAACGGATCGTCGCGTTGTTGAGGGCGATCGTCGAAGTTCTCGGCACGGCGCCCGGCATGTTGGCGACGCAATAGTGGTTGATGCCGTCGACGACGAAGACGGGGTCGTCATGGTAGGTGGCTTTCGACACTTCGGTCGATCCGCCCTGGTCGATGGCGACGTCGACGATGACCGAACCGGGACGCATGTTCTTGTAATAGGCGCGCTTGATCAGTTTCGGCGCCTTCGCACCAGGCAGGAGCACGCCGGAGACGACGAGGTCGGCCTTTTCGAGCGACTTCTCGATGTTGTCGGCGGTGCTGTAGAGGGTCGTGATGCGGTTCCCGTAGAGTTCGTCGAGATACGTGAGTTTCTTCAGGTTGATGTCGAGGACGATGACGTTCGCTTCGAGCCCGACCGCCATCTTCAAGGCGTTCTCGCCGACGACGCCGGCACCGACGATCACGACGTTGCCACGGTCGACGCCCGGGACGCCGGAGAGCAGGATGCCCGATCCGCCGAACGGTTTTTCCAGACGCTTGGCGCCTTCGATGATCGCGAGACGGCCGGCGACTTCGCTCATCGGCTTGAGGCACGGCAGGCCTCCGTCTTCGGTGACGATCGTCTCATAGGCGACGCCCTTCACCTTGGTCCTGAGCAGTTCCTTGGTGAGTTCCTCGTCGGCGGCCAGATGGAGATACGTGTAGAGAATGAGCCCGTCGCGGAAGAACTTGTATTCCGGCGCGAGGGGTTCCTTGACCTTGACGATCATGTCCGCCTGAGACCACACCTGTTCGGCTTTTTCGACAATGACGGCACCGGCTTTCAGATAGTCGGCGTCGGGAAAGCCCGACATCGCCCCGGCGTTGGTTTCGATCAGCACGCGGTGGCCGGCATTCACATACTCGCGAGCCGCGGACGGGGTCAACCCGACGCGGCTTTCGAGTTTCTTGATTTCTTTCACACATCCTACATTCATGTTGTTTCACCTCTTGTACCATTGTATCAAAATCGAAGCGTTTTCACAATACGCGCAAGGCCGGATTCGGCGAAAACAATCACGGTCGTTTTCATTGGAAAAGCCGTCCTCGGAAGGGCGGCTTCGACTTCACTCGCAAGCGAGCAGATAGATGTTTCGACAATCGGAACGGGTCAGCTTCATGAACGATCCGAGTGTCTTTCCGCGGTTGATCTCGAGCTTGTCGAGGAGCGTTTCGATATCTTCCCGTTTCGCGCCGATGCCTTCGAACGTCGTCGGCATGCCGATGTCCTTGAGGAACGCCTCGAACGCGGCGATGCCGGCGAGGGCGACCCGCTTCGGATGATCCGGATCGTCCGGGACGCCCCAGACGTTCACGGCGAGCCGGCGGTAGCGTTCGACGTCGACATCGACGGTGTACTTCATGAACGCGGGGAACATCACCGCGAGGCCGGCGCCGTGGGTCACGTCGTAGAGCGCGGACAGTTCGTGTTCGAGCCCGTGGGTGGACCAGTCCTCGATGCGGCCGACGCCGAGCGAGCCGTTGTGGGCGATCGTGCCGGCCCAGCAGATGGTCGCGCGGGCTTCATAGTTCAAAGGCTCTCGAATCGCGATGCGGGCGGCGCCAACGATCGCGCGGAGCGTCGCTTCGCACAGCTGGTCGGTCAGCTCGACATGCTTGGAAGGGGTCAGGTAGCGTTCGAAGATGTGCGCCATCATGTCGGTGACGCCGGCGGCCGTCTGATACGGCGGCAGCGTGTAGGTGAGCTCGGGGTTGATGATCGCGAACTTCGGACGGTTGAAATCGCTGAGCACACCCCGCTTGAGCATCCCCTTCTCATGCGTGATGACGGCTGAAGCCGATGCTTCGGAACCTGCCGCCGGGATCGTCAGGACGACGCCCACGGGCAGCGCCGCGACGATCTTCGCCTTCCCGTCGTAGAGATCCCAGAAGTCGCCGGGATAGGCGGCGCCGAGGGCGATCGCCTTGGCGGAGTCGATCGCCGAACCGCCGCCGACGGCGAGTACGAAGTCGATTTGTTCCGCACGCGCCAGTTCGATGCCTTGATAGACCAGGCCGCTGCGCGGATTGGGAACGGCGCCGCCGAACAGGACATAATAGACGCCTGCGTCCTTCATCGCGCTTTCGACGCGGCCGAGGAGGCCGCTTTGGATGATCGAGCCGCCGCCGAAGTGGACCAGCACGCGGGTGGCTTTGTGTTTTTGGAGCAATTTTCCGACTTCGCGTTCGGCTTGCCTGCCGAAGACGAATTCCGTCGGACTGTAGAAACGGAAATTTTCCATGATATCCCTCCCGATAGGAACATTATATCATTTCCCGCGGTCGTTTCACCCGGTTGATGACTCCCTAGTCCCGAAAAAGGGGATGCGGATGTGACGCGCGATGATATAATGATACATGATGAATTCCGAACTTGCCGGAGGTAACGACATGAAAGACCTGAGCTGGATCAAGACCCGCCTGATCGCCCACCGCGGCCTGCATACTGCGGACAAGCGCGTTCCGGAAAACACGCTCGCGGCGTTTCGGGCCGCGATCGATGCCGGCTATGGCATCGAGATGGACGTGAACGCGCTCGGTGACGGCACCGTCGTCGTCTTCCACGACAAGAATCTCGAACGCCTCTGCGGCGATCCGCGACACCTGCGCGATCTCACCGTCCGGGACATCCGCGACCTCCGCATCCTCGGGACCGATGAGCGGATCTCCACGCTCGCCGAAGTCCTCGCCTTCGTCGACGGCCGCGTGCCGCTCCTGATCGAACTGAAGCCGTTCGGCCCCTACGAGTTCCTCGCCAGGAATTTCATGAAGACGATGGAGGGATATCGGGGCGTCTGGGCGATGCATTCCTTCCATCCGAAGACCGTCAACTGGTTCCGCATCCACCATCCGGACGTGATCCGCGGACAAATCTCGGAGTTTTTCGAAGACGACCGGGACATGAACAAGATTCTCAAATACGCGATGAAGCACCTGCTCTTCAACCTCGTCACGAAACCCGATTTCATCAACTATGGCGTCCACGACATGCCGAACCGCTGGTGCGACCGCGCGCAAAAGCGCGGCGTCACCGTGATCGGTTATGCGGCGCGGTCGCAAGCGGTGCTCGACATGATGCGGTCGCACTATTCGAACGCCGTATTCGAGTTCTTCATCCCCAAACAGTAACTGACGGCTCCCATCGCGGAGCCGTTTTTTCACGTCGTTCGCACCCCCCTCGCACAATCGTTCGATGCCCGATCGAGATGGATTGACGGGCGGAAAAAAGGTGATATAATCTTCACTCGGAATGTCATCGCGAGAACGATGCGGGAGAGAAGATCGTGGCTGTCAAAATCGATGCGACGGGGGATGGGTTCGTCATGGACGAGTTCATCGTGCCGGATTACTATCAGAAGTTTTCCTGCAAGGGACCGGCCTGCCGCCACACGTGTTGTTCGGGCTGGGGCGTCACGATCCCGATGCGGCAGTACTTCAACCTGCTCGGCATGGAAACCGATCAGCCGCTTCGGGACAAGCTCGACCGGGCGTTCCGGCCGGTGCTCAAACCGTCGCCGGACCGCTATGCGGAGATCGCCCACGACTTCCGGGGCGTCTGCCCGCTCCATCTCGAGAGCGGTTGGTGCATGCTCCACGCGCAACTGGGCGAGGATGCCCTCCCCTCGGTCTGCCGCGAATATCCCCGCGGCGTGCGCACCGACTACGCAAACGAGGTCTCCTGTTCGAATTCCTGCGAGAAGACGCTCGAACTATTGTTCGAAAGCGATGCGCCGATCGCCTTCGGCCGTCATGCGAAACCCGTCCGGGCACCGATGCAAAAACTTGGCCGAACCGTCGCGGAGCGTACGCTGTACCTGCGGACGCGCGCCTGCTGTTTCGAAATCCTCGAAAACCGGACCTTGTCGCTTCCAAGCCGGATCCTCATGGTCGGGCGGATCCTGCAGGCGCTCGACGTCGATCCGAACGTCGACTTCCGCACGGTCGATCTCTCCGTCGCGCCCGCCGCAAGGGACATTCCGCTCACGTACCGCGTGCTTCAGAACATCTCCCGGTGGTTCGCAACCCGGAACCAAAGCATCGCCGAAATCTGCCGCGACAACGAGGCGTTCTACCAGGAAGGCGATCTGGAGGCGAAATACGACGCTGCGCTTCGACACTTCGAGACGGTTCTCCCGAACCACGAGATCCGCTTTGAGAAGATGCTCGTGAACAACCTCTTCTTCCGCCAGTTCCCCTTCGTCGACGAAGGCGCCTCCTTCGCCGACGTCTTCACCGGGCTTGCCGGAACATACCTGTTCGTGCGGTTCCTCGCCATCGGGACGATGCGGACCCAATCGACCCCCGAAGCCTTCGTCGACGCCATGGCGGCGGCCTTCCGGGTGATCGCCCACACGCGGTTCGAGCACAACGTCGGAATCCTGCTTAGGGACGAGGACGCCGCTGACTTTGCGACGATCGCCAAACTCGTACAGGCCTGAGTCGGAGATATCCATCGAGATGCAAATGAAAAGTCGACTGCGGACGGATCCGCGGTCGACTTTTTTATACATAGGGAAGGTTATTCGATTTCCTGACCGAGTTTCTCGATCGTCGAACGGGTGTCGACGACCTTCGCGTCGCCGTGCTTGACGAAGAACATCGTGATGAACGCGGCGGCGACGAAGAGGGTCGCGTACGGGAACAGGATCTTGCGTCCCCAGATGTCCA
>CAIMSF010000166.1 GCA_903844055.1 uncultured bacterium
ATAATTTATATGAATTGTCTTGTTAGCTCTTCTTGTTGCTTCTTTGCTTCGACGTTTGTTTGTTCGTTATTTGCTTATATTCAGTTTTCAAAGACCCATGACCTGCGCCTGTTTTCCACGCGCTTTTATATTCTAACATAAGTGTTTTTCAGTGTCAACTATAAAAGTTCGCAAAACGGACCTTTTCGGACAAAATCAGGCGCGAGCGCGAAATGGCGCGAAATCGTGCATCCGTGAACGAACGAAGCGATGGCCGGCGTTCATCAAAAAAGGGCGGCCGGGAATTCCCGACCGCCCCGTCCGGGGTTCAACCGTTGGTAAAGAGTCTGAGGATGTCGTTGTAGGTGATGAAGACGAGCAGCGCGATCAACAGGAAGAACACGATCGTGTGCAGCCAGTTCTCGACCTTCTGGTTGGGTTTCTTCTTGGTGACGGCCTCATAGAGGATGAAGGCGAGGCGGCCGCCGTCGAGCGCCGGGATCGGCAGGAGGTTGACGATGCCGAGGTTGACCGAGAGGAGGCCGACCCAGTTCAACAACGAGATGATCCCCTGCGAGGCGGCGTTGGCGGTGATCGTGTAGATGCCGATGAACCCGGACATCTGCGAGAGCTTCACCTGACTGCCCGAAACGAGCAGCCACAGCGTCCGATAGATCGAGATCGCGGCGTCGCCGAGGTCGCGCAACGCGACCGGGAACGCGCCGAACAGGTCGAAATGGGAGGACTGGCCGATGCCGATGCGCGAATAGAAGGCATCGTATCCCATCGCCGCGAGGACTTCCTCGCCGTAGGCGACGAAATAGATCGGGGCGAGCTCGACGCCGTCGCGTATGACGACGATCTTGGTCGGGGCCTCTTCGGTGGATCCTTCCGGATGGGCGATCGCGTAGGCGATGACATCCGCCCAACCGGTGAAGACGACGTCGTCGATCGAGACGATCACGTCGCCTTCCATGAGGTCGGTCTGTGCGTAGAGCGGTTGGTCGATCACGAGACCGGGGGTCGTCGGGTCGGCGCTGAAGCCGAGTCCGTAGAAATAGTAGACCGGGGTGATCGGGGCGAGGATGAGCTCGACGCCGTCCCGCATCACCGTCAGGGTGAACGTGTCATGTTCGAGATATCTGGCGAGTTCGGAGGTGACGCTGTCGCCATCGCCGCCACGCCATGCGGAGACCGCGACGCCGTTGATCGCGACGATCTCGTCGCCCGGCAGCACGATCGTATCCGCCGGCATGCCTTCGGACACGGTCGCGACGACCGTCGAGGCGTCGTTGGGGACGCCCCACGCGAGGGCGACGAAGAGGTAGACGGCGAAGGCGAGGATGATGTTCATCATCGCGCCGGCGAACGTGACCATGAAGCGCTGCGACTTCGTCTTCGAAACGAAGCTGCGCTCGTGCGGGGCGATCTGGATTTCGTGGCGGTCGAAGACGAAGCGGGCGTCGCGCTCGACCGGATAGCCGTTGACGTAGAGCGGGGCCATCCCTTCGCCCTTCAGGTCGACCTCGTCGACGACGACTTCCTGAAGATCCTGGTATTGCGGCAGTTTCACGTTCAGGATGATCTTCTCGACGTGCATGTCGTCGTTGAATTGAAGCCGGATCCGGTCGCCCTTCTTGACGATGTCGGTCGACAGTTCCTCGCCGGCCATCGTGACGAAGCCGCCGAACGGGAAGGCGCGGATCGAGAACGTCGTCTCGCCGATCTTTTTGGAAAGCACGCGGGGGCCCATCCCGAAACTGAACTCGTGACAGAGGATCCCCGCTTTCTTCGCGAAGTAGAAATGCCCGAGCTCATGGATGCAGATGACGACGCTCAAGACGAGGATGAACAAGAGGATGTTGCCGAGGGTGGTCCACATGGGATAGTACTCCTATCTATCTTTATAATAGTTGGCGTGCGTAGCGCCCGCGTACGGCGTCGCGGACGGCCGCGTCGGTCGCAAGCAGCTCCGCAAGCGACGGCTGCGCGATGAACGAAAGCTGTTCGAGCGCCGTCGAGACGATCGTCTCGATCGTGAGGAAGGGGATGCTTCCCGCCAGAAAGAGGGCGACCGCGACTTCGTTCGCCGCGTTCAGGGCGGCGGGGGCGTTGCCGCCGCGGCGGGCGGCCGCGTAGGCGAGGCCGAGGCAGGGATAGCGTTCGGAATCGATCGGCGCAAACGTCAGTTTGCCGATTTTCGCGAGGTCGAGGCGTTCGGTCGGATTGGCGACGCGGTCCGGATGGTGGAGGGCATAGGAGATCGGCAGGCGCATGTCGTGGCTCGAGATCTGCGCGACCATCGATCCGTCGACGAACTCGACAAGCGAATGCAGGTAGCTCTCGCGGTGGAGGACGGTGTCGATCTTGCCGAGTGGAATGGCGAACAGGTGCATCGCCTCGATGACTTCGAAGCCCTTGTTCATCATCGTCGCCGAATCGATCGTGATCTTCTTCCCCATCTTCCAGTTCGGATGGGCGAGCGCGTCGGCGACGCCGACGTGTTCGAGTTCGGCGCGCGACTTGTCGCGGAAGGCGCCGCCGCTCGCGGTGATGACGAGCCGGAGGACGCTCTCGGGACGTTCCCCCTCAAGACATTGCCAGAGGGCGGAATGCTCCGAGTCGATCGGCAGGATGCGGACGCCTTTCTCGCGGGCGAGGGGCATCACGATGTCGCCGCCGACGACGAGCGTCTCCTTGTTGGCGAGCGCGACGTCGCGGCCGATCTTGAGGGCGGCGATCGTCGGCTCGAGCCCGGCGATGCCGACGGCGGCGTTCACGAAGAGGCCGTCGCGGTCGTCTTGGTCGAGGGAAGCGAGCCGGTTCAGACCGGCCTTCCCGGAGCCGACTTCGATGTCGGGGAAGCGGATCGCGAGGGTCGCCGCGGCGGCGGCGTCGTTCATCGCGACGTACCGGGGAGCGTGGCGGCGGACCAGTTCGGTCATCCCTTCGACGTCGCGGTCGGCGCCGAGGGCGATGATCCGGAACCGTTCGGGGGCGGTTTCGGCGATTTCGAGGGTCTGGCGGCCGATCGAGCCGGTGGCGCCGAGGAGGTAGAGGTTCTTCATAGGGCCGTCGGAACCAACCATGCCATCGCGATCGCCAGCACGAGAACCAGGAAGGCGGCCGAAAACATCGTCGAATCGAAGCGGTCGAGGATCCCGCCGTGACCGGGGAAGAGGTTCGAGTAGTCCTTGATGCCGTGGCTCCGCTTCAGTTTCGAGGCGACGAGGTCGCCAATCTGGGCGACGATCGGAAGCGAAAGCGAGACGCCGACGATCAGGACGGGATGCGTTCCGGCGGGATAAAACGGCACGAGGAAAGCATACGCGATCGTCGCGGCGGCGCCGAAGACGGTGCCGGCGATCGCGCCTTCGATCGATTTTTTCGGGCTGATGGAAGGGCAGAGCCGGTGGCGGCCGAAGCGCGTCCCGAAGAAATAGGCGGCGGTGTCGGTGAGCATCGCCCCGAGCAGGATGTAGATGACCCAGTGGATGCTTTCGTTCCGCAAGAGGGCGATCGCCGCGAAGCCGACGCTGCCGTAGACGGCGGCGGAGAGGAGGTTGCCGAAATCGTCGGACTTGAACCCTTCGACGAAGACGAGCAGGATCCCGCCGACGAGGAAGAGGGCAAGCACCGCGGCGTACAAGGAGACTCCGCCGGTTTCGGGACCGAAGCGAAGCGCGGCGAAGACGCCGGCCGCGAGGACGATCGCGGACGCGTCGACCCAGCGCGGCTGGGGACGGGTCCTGCCGGTCATCGCCCGAAGTTCCCAGGCGGCGCCCGCCGAGGCGATTAGACAGAATCCATCGAAGATGTGATACCGGTCGCCCCAGACGAGGATCGGGATCAGGATGACGGCCATCGCGACGGCCGTGAGGATGCGCTTCATCGGATCATCCTTTCTTGAGGCCGCCGAACCGGCGGTCGCGCTTGCCGTAGGCATCGAAGGCCTTGACGAGATCGGCGCGGCCGAAGTCGGGCCAGTAGGTGTCGGTGAACCACAGCTCGGCGTATGCCGCCTGCCAAAGCAGGAAGTTCGAGAGCCTTTGTTCACCCGAGGTCCGGATCAAAAGGTCGAGCGGCGGGAGATCTTTCGTATACAGATGGGAGGTGATCGTGTCGGGGGTGATGTCGGATGGGAGGAGCGCGCCGTTTTTGACATCCTGGGCGATCGCCTGCACGGCTTCGGTCAGTTCCGTGATCGAACCGTAATCGAAACAGATGTTGAGGACCAGCCCCTGCCGGGCGGCGGTCCGGCTGGTGATGCGGTCGAGGATCTCCATGTTCTCCTTCGATACCCGGGTGCGGCGGCCGCTGAACATGACCTTGATGTCGTACTTCCTGAAGTCGTCGGCGAATTTCTTTTCGAATTCGCCGGGAAGCTTCATCAGGAAATCGACCTCCGGCTGCGGGCGTTTCCAGTTTTCCGTCGAGAAGGCGAAGACTGAAAGCGCCTTGACGCCGAGTTCGGCGCATAGCAGCGCGACCTTGCGGATGTTCTCGACGCCGGCCTGGTGGCCGAACGTGCGGGGCATGCCCCGCCGCTTCGCCCAGCGGCCGTTGCCGTCAAGGATGATGGCGACGTGCGCGGGGATGACGGA
>CAIMSF010000167.1 GCA_903844055.1 uncultured bacterium
CACGGCGGGGCTGAGGTTCGAGTCGTTGCCGTTGTACATGTAGACGCCGTTGAAGGTGATCTGCTTGCCGACCTGCGCCTTGAGGGCGTTGTAGGAATCGTTGACGGTCGAACGATAGTAGATCGCCATCAGGATCGTATCGCCGTTCATGATGTACACGTTGTTGTTCGTGCCGAGGATGGCGACGGTGCCGGTGACGGTGTAGGTGTTGCCGGAGACGAGCACGGAGGTGCCGGGGACGTAGACTTCGGGAGTCTGCGCATGGGCGTTTCCGGTCGAGACGGTCTGCTTCACGACGGCGTTGGTGATCTGGATCTGGCCGTTGTAGGCTGCGAGCGTACCAACGATGACGACTCTGTCGCCCAGCGCCATGCCGGCGATCGGAGTCGTGTAGATATTCAGGTTGCCCGTTCCGTCGGTGATGTAGTAACTGTTGTTCGTGAAGAAGTAGACGATGCCTTCGACCTGGACGAGCTGGGCCGACACGGTCATCGCGCGGACCTGGGCGATCGTCGAGGTGACGATCGGGTTCACGGTGATCGAGAACACGCGGGTCGTCGGATCGACGACGCCGGCGAGCGTCAGGGTCGCGGTCAGTTCGACGGTTTGGATTTCCGTGACGTCGGCCATGGTGACTTTGGTGTTCGCCGTATTCAATGTTGCATAAGCGGCGCCGTTCGTGATCGACCAGACGATGGCGGATCCGTAGGCTCCGGTCTTGGCGAGGGTGATCGACTGTCCGCCGACGGCGGTCGTCGGTACGCTGATCGCGGCGGCGTCCGCATCGACGGCTTCCTGGCCGGTGAGGACGGCGAGTTCGATGTCGGCGGCGGTGCCTTGGAACAGGACCATGACGCCGTTGGACGGATGCAGCGTGTAGTAGATGACGTCGATCGTGACGACCTTGTTGGCCTGGGCCTTCAGGGCGTTGAGCGAATCGGTGAGCGAGTACGAGTAGACGGTACCGATGCGTTCCGCACCCTTGTAGATGTCCACATAACCGCTCGAAAGCACCTTGATGGTGACGGTGACGGTGAACGTCGTGCCGTGCATGACGCGGTCGGCCGCGGCGTCGATCGCCTTGAGGGCGAGGGCGTCATCGAGGACGGTCGGGGTGATCGTGAAGACGTTGTCGTGGGAGATGACTTCCTGGTAGGTCAGGTTCGAAATCTGGAAGAGGGTGTAGTAGTTCTTGTAAAGACCCTTGATCCGGACCTGGTCGCCGATCGCGACGGCGTTGTAGTTCGCGGCTGACGTATAGACGGCGAGGTAGTCGCCTTCGGTGTCGAGCAGGAAGTAGCCGCCGTTGAACTTGGCGTAGACGATGCCGGTGACGTCGACATAGTCGTTCAGGCTCGAGGCGCCGTGGAGCGTGGCGAACGAGGTGAAGACGGTTGCCGGCGGTTCGGCGATGACGCGGATCGTCTTCGTCGCGGTGATCGTCGTGGTGCCGATGGTCAACGTCGCGGTGAGGATGACGGTGGTGTTTTCGCCGCCGTTCTCAGCCTTCGGACGGACGATCGTGACGGCGTAGAACCCGGATCCGTCGACGGTCCCGGCGATCGTCGCGACGGCGGTGTTGTCCGAGGTCCAGGTGACGGTCGCGCCGCGGACGAGCGAGGGAAGCAGGAAGTTCGCGGTGATCGCGTCCGCGCCGGTGATGATGATCGCGGTGGCGGCGCCGGCGAGGAACTCCTCGGCGGTCTCGGCGACGAGCGTGACGACGAAATCCTTCGTCAGCGAGGCGGCGCCCAGGGTGACGGTGGCGGTCAGGGTGACTTCCTGATTGCCTTCCTCATAACCCGGGATGGTGACTTCGCCGAACGTCGTGATGAACGTGTCGTCCGACGTCGCCCAGGTCACGACGACGCCATACGTGGTCGGGGACGGGAGCGTCAGGTCGGCCGAGACGGCGGAGATGTCGCCGAGCGTGAGCGCGTCGATGACCTCCTGGACTTTCGCCAGATCCGACATCGTCGTGGTCGTGGTGGTCGCGGTGGTCGGTTGGGTGGTGGTGCCGGTGGTGGTAACGGTCGTCGTGACCGTCGTGGTGACGGTCGTCGGCTGGGTCACGGGAACGGTCGTGGTCAGCTGATCACAGGCCGCAAGCGCGAAGAAGCCAGCGACGATGAGTCCAAGCAAAGCGAATTTCCTTAGATTCATAATACCCTCCTAATGATATTTTTTCTTTCCTAATCCCTAATCTTGAATATAGACGTCTGCGGCGGCCGTGAGCATCACCTGGAAGTTGTCCTTGGCCCACACGTATCCGCTCGGAGAAGCGAACGAATAGTCGTAGTAGCCGAGGGGTCCGTTCACGGTGATGACCTGGCCGACGGAAAGACCCAGCGTTGTTGCGGTGAGCATCGTCGAGGAATCGATGCGGATGACGAACGAGTGGCCCGCGGAGTCTTCCACGGTGACGCTCGATCCGGCGGTGTTGATGTAGGTGATCGTGAGATTGGCGATATGGACGAAGGTGCCGATGCGGTCGAAGGTGAAGCCGTCGTAGGTGATCGGCAGCGGATCGACGGTATTGCCGGTGGAGTTGAGCGACAGGTTGATCGAGTTGAAGTTGGTGAGCTGCGGGCTGCCCGAGTAATAGGTCGGCGTCAATGCCCCGATCGTCACGTTCGCACCGAGCTGGAGGACCGACGAGCCCGTCATCGAATACATGTAGATGCCGTATCCCTCGTCGTCCTGGAGGTAGATGCTCTTGTCGAGTTTCGCCGTGACGACGCCGGTCACGACGACCTTGAGGCCGACGTACGCATCGAAGTTTTCCAGCAGATACCTGATTGACATCTGCGTGCCTTCCTTGGAGTAGTCGTACAGCGGATCGAGTTCGCCCCAGACGCGGCGCTTCGTGAGCGAGGCGTTCCAGTCGGCGAGCGTGAGGATCTGCGTAAAGCGGCTGCCGACGGAAACCTTGTTCTTCGAAAAGGCCAGTTCGACCAGTTCGAGGTTGAGCAGGATGAATTCGGACTGGGCGCTCGTGCGGTACCAGACCCAAGCGAGATAGCGGCCGTTGCCGTCCTGGCGTTCGCCCTCCGCCTGGAGGACGATCGTCTCCGCGGTTTCGAGCACGGCTTTGGTGTAGTTCGCCGCCGCCTTGCCCCACGGTTCGTAGAGCGCCGTCGATTCCGGCGTGTCGATGCCGAGGTAGCGCACCGAGAAGGTCGTCGAACCGCTTTGGAAGTGGGTCGTGTCGCCGTCGACGTAGCGGTAGACGCTGACTTCGCCGATCCCGTCGGCGATGAACTCCATGCCGGCGTAATCGTCCGGCGTGATCTGGAGCGGATTGCCCTGGCTGTCCTCGTAGTCGCCGATGTGGTCGTAATAGACCACATTGAGCTGAAGCGGGGTCGTGTACACGCGGATTTCGGTACCGGGCGCGACGCGGGTGCCCGCGACCATCCCCTGACCGAACTTGACGAACTTGTCGTAGTCGGATTCCTCGTCATAGACGACGGAGACGTCGAAATAGAATCGCACCGTGAAACCGAGGTCCTGGAGGGCCGTCGTGATTTCGCTTCTGCTCATGCCGGTGAGGTCGGGCAGGGCGACGAGGCCGTCAGTGGTGGTCGTCGTCGTGGTCGTCGGTTCCGTCGTGGTGGTCGGCTCCGTGGTGGTCACGGTCGTCGTCACGGTCGTCGGGAATGTCGTCGGCGTGGTCGTCGTGAGGGTTTCGCAGGCGAAGAGCGTCCAAACCGCGGCGATGGCGATGGTTGACAGGATCAGTCGTTTGAACATGGCATTCATTCCTTTGCTGTCGGCCGCAGCTGCGGCCGTGTTGGGATGCGGATCACCAGGTGAGCTGGCTCTTCATGGTTTGAAGCGCGACGGCGGGCGAATAGGCGCCGGTGATGATGTTTTCAAGGCAGTAGCCAGCTTCCACGCGGGCGGTCGCCGATCCGGCGCTGGTCGCTCCCGCGGCGAAGGCCGGGTCAAACTGATAATACGCGTTCTGATTCTTGGCGATGTTGGCGACCATCGACTTGTAGAGGAAGTCCCAACGCTCGTCGGCTTCGCCCCAGCCGGGATTGCCGTCGGCGGCCCAGAAGTCCGTGGCGATCTGCAGGAAGTCGTTGTAGGTCGTGCTGAAGGTGCCGGTGAGCTGGATCGGGACCTCGGAGGTATAGGCCGAGATGCGGGCCGGCAGATAGCCGGTGTCCATCGCCCAGCGGGCGGTGTTGTCGGTGTTGGTAAGATACTTGATGAAAAGCCAGGCATAGATGCGTTCGGCCGTGGACGCGGCTTTGAAGATGCCGATGTTCGGTCCTTGCTGGACGGCGGAGAGATTGCCGGTGAAGTTGAACGGCGTCGATCCGGCGTAGAGGGTGACGGCCTGGTTGTTGGCGGTGACCGCTTGCGGAACCGGGACGAAGTCGGTGGCGAAGGCGCCGAATTTCAGTTTGGAAAGGTCGGCCGGAAGGTTGTTGGCCGGGATGTTGTAGTTGACGCCAGCGGTGGAGCCGACGGACATGCAGACGTCGCCGTAGATGAAGTTGGTGGATCCGTAGGACTGGTCCCAAACGATCGGGAGGACCATCGTGCGGCTCTCGAACATCATGTCGAGGTAGGTGAGCATCGACAGCGTCGCGGCGTTGTCGACGAGGATGTCGCCGCTCGTATTCGTGTATGGCGCGCCGAGTTCGCGGCTCATGTTGATGTACATGTTGCCGGAGGAGTCGTAGTTGACGAGGTAGGCGCACTTGCTGTTCGCGACGTCGGTGACGGGATCGCCGGAACCGTCTGTGAGCGAACTGACCAGGATCGCGTTCAGCGCATTGAGCTGGTTCAGCGTCAGCGGGACGTCATGGGAGAGGTAGCCGTTGTCGGAGATCGTGATGCCGAGGGCGCGGATCTCGGCGACGTGGGCTTTCAGGACGTCGACGTTGACGGCCATCGTCTCGGTGGATTTGGAATAGGGGACGGAATAGTACTTGCGTCCCGCGTATTGGTTGTTTTCCGCCAGATAGGAGGGGACGAAGTCGGTCAGTTCGAGCGCCGTGGTGACGGTCTGCCCGAAGATCGACGAAGCGGAATCGGTGATTTCGTAGACGATGTTCGAGGTGATCAGCGGGTCGAGCGCATAGGCCGCGCCGGCGTCGATGTAGTTGGCGAAATGGTCCGGATAGCCGAGCGCCATCGTCGGCACCTGGCCGACGGTGATGCCGAGCTGGATCTTCTCGCGCAGCGTGTTGTAGTCGGACTGCGACGTCGAGGTGATCGTCACGTTGGGGAACATGTCCATGAACTCGGCGATGATCTGGTCGAGCAGCGCCGTCTTGCCGGCGCCGTAGATATGCCAGAAGTTGATTTCGACTTCTTCGTCCGGAAGGTCGCCGTATACCACGGGACGGGTCGTCGTGGTGGTGGTCAGCGCGTCGGTCGTCGTGCCGGTTCCTTCGGTCGTCGAACCGGTGAACTGGGTCGTCGTACCGGTGGTGGTGGTCTCTTCGGTGGTCCACTCTTCCTCGGTCGTCGTCGTCACGATCTGGACGCAGCCGATGATGCTGAAGGTGGTGATGACACAAACGAGCAATAACAGAATTTTCTTCATTGATATCCTCCTATGGATTGGATTGACGGGATTCGATGATCGGCCGGAACGCCGTTCTCAGCCTTTGATGCCGCTGCGGGATACGCCGCGCATGATCTGCTTGCGGAACGTGAAGAACAGGATGAGCAGCGGCACGGTGACGAGCGTCGCCGCCGCCATCTGCTGTCCGAAGTCGGTGCGTCCCGATCCGGTGTCGGTGAAGGCGCCGCGCAGACCGTTGGAAACCAGTCGGAACTCGTCCTTCATGGTAACCATCGCCGGCCATACGTAGGCGCTCCACGCGCCCATCGAGTTCAGGATGATGATCGTCACGATCGTCGGCGAGGCGACGGGAATCATCACCTTGAGCAGATATCCGAAATCGGTGGTTCCGTCGACCTTGGCCGCATAGTACAGTTCGTTGGGGATCTGCTTGAACGTCTGCCGCAGATAGAACGTGTAGAAGACGCTGGTCATGAACGGGACGGTCATCGCGACGAGTACTTGTCCATAGGTCTGGTCGAACGTATACAGACCCAGTTTGGCGATCGTCAGGAAGTTGGTGAGGATGAAGATTTCGCCGGGGACCATCATCGTGCCGAGCAGGATCGCGAAGACGATGTCGCGGCCCTTGAAGTTCAGACGGGCGAACGCGTAGGCGGCGAGGATCGTCGTGATCGTGGTTCCCGTGGTCGTGATGATCGAGACGACGACGGTGTTCCGAAGATAGGTGAAGAACGGGAAGAGCGGGGAACCGGCGCGCGGTCCGCTTTGGACGAGCGCGAACAGCGAACTGTAGTTGGAGAGTTCCCATTGCGACGGCTTGAGCCACAGCAGCGGCGGGATTTCCTCCATCAGCAGCTGGCTTTTCAGCGACGTCAGGAGCATCCAGTAGAAGGGAACCAGGATGATGAGGGCGACCAGCGCGAGGAAGGCGTAGGATGCGACGTTGGTGAGGATTTTCTTGGCGCGGTAGGCTTTTTCGTTGACGACGAAGACATCTGACATCGCCCGCACCTCCTAATAGTGGACCCTTTTCTTCGACACGGCGCCCTGGATCAGGGAGAAGATGACCGTGATGATGAAAAGGATGATGGCGGACGCCGCGGCGTAGCTGTAATAGCCCGGCGAGGCGAGTTCGGCCCGATACTTGTAGACGAAGGCGACGATCGTGATCATCGAGTTCGACGGGTTGCCGAGTTTGACGCCGAAGAGACCGATGACCGAGTTGTAGGCCTTGAGGGCGCCGATCATCGACGTGATCGAGATGTACAGGATGATCGGGGAGAGCAGCGGCACGGTGATCCGGCGGAAGACGGTCCACTTCGAGGCGGAGTCGATCTTCGCCGCGTCGTAATACTGCTTGTCGATGTTCTGCATGCCGCTCGTGAAGACGAGAATCTTGAACGCGAGGCTTTCCCAGACCGTGAAGATCAGGAGCGCGACCATCTGGGTCCACCAGCTCGAGGTTCCGCCGATCCAGTCGATGCGGCCGGCGAATCCAAGCCGTTCGAGGATGGCGTTGATCAGGCCGTAGTTCTTGTGGAACATGACGGCGAACGCCATGCCGACGGCGATCGAGTTGGTGACGTACGGCAGGAAGAAGACGGTTTGGAAGAACTTGTTCAGTTTCGGAATCGATTTCAGGCCGACGGCGATCGCCAGCGACAGGAAGATCGAGACCGGCACGGAGATGAAGGCGATGACGAAGGTGTTCTTCATGGCGTTCCAGAAGAGCGGATTGCGCAGGATCAAAAGGTAGTTGCCCAGGAGCGTGAACCCTTCGATCGAGTTCTGAAGCGGTCGGTATCCCTTATAGAAAGAGATGATGAAGGCGTTGATGAGCGGGTAGAACGTGAACACCGACATGAGCAAGAGCATCGGTGCCAGGTACAGCCACGCCTTCCAGTTGTTTTTCGTTTCCATGGCGGTCCCTACGCTTACAGGTGCTTGCCGTCAAGGCCGAAGATGTGCATCTTCTCGGGTTTGACGACGAAATGGATGACATCCTTCGGACGAATGCGGTTTTCGGCGTCGACGATCGCCTTGAACGTCTTCTTGTCGAGGAGCGTGCTCTCTTCCGACGTCACTTCGATGATCAGCGTCGTGTCGCGGCCGATCGTCTCGACCAGGTCGATTTCGAACTTGAACGGGCTCAATGCCGTCTTGTCGACCTGGAGGCCTTCGGGACGGATGCCGATGACGACCTTTTGGTCGGGAAGTTCGGTCGCACCGACGGCCATGCCGTCGATCAGGACCTTGCCGGCCTCGATGACGCCGTCGAACACGTTGATCTGCGGGCTGCCGAGGAACTTCGCGACGAACAGGTTGACGGGATGGTCGTAGACATCCTGCGGCTGACCCATCTGCTGGATTACGCCGTCCTTCATCACGACGATTTCGTCGGAGATGGACATCGCCTCTTCCTGGTCGTGGGTGACGAACACGGTGGTGATGCCCGTTTCGCGCTGGATGCGCTTGATCTCCTCTCGCGTCTGCAGGCGCAGGCGGGCGTCGAGGTTGGAAAGCGGCTCGTCGAGCAACAGGACGCGCGGTTTTTTGACCAGGGCGCGGGCGATGGCGACGCGCTGCTGCTGGCCGCCGGAGAGTTCCTTCGGCTTGCGGTCGAGCATTTCCTCGAGTCCGACCAATTTGGCCATCTCAAACGTCCGCTGCTTCGCCTCTTCCTTGGGAACATGGAGGTTCTGAAGCGGGAAAAGGATGTTTTCGCGAACGGTGAAATGGGGGTAGAGGGCATAGTTTTGGAACACGAGACCGATGCCGCGCTTTTCCGGCGGCATCTCGGACACTTCGTCTTCTCCGAAGAAAATCTGTCCTTCATTCTGCTTGAGAAGCCCCGCGATCAAATAAAGCGTCGTGGATTTGCCGCAACCGGACGGACCGAGGAGACCGATCAGCTTGCCCGACGGGATCGTGAGGTCGACATGGCTGACGGCCTGGACCTCCTTGCGGTTTTTGCTGGTGAAGATTTTCGTCAGATTGACCATTTTGATGTCCATAGATTGTTCTCCCTAGTAAAATAATGTGAAAAAGCGCGTTGTGACGTGTCGAATGAATGTATGAATCGCATGCCTTGCCGAATTCTGTACAAAAAAAACACAAAAACCGGTCATGCGGTTTGAAAAAAAAAGAGAATTGCCTTTTTGATTAGAAAGGCAACGCTCTTAAGATGTGCACCCAGAAGGATGCGGTGGTCGTGGTCGTCGGAATCAGCCCGCCAAGAATGCCGTCGAGGGTTCCGGATGTATACAGAAAATAGCCAATCGCGCCGATGACCGCCAGGACGAGAATCATTTTGTACGTCTTCTTGATGAAGGTGAAGAGACCAATCAAAATGAGAATCGCGGCGCCGACCAAAATGGCGGCTTGAAGCCAGACGGCCAGTCCGGTGAGAAGGTCGATTCCCTGCGTGATATATGGCTCGACGAACGTTTCGATCGTTTCAATGATGCCTGCGGCAAAGACAAAGCTGGAAAATGACATGCGTTTCACCCCAATTGTGTCGCGGGTATCCACCCGCCCCTATGTAGTACTATTATAACATAATACCGCCATGCGCAATATGTGTTTTTTGGCTTTTCGAACTAAAAGGACCGACGGTTCTGGATCGCTTTCGCCAGCGTCGCGTCGTCGGCGAACTCCAGGTTCGCGCCGACCGGAACGCCATAGGCGATCCGCGTCACGAGCAAATCGGTGTCTTTCAGAATGCGGCGGATATACATCGCGGTCGCCTCGCCTTCCTGAGTGGCTCCCGTCGCGATGATGATTTCCTTGACGCGCTCTTCCTGAACCCGCGGCCAAAGCGACTTCAAATTCAGTTCTTCAGGCCCGATTCCGTTGATTGGCGACAACGCGCCGTTCAGAACGTGATACAATCCGTGATAGTCTCCGGCTTTTTCGATGGAAAATACATCCTTGGCGGATTCGACCACGAGGATCCGCGATCCGTCGCGAAGGGGATCGGCGCAGACCTCGCAGCGCTCCTGATCGGTAAGGTGCCCGCACGTCGGGCACATGTGGATGGATGACTTCGCATGCCGGATGGCGTCGGCGAACGCCTGGGCGCTTTCGCCGTCCAAGCGGTGGATGGTATATAGCGCGAAACGTTCCGCGGTCTTCCGGCCAACGCCGGGATACTTCATGAATTCGGTGATGAGAGCCTCGAGAGATTGCGGGTATCTCATCTCATAGCCCCGGGAAGCGGATGCCCTGGGTCAACGACCCCATCGTTTCCGCGATCTCCTTGTCAACGCGCTTGAAGGCGTCGTTCAAGGCGACCTTGATGAGATCCTGGAGCATCTCGACGTCATTCATGTCGATCTCGTTCTTCTTGATTTCGATGTCGACGATCTCTTTGGTTCCCTTGACGCTGACCTTGACGACGGATCCGCCGGCTTGTCCGTAGAAGGTGGACGCGTTGATTTCGTCTTGAGCGCGCTTAAGGTCTTCTTGCATTTTTTGCAGTTTCTTCAGCATTTGCGGATTGATCATGTCAAGTCCCTCCGATCAACGTTTGACCCGGACGAGGTCGCCGAAGAGTCCGACGGCATCCGAAACGACCTTTTCGATTTTTTGATTCCCCTTGTCCTCGGACTCGGCCGAGACATCGCGCAGCTCGGGACAGACGATGGGGGACAACTTGATGTTTCGTTTTCCTTGACGGAACAAGTTGACGAATTCGTCCGAGATCGCCTGGAACACTTCTTCGGGAAGCGCCATGTAATCGATCTCCCTGCCAAAGGCGGACTTGAGTGCGGACTTGATGACGGTCTTGGCGGCCGGAGTCATCAACCGGTTGCATGCGCCGGCGCCCTTGAAGGTGACGATGATCCTGTCGACCGAGCTTGCCATTAATGAACCGGTTGAAAATATCTGGACAAATTGTGCGCCGCTGCCGGCTGATGAAATGTTTTTGGCGATCAAATTCCAGTTATTGATCAAATTCGCCTTGTCGTTTCGGTTGCCGTTATTCAGAACGTCTTCGATAAAGGATATGTCATATGTCTTTGAAATGTCGATGCAAGCGGTCTTTGAACCGGGATCGAGTTGCCCCGAATCGGTCGTTCCAATCAAACTTCTACTATCATTGTCATGCAAATTGGATTGCGCCATATTTGGCGATTTATTGACATTTTGTTGATTGATTGATATCGGTGATTTTTGATCTTTTGGCGACCGATCGGCAGGTGCAGAGACATCCGCTTTACTCATCGTGGATTGGGGTTGATTTTGGACCGATTCGGTCTTCGGCAGAGTCGCTTCCGGCTTGATTTGCGGGTTTTGCTTGACCGTGATACCCTTTTCGAGTCTACCAAGCCGATTTTCCAGTTCTTCAATCGCTTGGATCGTCTTGGCGTCGCTTCCAGGCTCCTCATCGGTCATTTTGATGAAGGCAAGTTCGAGGTATAGACGCGGATTGTTGCTCCAGCGAATGTCGTTTGCGGCTTTGTTCAAAATATCAAGATAGAAGAAGATTCTGCGGTTGCTGAGCGCTTTAGTGATTGCTACAAATTCTTCGTTCTTGTTTAAGCTGGGGAGCGAGTCTGAGAACCCGACATTTTTGTAGACCAGCACATCACGATAGAACTGAATCATGTTTTGACAGATTTTGGCGACATCTTTCCCTGCGGCAATGAGATCTTCCATCGCCTTGATCGCCTGGGCGGAGTCCATCTGCCAGATTTCATGGACGATTTCCATCTGTTTTGCAAAGGAAACAGCCCCGCAAATCTGGTTCACGTCTTCAAGTTTAATAATGAGCGGACTGTAAGAATACGCTTGATCGAGAAGACTGAGCGCATCGCGAAGCCCACCTTCCGCAAAGAGTGCAATCTGATTGATCGCGTCCTCTTCGATGTTGATGTGTTCCTTCTCGATGACCTCTTTCATCTTTCCGGCGATCTCCAGAGGCGTGATCGATTTGAAGTCGAAACGCTGGCAACGCGAGTGGATCGTGAGCGGAATCTTTTGAGGCTCGGTCGTGCAGAGGATGAAGATGACGTGCGCCGGAGGCTCTTCGAGCGTCTTTAAAAGTGCGTTGAACGCGCCTGTCGACAACATATGGACTTCGTCGATGATGTAGACTTTATACCTGACATATCCCGGCAGATACTTGACCTTATCCCGGATTTCACGGATCTCGTCGACTCCGTTGTTGCTCGCAGCGTCGATTTCGATGACGTCGTTGATTGATCCGTCCTGGATGCCGCGGCAGTTGTCGCAGACGTTGCAGGGATTTTCGGTCGGTGCGTGTTCGCAGTTGACGGCTTTCGCAAGGATCTTGGCGATGGATGTCTTGCCGGTTCCGCGAGGACCGCTGAACAGATAGGCGTGCGCCACTTTGCCGGATGCCAATGCGTTCTTCAATGTCGTCGTGATATGGTTTTGACCGGCGACTTCGGTGAAATCGACGGGTCTGTAGGTTCGGTACAGAGCTTTATAACTCATCGGCAGCGGCTCCTTTCGTGAGATGTCATTTGCGGTTGCGGTCGGGATCGATGACGACCGTTCCGGTGTCTCCGTCAATCGTCACGTAGTCGCCATCATGCAGCGACTTCGTGATTCCCGGAACGATGACGCCCGGCAGATCTTTGGCGCGGGCGATCATCGAAGAGTGTTGGTCATAGGCGCCTGATTCGGCGATGAATCCGACGATGTGCGGCTTGTGGCAGTTGCGGATCACGGATGGACGCATCTGGTCCATCACGATGACGTGCGGTTCGGTAAAGTCGAATTCGCGTTCGTATTCGGCGGCGAGGAGGGCGTGGAGCACGCGGTCGGTGGCATCGATGATGTCGATGACGCGATTGCGCATATAGTCGTTGGTCAGTAGGCGGAATTGCGAAACGATTTGCTCCGAAGCTGTCTTATAGGCTTGGTAAGCTGTCATTCCGGTGTCGATGAGGTTGATGGCGGCATCCACGAGCAATGGGTCGTTCACCATCAGTTTGTGCGCTTCGAAGACCATTCGGACGGTATCCGTGGCGTTCTCGCGGCTTTCGGCGACGTCTTTCTCAAGGTCGGCGACGCTCCGCTCGATCGCGGTATGAAGAGCTTCTTTTTGATTTATAAATAAATCAAACGTCGGTTCTTCACCGCGGGTCGGCCGATATAGGAAAACACGTCCCGAACCCATCCCGCGTGTGACTCCATAGCCTTTCACGACATGCATTATGCCAACTCCCGTATCTCATATTATACTCGATTCGGCGGTCTTTTGTCATTGCTATTTCTGTTTCTCGGCCAGTATTTCACGAACGTGCGCAACGACGAACGGCATCGCCTTCGCTTCGAGGCTGCGCCCGTCGAATCGTTTTTCGAGCCGGACGACAGTGAATTTTTCGCTTTCGCCGTGCTGGGTGATGTAGAATCCGTATTTCAGCGCTTCTTGGAACCGCTCGCTTTCCTTGAGCCGGCGGAAATCCTCGATCAGGAACAGGTTTGACGCGCGCATCTTTTCGGCGATCGCGTCCAGATATCGGCCTTCGAAGTCTTTCTTGCCCTTCTTGTCCGCAAGCTTCTGCATCATGTAATCGGAGAGAAACATCATGATCGCCAATAGCGGCGGAAAAATGATGACGTTCCACAAATCGCCGGCAACATAGGTGCCGGAGAAGTTCTTGATGAGCGCCACCGCGCCGAGGATGACGAAGGCGGCGGCGAAGAGCAAAACATAGTATTTCCACGACTTCAATCGCTTCTGGTTCATGATGGCATCACCCTCAACTATTATACAATATCCGCCCCCGTTATGATAGAATATTTACGGTGATGCCCATGCTGTACGATACCATCGTCGGAATCGCGACCCTGCGCGGTACCAGCGCGATCAATGTGATCCGGGTTTCGGGAGACGACGCCGTGACGGCGGTCGCTTCCGTTTTTCGCGGCCGGGATCTATCCACCGCGACAAGCCATACGGTCAGCTACGGCCATATCGTCGACCGTGAGGACGTCATCGACGAAGTCCTGGTCAGCGTCTTCCTGGCGCCGAAATCGTTCACAGCCGAGAACGTCGTCGAAATCAGCACTCACGGGGGTTATCTGATCCCCGAGAAAATCGTCGCGCTGCTCGTCGCGCGGGGATGTCGTATCGCCGAACCGGGCGAGTTCACGCGTCGGGCTTATCTGAATGGCCGCATCGACCTGTCGCAGGCGGAGAGCGTGATGGATGTCATCAACGCCAAAACCGACGCCCAGCTCAAGCTTGCGCACCAGGGATTGGACGGCAGCGTCGCCGCGCTCGTGACGGGCCTTCAGAAAGAGATTTTGGACGTCGTCGCCGCCATCGAAGTCAACATCGATTATCCCGAATATGACGACGCGATCGTCATGACGGATCAGATCATTCTTCCGAAACTCCGCGCCGTAACCGCCCGCATCGACGAAACGATCGTCAAGGCGGCGACCGGAAAGGTGATCCGCGACGGCGTCAAGGCGGTCATCGTCGGCAAGCCGAACGTCGGCAAATCAAGTCTCCTCAACACCCTTCTCGGTGAAGAGAAGGCGATCGTCACCGAGATTTCCGGAACGACCCGCGACCTCGTCGAAGGGGAGCTCAACCTCGGCGGAATCACGCTCAAACTGATCGACACGGCCGGGATCCGCGAAACCGACGACATTGTCGAGAGCATCGGCATCGCCCGCAGCAGAAAGGCGATGAACGAGGCCGATCTGGTCCTGCTCGTGCTCGATCAGAGCGCTTCGCTCACCGATACGGACCGCCAGTTGCTCGAACTCACCAAGGACAAGCCGCGGATCGTCGTGGGCAATAAAGTCGATCTCGGGAAGAGATACGACCCCCTCGCCGGTCGGATGATCGACGTCTCGGCCAAGCAGAAGACCGGCATCCGCGAACTGGAAGCCGAAGTTCGCCGGCTCTTCGTCGACGAGCGTGTCATCGCTTCCGGCGAAGTCGTTGTCGCCAATGCCAGGCATATCGGGAAGCTGAAGGAGGCCGCACTTGCGCTATCCGACGCGATGGCCGCCTGTGCCAAAAGACTCCCCGTCGACATGATCGAGATCGACATCAGGCGCGCTTGGGAAGCGCTTGGGGAAATCACCGGCGAGTCCGGCAGCGACGCCTTGGTCGCCTCGCTGTTCTCCCGGTTCTGTCTCGGCAAGTGACATGTTTCACGTGAAACGTTCGACGACGATCGATGAACGGCTCTCAATATGGAAAAACGCCCTGGTCCGTCGAATCGGTCCAGGGCGTTTCATATCATCGGCTCCGTTGGTTCACAGACGCATTCCATAGGAACGCCTCGCGTTTCTCACATCCCGCTCATCGAGCGGCGATATGATGTCAGTAATCGTCGAGGAACGTCTTGGCTTCCTCGTCATTCTGGTACCCGAGAATGCCCTTCAAGTTGACGTTTTCGGCGCTGCGGAAGATGTTGATGTCGATATTCTTGTAGATTTTCCGAAGCGAGGCGATCAGGTTCTTCACTTCCCCGCGCTTCGAATCGGTCTTCGTCAGGACGAAACGGCAGCCGCAATTCATCGCTTCGAGCTTGTTGTAGTTCATGAAGCGGACGATGTCGTGTTCCTTGACGAGATAGAGCGGACGGATCAGTTCGATGCCGGCGTAGTTTTCCGAGCGGATCTTGGGAAGCATCGTCTTGAACGACCCCGCATACAGCATGTTCAAAAGCGTCGTCTCGATCACGTCGTCGAAGTGATGGCCGAGCGCCAGCTTGTTGCACCCGTACTTGCGCGCGAGTTTATAGAGGACGCCCCTGCGCATCCGGGCGCACAGGAAGCACGGTTCTTCCTTGGCGAACTCCTCGGTGACCTGGAAGATCGTCGACGGTTCGACGATCAGGTCGATGCCGATCCGTTCGCAGGTTTCCCGATGTTTCGCGAGCTTTTCGGGCGGATA